>QEXX01000081.1 GCA_003130835.1 Anaerolineae bacterium | reverse complement strand
TTCATTCGTGCCGCGACATTCATGTCGCCTAAATCCACGAGATAAATCTCGTGCTACCGCGTAAGCGACATCCATGTCATCTGAAACCACGAGATAAATCTCGTGCTACTGCGTAAGGTGAGCTATTAAGTTTTTTCACTCCCGTTAAACTATGCCAAAGGAGGTAGGGATGTATGATCGGGAGAAATTATCTGAACTAAAAGAAGCCTTTCAAGCCTGGCAGAACACCACCCTCACCGAGAGCCTCCAGCGCCTGTCAGAACGCCAAAATCGCTTCATGACCACCTCATCCGAAACTGTCGAAAGGCTTTATACGCCTTTAGACGTGGCAGACCTTGACTACCTGCAAGATTTGGGCTTTCCCGGTGAATACCCGTTTACGCGCGGTATCCATCCAACCCTGCACCGCGGTCGATTGTGGACAATGCGCATGTTCGCTGGCTTTGGCACGGCTGAAGAAACCAATGCCCGTTTCAAATATCTTTTAGAACAAGGACAAACCGGATTATCGATTGCCTTTGATCTACCAACTTTAATGGGCTACGACACCGATGCACCAGAAGCTGAAGGGGAGTTTGGCAAGTGCGGGGTTGCTGTCTCGTCGTTGCGAGATATGGAAATCTTACTCGACGGGATCCCGCTCGACAAAGTTTCGACCAGCATGACCATCAACTCGCCCGCCGCTGTCATTTGGGCAATGTATATTGCCACTGCTGAGAAACAGGGGGTTCAACCACACCAATTGCGCGGTACGATTCAAAACGACATCCTAAAAGAGTATATTGCTCAAAAGGAATATATTTTCCCGCCCGAACCCTCCATGCGCTTGGTGGTCGATACCATCGAATACGGCTCGCGCTACTTACCTCAATGGAATACAATCAGCATATCGGGCTATCATATTCGCGAAGCCGGGGCAACTGCTGCTCAAGAGTTGGCTTTCACCTTGGCGGATGGCATGGAATATGTGCGCTGGGCACTGCAACGCGGCTTGCCGATCGATGAATTTGCTCCCCGCCTCTCCTTCTTTTTCAATGCCCATAACGACTTCTTTGAGGAAATTGCCAAATATCGCGCCGCGCGGCGGATTTGGGCGCGCGAGATGCGCCACACGTTCAAGGCACAGAATCCCCGTTCTTGGCTGATGCGTTTTCACACCCAGACGGCCGGCGTTTCGCTCACTGCCCAGCAACCCGAAAATAATATCGTGCGCGTTGCCATTCAAGCCTTAGCAGCCGTGTTAGGGGGCACTCAGTCTCTGCATACCAACAGCATGGATGAAGCCCTTGCCCTGCCATCCGAACAAGCGGTGACCATCGCCCTGCGCACTCAACAGATTATTGCCGAGGAATCGGGGGTGGCAAACACGGTCGATCCTTTGGGGGGCTCGTTCTTTGTCGAAGCACAAACCAATCGCCTCGAGCGGCAGGCGTATGACTATTTTCGCCGCATCGAAGCCTTGGGTGGCGTTCTGCCGGCGATCGAGAAAGGCTTCTTCCAAGGCGAAATTGCCGACTCAGCCTATCGCTATCAGCAGGAAATCGACCGAGGCGAGCGCCGCATTGTCGGCGTTAACGCCTATCAGGATGAGAAACCGATCACCATCCCGCTATTAGAAATGGATCCGCAGGGCTACCCGCGCCAGATCGAGCGACTGCGCAAGTTGCGTCAGGAGCGCGACAACGGACGCGTTGGGCAAACTCTTGACCGGCTGCGCATCGCCTGCGAAGGAAGTGAAAACACCATGCCCTACATTTTGGAGGCCGTGCGCGCCTACGCCACGCTAGGCGAGATTATCGGCGTGATGAAGCGTGTCTTTGGAGTATACCGGGAACCGACTTGGGTGTAAAATCTAACTATTGTAAAATGGCAACAAACGAGGAGAAGCAAACCGAAACATCGCCCTTTGAGTCGTCTGCTCCAGAGGAGGCTTCATCTACAACCTCCGAGGCGGTGTGGACCTACCGCGGTTATCGCCTAAAGGCGAGCGAATTTACCACGGCAATGGTGCACTTCTTCCGCGCCGAGGTCCAGCGTGCCAATGTCTGGCGGCAGCGGCTGGATGCGACCACCAACTGGGCGGTCATCACTACCGGCGCAGCCATTGCCTTGGCGTTTGACCCAAATGGTTTTCATGGGGTGATCATCCTGAACACGCTCTTGATCACCCTGTTCCTCTACATCGAGGCGCGTCGATACCGTTACTACGAATTGTGGTCCTATCGAGTGCGCCTGATGGAGACGGATTTCTACGCTGCTATGCTGGTGCCTCCCTTCCACCCTGCCCCGGATTGGGCAGAGAGCCTGGCTGAAAACCTGCTCCACCCCGATTTTCCCATCTCCATGTGGGAAGCCATTGGACGACGTCTGCGCCGTAATTATTTGTGGATTTACTTAATCTTAGGCATCTCATGGCTTGCCAAGCTGACCATGTATCCGACCATGATCGCCCATTGGGATGAGCTGATGCAGCGGGCAGCCATTGGCAGCATTCCTGGCATTGTGGTCCTAGCGGGGGGAATTCTTTTTTACTTCCTCATGGCTGCCATCAGTTTGGCGACTGCTCCCCTGCAGCAGGCAAGCGGCGAAGTTTTGCCCCGCTATCTGGAAGAGACGCGCGGCCTGCCGCTGAGTCAGCCGACCGCTGAAGCCGGCAAACCGTGGTTCCGCCCCTCTCGCCGCCGCAAGCAGTTGGTGGCAATGATCATTACCGACCAAGCACAAGCAATTGCGGAGATTATCCTAAAGGATATGCACCGCGGCGTCACAGCCTTGGCCGGCACCGGCATGTACACCGGCAAGGAACACCGCATATTGATTTGCGCTTTGACGATAACCGAAATCAACCAACTCAAATCCTCCGTCCGCAAAGTCGATCAAAAAGCCTTTGTGATCGTCATCCCAGCGCAGGAAATCCTCGGCCGAGGTTTTTTGCCACTTGAGGAGAATCAAGAGCGTAAAGAAACGGGGTAAACGAATGGATGTTGACAGCCGCAAAAAATGGCTGCGCTTGAAACTCTTAACCCAAATTGCTGTCATTTTCATCCTTACTGCCACGCTATTTGTCCAATCTCTCTACGGCCGTTTGGTTTGGGGTCATGTGATTCACTGGGGTATTGGCAGCTTGATCGCTTATGGGATCATTGAATTGATTTACCGCAAATATTATTCCTTAAACCAACGCCTCGCAGAACAATTACTCCAAAGCGAACGCCGCATTCACAATCAGAAGGCATTGATCGATCTAAGTTCGAGTCTGGCAACGCTGAGAGACGAAGAGCAAATTTGTCGAACGGCCATCCAGACCTTGGAGCAGGAAATTGGGTATCAACGCGCTTACATTATCCTGCAAGAGCAGGGAAGTGGCAAGCGACGCATTTTTTCACATTCAGCGGAGCTACCCAAAGAGCCTGAACTGAAACAAATATCAAACTTTCGAGGAGAGCCATTGTCATCGCCATCGCAGACTTCTTCGTTACCTTCGTCATCCCAACCTGCTACCGCGGTCTTGCGCATCCGTGCGCCTTTGCGCAATGCGACCGCTCATTTTGGACAACTGATGGTTGCAAGCCAACGCACGAATCCCTTCACACCTGAGGAATTGAGTGTGGTGTATGCGGTCGCCAACTTGGTATCGATTTCACTCCAGAATGTTTTTCACTATAAAGAGCAACAGCGCCGCCAAAGCGAAGCTGAACAACGCCAACGCGAATTAGCCCAACGCGAACAATCGTTGGCACTGCTCAATCAAATTACTAGAGAAGCCTTACAAGCCCGCAGTTTCCATTCGATGATAACCGCACTCAGTGATCAAATCTGTCATTTGTTTTCGGCGGATACTTGCTTATTTGCCTTGTGGGATGAACAACAAAAATATCCGTTGATCTACCACGCTCACGGTTATCAAGCCGAATGGATCAACAGCCCTCTGCGAGAGCCAGCCTTGAAGGTGCTTGGCAGTGCTCTGGTCAACAGTGAACGTGTCATTCCCATTGCTGAACCCTCCATTTCACCCTGGATCAACCCCCGTTTAGTCGAGCGGTTAGAGAGCCAAAGCCTCTTGGCTTTACCGCTGATTGCCGATGAGAGAAAACTAGGGGTGATCTTGATTTCCTACCGTATTCGCCATGCGTTTAGCCCAATGGAGCTTGCCTTTGGAGAACAAGCTGCCAATCAAATTGCTTTGGCGATCTCCAAAGAACATGCCCTGGAAATTGCTCAACATCGCGCCAAAGAACTGGACGCCTTACAAAAAGCCACTACAGCGTTACTTTCTACGCTGGAGTTAGAGGCCTTGTTGGGGCAAATTCTAGATGCTGCCATCAGTGCCATCCCGGCTGCGGAGGCCGGCCTGTTACATCTGGTTGTACCGGAGACCGGTGAGTTGCAGGTTCGCGCCACACAAGCAGGTGAGGCGTCGCGCATCCGCTTATTCAAACCGACGGCCGTGGAGAGTTATTCCGCTCGAGCAGTTCGCCACCGCCGACCTTTCCTAATCGAAGATATCCAAATGGAAGATTCGGTTGGAGTAGAGGCAGATTTTCCTGATATGCCACTCATCTCCTCCTTGATCGTTGCTCCGCTACTCACCGAAGAACGCGTCTATGGAGCCCTTTCGCTGGGATCAACCCATAAAGCCGCCTTCACCCCCGCTGACTTGCGCTTGTTGACAAGTTTTGCCGCTACAGCGACAACCGCCCTGCGCAATGCTCAACTCCATGCTGCGGTGCAGCAACAAGCCATCACAGATCCCCTGACCGGCCTGTACAACCGACGCGGTTTTTGGGATCTGGCTGAACACGAGCTCTTGCGCGCGCATCGTTTTCATCGTCCTCTAACCTTAATTCTGATTGATATTGACCGGTTTAAGGAAATCAATGATACGTATGGCCACCTCATGGGAGATAAGATTTTGGCTGCGGTCAGTGCCAACTGCAGGGCAGAGTTGCGCCAAGTCGATATCGTAGCTCGCTATGGCGGCGACGAATTTGTGGTTCTTCTGCCAGAGACTTCGTTGCAAGAAGCCTTGCCGGCTGCGGAGCGCCTGCGTACCCGCATTGCCGACCTTCGTTTTCCCCACAATGGAGAGGTGATTAGCACGACAATTTGTGTCGGTTTGGCTGAGTTGCAAGCAGGAGATACCCTTAAAGCGCTCATCGAGCGCACCGATCAAGCCCTCTATCGCGCCAAACAGAGCGGTCGCAACCAAGTGGGGGTTGCCAGTTTGACTCATCTCTCTTAGAGTTCATTGGTATAATTTTTCGGGACAAATTATCCCTTGATCTTATCCATCTGCAGAAAGGCATAGAAAAAACATGAAAGCAATTTGGAACGGCCAAGTGCTTGCAGAAAGCGATCAAACCATTCTCCTCGAAGGGAATCACTACTTCCCGCCTGAAGCGGTACGCCAGGAGTATCTGGTGCCCAGCGATACGCATACCACTTGCCCGTGGAAAGGGGTTGCCAGTTACTATCATCTCCAAGTGGGAGACCAGATCAATCGTGATGCAGCTTGGTACTACCCTGAACCCAAAGAGGCTGCCAAACAAATCAAGGGCTACATCGCCTTTTGGAAAGGTGTTCAGGTCGTAGAGCGCTAAGCGTGACGTTCCACCGCTTCACCAACCGCCAATTGGCGGAAATTTTCGAACAGATTGCTGACCTCTCCGAAATCAAGGGCGAGGTAATCTATAAAGTGCTGGCTTACCGCAAGGCAGCCGAATCGCTTGCCGAGCTGAACCGAGAGGCGTTTGATATTTGGCAATCTGGTAAGCTGACCGAAATTCCCGGCGTTGGCAAAGCCATTGCCGAAAAGATCGAGGAGTTATTCACCACCGGAAAGCTGGGCTTTTTGGAGAAGTTAACTGCAGAAGTGCCACCCAGTTTGGCAGAAATGCTCCCGGTCCCAGACTTAGGCCCCAAAAAGATCGCCCTGTTTTGGAAAGAACTCGGCATTACCACCTTGCAAGAGCTTGAAGCAGCGGCTAGAGCGGGCAAACTGCGCAGTTTGCCGGGCATGGGTGAAAAGTCCGAAGCGCGCATCCTCGCCGGCATTGAAGCCTATAAACGGCGTTCGGAGCGGATTCCCATTGGGCGTGCTTATCCGTTTGCCGTCCGCTTAATCGCCCGCCTGCAAGCGGTGCCAGGCGTGCAACGGGTTGAAATGGCAGGCAGCTTGCGGCGGGGTCGTTCCACCGTAGGGGATATAGACCTGTTAGCCGCCGCAAACGACTCTAATGCTGTCATGCAAGCTTTCTTAAACGATCCCGAGGTTACGCGGGTGGTGGCAGCCGGCGAGACCAAAAGCAGCCTCGAATATGGGCATGGCTTGCGCGCCCAATTGTGGGTTCACCCGCCCGAACGGTTTGGCACAGCCTGGCAATACGCCACCGGTTCAAAAGATCACAATGTTCGTTTGCGTGAGTTGGCGCTCAAACAAGGCTTTTCGCTTTCGGAACATGCGCTCACCCACAAAGATGGCAGGGAAGTGCTTTGCGCTACAGAAGAAGAGGTGTATCAGCTACTAGGGTTACCTTGGATTCCAGCGGAACTGCGGGAAGACCGCGGCGAGATTCAAGCTGCCTTAGAAGGCCGTTTACCCCGCCTGATCGAGCTATCCGACATCTGCAGTGAGCTTCACGCCCACACCACTTGGAGCGATGGAAAGCTATCGGTGCGGGAATTGGCTGAGGCAGCCCGCAAGCGAGGCCGTCAGTTGTTGACAATCAGTGATCATTCGGCAAGCCTTGCCATCACCGGCGGGCTTACAGCTGAAGCCGCGTTGCGACAGCGCCAAGAAATCCGCCAAGTGCAGGCGGAACTCGGTGAGTCGATTCGCTTGTTACATGGCATTGAGGTCGAAATCCGTGCCGATGGCAGTTTAGACTTCCCGGATGAGGTGTTGGCTGAATTCGATATCGTCACAGCGTCGATGCACACCAGCTTGCGTCAGCCCCGTCAGCAGGTCACCGAACGCTTGCTCAAGGCGATTTGCAACCCCCATGTGGACATCATCGGTCATCCTACCGGGCGGATGTTCCCCAACCGCGAAGGCGCGGATTTGGATATGGAGAGAATCTTCCAAGCAGCTCGGGAATATGGTGTAGCTTTAGAGATCAATGCCCATCCATCGCGGTTAGATTTGGACGATCTGCCGGCGCGGCGCTTTGTCGAAATGGGCGGCCTGCTGGCGATCAACACCGATGCCCACAGCGAAAGTGACTTTGATCTGTTGCACTTCGGTGTCACGGTTGCCCGCCGCGCCTGGGTTACAGCCGAAGCGGTGCTCAACACGTGGTCAATTCAGCGCTTGCTGGATTGGTTGGCAGCGCGGCGATAACGCGCTTTTGTTTAGGATTGTGCGCCAAACAAGGCGGCTAACTGCCCAATCTGCTGGGTGTGGGCAAGCGCAATCACCTCATCGTGCGGCTGGAAGACGGTATCCCCTTTCGGAATAATCAATTGATCCTCGCGGAAAATGCCCACTAAGGTACAGTTGGATGGAAATTGGACATCTTTGATCGCCTTACGAACCACAGCCGCCTGTGGATCGACGCGCTCTTCGACAATGGAAAATTCGCCACTGCGCAAACGCAGGAGAATCATCATATCGCCCAAAGACATTTCTTCTACAATCAATTTCGCCATGATGTCGGTCTGATCGACGGCGATATCTACCCCCATCTCTTGATTGAACAACCAAGCGTTCTTGGGGTTGTTTACGCGCGCAATGGTGCGCGGCACATGAAATTCGAAACGCCCTAAGGTAGTGACCACCAGATTGGTCTCGTCTTCTCCGGTGACGGCTGCCAGGACATTGGCTTCGTGAATGCCGGCTTGTTCGAGCACACTTGGCGAACTGCCATCCCCCAGCAAGACAATTTCTTTCCCAAACTCTTTTACTAAACGCTCAACAATCGTAGGACGATTTTCGATGAGCCGCACCTGATGTCCAAGTTGAAGCAAATGCCCGGCCAAAAAGGAGCCGGTCTTTCCACCGCCAACAATCATCACAAACATTTTCAAACTCCTCCTGCGTAGCCTAAAAGCGCTTTTAGCCGCTCTAATGCCGAGGTGAGCACGGCGATATAGATCAAATCCCGGGTTCGTATGGTTGTACCCTGTAAGGGTAAGATTGCCTGACCCTGGCGCGAGATGGAGACGACATGGATTTCTCCTGCCACAGTTAGGTCGCGCACTTGTTTTCCTTCGAGCAAAGGCGAGGCTTCGAGATTGACCAAGGCGACTTCGCCGCTGCCAAAGGTCATCATCGGTTCCAGCTCTTGATAGGTCAACAATTCTCTTACCCGCTCAGCGCCTAAAGCGGTAGAAGAGAAGGTTAACAAGCCTAGACGGCGATAGATTTCTGCCCGTCGGGGGTCATACAGGCTGGCTACGACTTTTGGCACGTGAAAGATGTTGCGAGCAATGCGGGCTGCAACGATATTGGCATTGTCCGAGTTGCTGGTGGCGGCAAAGGCCTCTGCCCGTTCAATGCCTGCTTGGATGAGGATTTGACGGTCGAAACCCACACCCAAAATCACCCGGCCGCCGAAGCCTTGTTTCATCCTTTCTAGGGCGCTTTCATCGGTATCGACCACAGTGACCTCATGGCCTTCGGCGTCCATGAGGCGGGCAAATTGCTCACCCACCCGACCACATCCCATCACAATGATCTTCATCTTTATCCTCCTGATATGGACAGAGTATCTGCCGGGTTATCCCGACTCGTCCTAAGCCAACGGAAAAAGTGAAGGAGCTGTTTGCGCATGCGATCTAAACCATATAGCAACGGTGCAAATAGCGCCAAGGGGAACCAATATTCCAATGGCAAAGGCTGATGGTCAAAGACATCCGCTAAGGGTGGAACGTAGATCAGGATTAATATTAACGCAATTTCGGCTCCAATCCCCAACCAGATTAGGGGATTGGAGAACCAACCGACCTCGCTAACGCGAAGTCGCTCAGACCGACAAGCTAAGACATTGCCTACCTGCGCCATCACCACCCCGGCGTGAAACATAGTAACAGCCAGAACATGGACGTGCTGCGGGAGCGCATGGAGCAGGGCAGGAATGTTCTCCGGGGCAGATAAAAATTGCTCTAAAGGCAGATTATAGGCTCGGGCGTATATGTAGAAGAAACCCAAATAACACAATGCGGCTTCGATCATCCCTAACCAAGCAAAAGAACGCATCAGCAGGCGTCGGTCGATGATGGGTTGACCTCGCTTTCGAGGAGGACGACTCATGATATCCGGTTCGGGTTTCTCTGCTCCTAAAGCCAGGGCTGGCAAGATGTCGGTACCCATGTCGATTGCCAGTATTTGGCGTACGGTTAGCGCCAGAGGGATTTGGGCAAGGGCAGAGACAATAAAGGGCACCAACTCTGGGACATTGCTGGTGAAGATATAGGTCATGAATTTGCGGATGTTGTCGTAAATGGCTCGTCCTTCTTCGATGGCATTGACAATCGTACTGAAATTATCTTGGGTCAAGATGACATCTGCGGCTTCGCGGGCGACATCGGTGCCGACGATGCCCATCGCAACACCGACATCTGCCTTACGCAGAGCTGGGGTATCGTTGACGCCATCCCCGGTGACTGCCACCACCTCTCCTTTGTTTTGCAGGGCCGCCACCAACCGCAATTTGTGTTCGGGCGCCATGCGGGCAAAGATGACCTCTCTCTCTAGGAGATTCTGCAATTGCACTTCATTCATCTCTTCTAGTTCAACCCCCGTTACAATTTGGGGATTAGGGGTTGTCAGCATTCCAATGCGCCTAGCGATGCTTTCGGCGGTCAAACCATAATCGCCGGTGACCATAATGATGCGGATGCCGGCTTGTTGGCAAATTTGAACTGCGTGGGTGACCTCGGGCCGGGGTGGATCGTGCATGGCCATCAAGCCTAAAAAGGTGAGATCTCGCTCTATATTTTGCTCGGCATAACTACTGCGCGGTGGCAGGCGGCGATAGGCAAAGGCTAAGACGCGCAGGGCGTTGCGGGCATAGTCATCATTGGCAGCCAGAATTTCTTCGCGCCGAGCATTTTCCAACGGCAAAACCTCGTCCCCGCATTGCCAAGTTTGGCAGAGTTGCAAGACCTCGCGCGGCGCGCCTTTCACGAAGGCGATCTCAGCTTCGTCCCAGCGGTGGATGGTTGTCATCCGTTTGCGGCGCGCTTCAAAAGGAATCTCGTGTAAACGGGGGTATCTTCTTTGGAGGGTCTCTTCAGAAAGGCCACCTTTGCGAGCGACCACGTGCAAAGCAGCTTCGGTCGAGTCGCCCAAGGCCGACCAATAGGGATGCTCAGGGTTCGGAGGGATCAAGCGCGCATTATTACATAAGGTGGCTGCCGTGAGCAACAGGTTGAGGCTGGATTGAACTTGCGGCGACTGGGGAGCAGGGGTAAATTCGCCCTGCGGTTCATAGCCAAGACCGCTTACACTCAGCTTTGAGCCGCCGACCCAAATTTCCCGTACGGTCATCTGATTTTGGGTCAGCGTTCCACTCTTGTCGGTGCAGATCACCGAGATGTTGCCTAGCGTCTCAACCGTTGCCAATTTCTTGACCAACACGCCGCGTTGCGCTAAACGTTGCGCAGCCATTGCCAAAGACAGGGAGAGCGTTGCAGGTAAGCCTTCGGGAACGACTCCGACCAGAATGCCCAGCGCAAAGAGGAAAGCCTGAATCAAGCGGTTTTCCGGTTCAAATAATTGCACTTCCGGATCAAAAGCGCCAACCACGAAGACGATTGTGCCGATTGCCAATCCGATCACCGATAAGCGCCGAGTGAGGTGGATAATTTCCCGTTGCAGTGCCGAAGGCTCTTCTTCAACTTTGCCAGAGAGATGGGCAATGCGACCAAACTGGGTTAACATGCCGGTGGCGTACACCACCGCTTTGGCTGTGCCGCTGAATACCGAAGTGCCGGCAAAGATCAAATTTGGCCTTTCCAGCTCGCTGATTTCCTCGCGCAGCGAGGCATCGGCTGTTTTGCGGGCTGGCATGGCTTCGCCCGTTAAGATGGCTTGGTTGACGCGCAGACCATATTCCTGCACCACGCGCGCATCGGCCGCAATGTTATCTCCCTCAGCTAAGACGAGGATATCGCCTGGCACGACTTCAGGCGTTGGGATTAAGACTTCTTGTCCATCTCTGAGCACGCGGCTAAAGGAGGGTAGCAGGTCTTTCAAGCTGGCAATTGCCAAGCTGGCGCGATATTCTCGCCAATGAGAAAAAGCGGCGTTGATCACTACGACCGACCAAATGACAAAAGCCAAGCTGACTTCACCGACGATCAAGGCTAAAATACCGGCCACCCATAAGAGGATCGCCATCGGGTGAATGGTATGAATCAAGACTCTGCTCCACCACGGCGGTGGCGTTGGTTCTTGAATGACGTTTTTTCCATAAAGGGAAAGGCGCTCTCTCACCTGTTCCGCATTTAGCCCTTGCGGAGAGGTTTCCAGAGCGCCATAGACTTCATTGGCACGCAGGCGATAGATTGGTTGCGAGATCATGAGGGTGGATTAGCGGAAGGCTCTTCCTTGGGCGGTGCGGTTGGCTGGGGTGAGGGTTGAGTTTGGTTTAAATAGGGTTCAAGGTAGGAATGGTTGCTATGACCGGCTTGCACGGCTTCTTCGAATTCGCCGGCGATCACTGGCGGTTCGAAGCGCACCGGCCGGCGTACGCCGAACAATTCCCAAAACTTGGTAATCGCGACCAACAACTTGAAGCGGTATTCTTGTACCTTAAGCGACTGCCACTCGACAATGGCACCCATCGGCCCTTCGATGCGGGACTTCACCCGTATAATGCGGTAGATCTGATCGGGGTCGCGATAGCCAATGGGAGAGATGAGAATGGCATGCGCCATCAGGATAATAACGATTAAGGCAATTAAGACCAACCATCCCCCTTCTTGCCACTTGCCGACGATCTGTCCCACAAAGACAAAACTAGAAAGGGCGATCGAGAAGTTCACGCCAACTAATCCCCAAGTCCGCCGGCGGCCACTTTCGTGGGTTAGGATGTGTTGCCGCATGGCAAGTCCCATGGCGGTGATTGGCAGGAAAACCCCCACCCCATAATAGGGGACGGCATGGCTAGTATCACCGCGCACGAGCAATTGGATAATGATTGCAGCGATAAAAGCAGCCGTTACCGGGCGGGTAAAGGTGCCTTTCGGATTGCGATAGACCACAATTTCGGGGATCTCGCCGATGGCGACATTGCGCCACGTGATGGCTTGCATGTCTTGGTAGGCGGTCATCGAGGCAGCCGAAAGCAGCGCCACGGCAAGGAACTGATAGAACCAGTATAGAATGATCCCTCCGGGGAGCTGCTCAAAGCCAATAAAAGCTAGATTGCCTACCAACGTCCGTCCAAAGGTTCCGTCAAAAACATTAAAGCGCAACGAGAAAATGGTCAGGAATAACGTGGTGAGACCACCGTAGAACAGAAAAGCTGTCTGAACGGTTCTCCCAATTCCCGATTTGCCGCTGTAAAAATTCCACAGCCAATTCAAGCGCGGTAGTCGGCGCTTGCCCCATCGGATTAGAGGATAGTCTTCATCGATGACGAATTGAATGCCGTTAGACATGGCTTCCAGGCCGGTTAGAGCGACCATGCCTTTCATGCTGGCGGTCAACATGTGATACAGCGCTTGACCTAAGGTGGCTGGTAGAGGCGGTTCGGTTGGCGCTGGTGGGACACCTCGTGAATGGGCGAGGATTAAGCCGATCAACATGGTTAACGTCAAGCCGGCAAACAGCCCTAACAAAGTGAAAACAACCTGCGCCGACTCGCCTCGCCCCCGAATGGTCAAATACCAGGTTGTGGATGCCAAGGCGGCGCCGATCAAGAAATGCCAAAACCAATTGATGTTGTATGCGCCGATGATCGAAAGCAGTTGATCACTTCCCGAGAGGGTGGATACCACAATGGTCAAGACATAATCCTGGATTAAAACAACCGCCACAATCAAACTAAGCGAAGGCCCTAAGTAGCGCATAGCGGCGGTAAATGAGCCGCCTCCCTCGTTAAATACCCCTAAAGAATACATATACAATGCCCCGAAGACAAAGTTTGCCAAAGCGATCACCGCAACGCAAATAAAAGCATATCTCTCAAGGCCATAGGGATGCAGAGCGCTCATCATCTCGCCGGTGGCATAGTAGTAAGAAGTAAAGTAATCGACCCCGAAGAGCGCTAAGGCAGCCAGCATCCCCACTTGGCCGGCACCGTGCACGAGGGCATCTTCTTGGCGTTCGCGCGGGGCAAGTCGATAAGAAACAAAGAAAAAGACGATGATTAAGCCGATGGCAAATAACATATCAACCTCTAGAGGTAGATTCTAAGTTCGTTTAGGTTCTATGCAGGGAGAAGTTTAGGAACGCTTGTTCAAGCATCTTGAGCTGCTTGAGGATGTGCTTGCGCGTGGTCGGATTAAGGCGCGTGTCTTGAGCCACTTTGACTTCTTCTTCCCGCACAGCACGCACCACGAAGGCTGGCACGAACATAATCCGTCCTGCCGGAATAACGACAAACGGGTAGATCTTCATCGTTAGGTCTTGATCGTCAAAATAAGGTAAACGGATAGTCAGGCCGCGGTTGAGGTTTTGAGCTTGAGCTCGCTTTTTGATGGTCTCAATAATTTGGCGCGTTTGATAGATAGCAAGGGCACGACCTTGATTGACCAATTGTCCCAACATGCCATACCGTTTTTGTTGGTAAACCTCATCTGCAATCAAACAGGGTGAAAAGGCAACGGCATAGTGCAGCAAGCGCAAATAACGCTGCATGGATTCGATGTGCGATTCGGCTTCCTGGACGTTGGAGAGCAACAGGTTGCTATTTTCGTCGAAGGCGACCCATTGAGGCAAGAAAAAGCGGCGGGCATAAGGAACGTAAGGGACGAGCAATTCTCCGCGCCCTTTGTCCTCAACCTTTTCTTCAGCAATGGCGTCGGTGGTAGCGGTTAGGGCTGATTCGATTTGTTCTTCTTCGGCTGGGATGCTTGGGATGCTTTCGCCTTCTTCGGCAAGGTAATGCACCGAACGACCCGCAGGGAGCAGGTTATAAACGATATGCACCGCAGTGGCGTGACGCAGGAGACGCGCCGCTTCGCGCACCGCTTGGTTCTCGCTTTGCTCTAATTCGAGCAGACGTTGCTTTGCCAAAACGCGCAATTCCGTGCGGCGCAGACGTTTCGCCCAACCTCCCACTTGAACCTGGCGCTGTTCGACCGGGATGGACAGCGTTTGCATGCCATCTCCTTTAGAGGGCACCACAAGCCGATCGGGGAGCGTGAAACGAACTTCAGTGGCATTGTTTATGATGGCATCAGCCAGATTTGCGGCTTGAGCTTCGATGAAGCGTTGCACCAACAAGGGCTGGGCAGCAAAGAGCTGGCGCACTTCCTCTAACTCGCATTGCAGTGGTTCGGTTAACTCTGCTGGGGGTTGAAGGAGGCTGTTGGTGTCCTCATAAACCATTCGTTGGGTTGTCTCGGGCATCTTCTATCCCTTGGGGAAGGATGAAAACTAAAGCGTTATTATACTACAATTTAGGAGGGGGAGGGAGCATCGATAGATAGTTAGGGGCAAAGAAAAACACCCCCCTGCAAATCCAGGGGAGTTGAGGGTTTGCTTGGGATGAAGTGCCACAGGGTTTGCTCTAAAATCCTTCTAGGCGCGAGAAATCAGCCACCCCATCGGCTAGAGCAACAATGCGTTGCAGCAACCCAAGTCGATTCTGGCGCAGATTTTGATCTTCGCACATCACCAGTACCTGGTCGAAAAAGCGATTGATCGCTGGAATTAAGGGTAAAAAGGCGTTCAAGAAGTCATCCACCGAGCCAGGCCGCCGTGGCACAGCTTGCGCTTGAACGAAAGCGTCATACAGAGCACGTTCAGCGGTTTCTTGCAAAAGGGCTTCATCGAGGGGGAAGCGTTGGGTGAATTCGCGGGTAATGCGCACACAGCGGGCATAAGCCGGCAGGATGGTGTGCCAGTCTTCGCGCCCTACCCACTGGCTTAAGGCTTGGATGGCTTGTTCGGCAGCGAAGGGATTCTCCCCTTGGACTGCCAGCACGGCTTCAACGACATCATAGCGATAGCCCTGTTCGAGCAAGTAGTTGCGCAGGCGTTCGATGAGGAATGCCTGACAGGTCGCCAAGCTTTCGCTGGTTGCTTCAAGCGGCAACAGTTGGGCGGCGGCTTGTAAGGCTTTTTGCAGCGAGAAATCCAATTTCCAAGCTAAGAGGTTTTGCACCAACCCTAAAGCAGCCCGCCGCTGAGCAAAGGGATCTTTGTTGCCCGAAGGGGCTAATCCGGCGGCAAACAAGCCGGCCAGCGTATCCAAACGGTCGGCTAAGCCGACCACCAAACCGGCTTTGGTTTTGGGAAAACCATCCCCGGCAAAGCGCGGCAAATAATGTTCAAAAATTGCTTCGGCAACCGCTGGGCTTTCCCCGTTTTGCAAAGCATAGTAACGTCCCATCACGCCTTGCAGAGAGGTCATTTCGACGACCATTTGGGTGGCTAAGTCGGCTTTACACAGATGGGCGGCGCGCTTGGCAACGGCCATTTCCCCCTTCTCCAAGCCGCACATTGCTCCGATGGTATCGACCAATTGTTCGATGCGTCGCACCTTATCCAACATCGAGCCGAGTTTATATTGGAAGGTAAGCGTGTTCAAGCGCGGCAAGAAGCTCTCCAAAGGCTGCTTGAGGTCTTCGCGCACAAAATAGGCTGCATCGGCAAAGCGAGCGCGGATCACATGCTCGTTCCCTTCAAGGATGACTTCAGCGCCTTCGCAACTGCCGTTGGTGACCGGCTTATTGGCGACGGTGATGAAATATGGCAAGAGCGTTCCATCCTCTTTTTGGACGGGAAAATAACGCTGATGCTTTTTCATCACCGAAATCAGCACTTCGCGAGGCAATTCAAGGTGGGCAGCTTCGAAACTGCCCCGCAAGACGGCCGGAGCTTCGACCAAATGGGTCACTTCGTCCAGTAAGTCTGCATCCATCTCGCACATTCCGCCGACCTCTTGCGCCAGCGCTTGTACTCGAGCGGCGATTTGTGCCCGGCGTTGTTGCGGCTCAAGGACAATGCCCTGATCTTGGAGAAATTGGAAATATGCTTCGACCGAAATAAGCTCCTTTTCGCTGGGTTGAAGGAAGCGCAAGCCGCGCGTGCGCGGCTGAGCTGTGAGACCGCCGTACTCGAAGGAAATGGGGGTGCTCCCGAACAATGCCATCAGCCAGCGAATCGGGCGCGAAAAGGCGATGTTGCTCTGGTTCCAACGCATCGATTTCTCGAACCGCAAGGAAGCAATCCATTCCGGTAAGGCTTGGGCAAGCACGGCGGTTGCAGGTTGCCCTGCTTGGCGTAGGATTGCCACAACATATTGCCCGCCGTCGATTTCCCGCACTTGTAAATCTTTGACGCTTAGCCCCTTGCTGCGAGCAAATCCTTCGGCAGCCGCAGTGGGGCTACCATCTGGGTTGAAAGCGCGTGCTGCCGGCGGCCCCTTGACCAAGCTCTCATGATCGCTTTGCCGGGTAGCAAGTTCTGGAATATAGATGACCAAGCGGCGCGGCGTGCCCATCACTTGCAACGAGCGGTAGGCTAAGCGCAGGTCGTCAAGCCAAGCGGGCAGACTGGTGCGCAATTGTTCTAGGGCGTCTGCCAAGTCTTGAGCGGGCAACTCTTCCGTGCCGATTTCAAGCAGGAAGGGCAAAGTATCCTTCTCTACGGAAGGTTGAGCGCTGACCCTTTCCGGGCTGCTGCTTTTCGCTGGAGAAAGTGTTGGCAGATCGACAGCCGATGCCAAGCGGACTTGGCGTTGCAGCCAGGGAAAGCCTAAGGCTTGCCGCTGGGCAAGGTAAGCCTCGGCAACGCGGCGGGAGAGATCGCGCATGCGCCCGAAAAAGGCTTGCCGTTCGGTGACGCCGATAGCGCCGCGCGTATCCAGCACATTAAAAGTGTGCGAACATTTCAAGACGTAATCGTGGGCCGGCAAGACCAAGCCTTGTTCCAAACAAGCGCGCGCTTCGGCTTCGAATAGGTCATACATTTGGCGCAGCCGTTCCACATCGGCGATTTCAAAGTAATACTTGCTGTGTTCCTGCTCGGCTTGCAGGTTGACATCCCCATCCGTGAAGGCTTGGTTCCATTGGATTTCGCGAAAACTGCTCACCCGTTGCAAGGCAATGGCAATGCGCTCTAATCCATAAGTGATTTCAACCGAGACCGGCTCTAAAACTTGACCACCGGCCTGCTGGAAGTAGGTGAATTGGGTGATTTCTTGACCATCCAGCCAGACTTCCCAGCCCAGTCCCCAAGCTCCCAGGGCTGGTGATTCCCAGTTATCCTCAACAAAGCGGATGTCATGTTGGCGCGGATCGATGCCCAGAGCTTCGAGCGAACGCAAATAAATTTCTTGGGGATTGCCGGGATCGGGCTTGAGAATCACCTGAAACTGATAGTGCATCTGCAGGCGGTTGGGATTTTCGCCATAACGCCCATCGTCAGGGCGGATTGAGGGTTCGACGTAGGCTACATTCCAAGGTTCGGGACCTAAAACGCGCAAGGCTGTGGCGGGATTCATCGTGCCTGCGCCGACCTGGGTGTAATAGGGTTGCCAAATCAAACAGCCCTCTTGCGCCCAAAAGTCTTGTAAAGTCATGATAATGGATTGAAAAGAATAGTCTTTTTCCATACTCACTGAAAATCCTATCGTCAAAAGGTGATCCTTTGGTCTGTCATGAAGGATAAAGGCGTTTGTCTGTTCGCTGCTTCCCCTCGCTTGCCGAGAAACAAATAAGAGGGGGCTTTCGAGAGCACACTTCGTTCGAGCGCGTTGTGGGTGATCGTTCGGTCAACTGACAACCAGATGTCCCGGTTCGCCGATTCCGGGATGCCTAGGTGACAACCCTGCGCCCCGAAAAAGCTTTGCTATTTTAACCGATAATTGATGCTAGGATGCAAACCAGCCAAAACTTAAACCGAGCAGGTACATCGCTAGCAAAAAGACGATCAAGCTCATCGCCACCAGCAAGAAAAATGCTCCCTGCTTCACCCGATCGATGGGTTTTCGGCCGCTGACCTTCCCATTTTGGGCGTTGACGAAGAGCCGATACGCTCTGCCGCGATAAACATAGTGACCCACGTAGAACGGAAATAAGACCAATTTGTACGTCATCCCGCTCCATTCTGGCGCACTGCTTTGTAAATTGCGCTTTTCCTGTCCGGCAAGCACTTTGTCATGCAGGCTTTGACGCAGGCGTTTGGCGACGCGCTCCCGCGCATCAAGAGAAGCTTCGGCCAAAGAATGATCGTATGCCAACACGCTCCAATCAGCCAGAAATCCCGGATCATAAGCGACAATTGCTTTGAAATCGAGTGGAGCCAGCCGCTGTAGGTCTGCCTGAGAGAGCGAGGATAACCCTGCCACCCATTCATCATCGAAGATTTCAAATTCCTCTCCACGTTCGACCAGCCAGATCGGGTTTTGGGATGAGCCGCGGTTGACTTCGCAGGCCCAGGTCATCTTCAGAATGCCATCGAAAGTCCAAAAAGGATAATAGACTGCTCGCAGAGCAGAAGGCTGGGCTAATTTTTTTAGGTCGTCGGGGATGAACAAACCTTTACCGAGCCACTGGTTAACGAGTTCGGAGGCTTGTTCAGGGCTAATTTTTGGAGGGGCAATGGCGTTGGGTTGAAGAAGGTCTGCGCTTTCTTCCGACTCGATCAACTGAGCTGAGCCGCAATGCGGACAGGTAACCGCCCGCTCGCCGATATCCAACAGGGTGACTGCGCCGCATTGGTGGCAAGTAAGGCGATGCCGCGCTTCTGCCCAGGTGTGACCGCGCCGGGTGGGTAACACAAAATCCAACACTTGCTCGGCTTCATCGGCTGCGGAAGTTAAGGGGAGGGATCGGCGGCTGCCACAGTTTTCGCAAATCAGCCACTGTTTAGAAACTTGGTAGCGCATTCTACCGCCACAGTTTTCGCACCGATAGACTTGTTCGGCTTGTGCCTGGAGGGGTTCTTGGGGCTGGCGGGCTTGAACGGCTTCGCCTTCAGCGAGCAGACGCTCGCCAGCTACCCTGCCTGAAAGAAGGACGAGACCCCGGCGAGCCGCGCTGTTATTTGGATCGGCCGCCAACGCATATTCGAGATACTCCTTTTGTTCGGCTGGCTCTTGGGTGGTGGCGGAGAGCCAGAGCCAAGGCAAAGGGTCGCTCGGTTTCATCTGGGCGGCTTTGCGTAGCAAAAGGCGCGCTTCGGCAAAATCGCCGCCCTTGACGGCGGCAACGCCGGCACTTAGGGTCTGTCGGTAAAATTGCTCATCGAATGCTTGGCGAGGGGTAAATTCTGGCCGGGAAGACATCCGCTTTTCAGGCTTGATAAACGATTTGTCCCTCAACGAGGGTCATCATGGGGTTGCCTTGGCGATCAAGCAGGGTTAAGTCGGCATCTGCGCCGACTTCTAAACGCCCTTTACTAGTCAGCCCAAGCACGCGGGCGGGCGTGCTGGTGAGACAAGGCAGCACGGCTTCCATCGGAACGCTGCAATACGCCATCATGTTTCGCAGGGCAACGGCAGGTTTCAACAAGCTGCCTGCCAATGTGCCATCTGCTAGGCGGGCGCTTTGGTCATCAACCCACACTTCCTGCTTCCCACCCAAAGGATAGCGGCCTGGCGGCATGCCCAAGGCGCTCATGGCATCCGTCACCAGCACCACTTGCTCTGGGGTGCGCGTTTGGTAAGCCAGCTTTAACATTGCGGGATGAACGTGAATCCCATCGGCAATGAGGCTAACGGTAATCTCTGCATTGGTCAGGATGGCGCCGACCAAACCGGGCGAGCGGGGTTCGATGGGAGTCATGGCGTTATAGAGGTGCGTGACGTACCGAAAGCCTTGCTCAAAAGCCAGCGTGGCTTCTTCGTAGCTGGCAAAGGAATGCCCGATCGCCAGCACGATGCCCCTTTCCCGCAGGCATTGGGCAAGTTCAAAGGCGCCGGGCAACTCGGGCGCCAGTGTGACCAAGCGGACACCATTGGCTGCGTTCCAATCCGAGATCAGCTCTGGGTTTGGCAATTGCAAAAACTGTGGGTTGTGAGCGCCTTTTTTCTTGGGGTTTAAGAAGGGCCCCTCGAAGTGCAGGCCTAAGGGGATGGCGCCTCGCCAGCCCGCTGGTGGGCCAGCCTTCCAAACTTCGATTGCCTGTTGGAAAACCGTCATGGGGGAGGTGACAATGGTCGGCAGAAAGGCGGTAAAGCCGAATTCGGGCAAACGGGCGGCAATTTCCCACATCCGGTGAGGTTGTTCGGCAAAATCCACCCCAAAGGCGCCGTTGATCTGTAGCTCAATCCAACCGGGCGAGGCAAGGCAACCTTTGCAATCAATGGTTTTCTCGCCTGCAGGGAGCTTGGCAACCCTGCTGGGAGCCAGTTGCGTGATGCGCCCTGCGGTGATGGTCAGGCAGGCATCGTTGATCCAGCCTTGAGGGGTAAAAACATCCAGGTGGAGCAAGTGTAGAGGTTGATTATCCATGTCGCTTCCAGTAACCGACGAGAATGAACTTGTTGGGCTTATTATAGTCTTGGCGAGGCGTTTTGAGATTGGGAATTAAGCCTGAAGCAACGAACAAGAATGCCTCCATGATTTTTCGGACAAGATGGTTTCGGTGGATGGGAGGGACGGGAATTTATCTTTGAAGGATAACTTTTTAGAGGTTTTTCCTCTAATTTGAGATAGAATTAATGTCTGTTAAAGACTTGAATAGCCGATGTATGTTTCGATAAAGAAGCCTGGTTGATTTTTCGTCAAGATCGTTGTGTAAAGGAGAAGTACTGTGCCAAAAGGACTCCGTGAGCTGGGAATCGATTTTCATTCGGCAACGTTCATCGCGGATCCCTATCCAACCTATGACGTTTTACGTCAGGAAAGTCCGATCATGTTTGACCCCGATTGGCAACGATGGTTTGTCAGTACGTATGAGGATATCTCTACCCTGTTGCGGGATCGACGTTTGGGGCGGGATATGGAAGGAGCTCCGAAACCCGATCCGCACACACCCTTCGGCGAGCTGCATCAGAATTCCCTCATGGAAAAAGAACCCCCCCATCACACTCGCCTGCGCAGTTTGGTCAACAAGGCTTTTACGCCGGCGCGGGTCGAAGCGTTGCGACCACAGGTCAGCGCCATTGCCCATCGCCTGTTAGATGCTGTTCAACCGCGTGGGGAAATGGATGTATTAGCCGATTTTGCCGAACCACTGCCGGTAATTGTGATTGCCGAGTTGTTAGGGGTGCCGCAGGAGGGGCGCGCTTGGCTGCGCCCTTGGTCTCAGGCAATTGTGGCAATGTATGAACTTTCGCCCAGCCCTGAGGATGCCCGCAAAGCCAACCAAGCGGTGAGTGAGTTCTCTGCCTACCTTCAAGGCTTGATCAACGAGCGCAAACTAGCGCCGCGTCAGGATTTAATCAGTGCCTTGGTGGAGGCGGAAGAGGAGGGCAACCGTCTCAGCGAAGCGGAATTGGTGGCAACCTGCATCCTGATGCTCAACGCTGGGCATGAAGCAACGGTGAATGCCATCGCCAATGGCATCTTAGCCTTCTTGCGCCATCCTGAGCAATACGATTTGTTGAAACGATCTCCTGAGCTGATCAAGAGCGCTGTTGAGGAAGTCTTACGCTATGACACTCCCTTGCAATTGTTTCATCGCTGGGTCAGGGAAGAGGTAGACTATCAGGGCTTTCATTTCCAAAAAGGGCAACAAATTGCCCTACTCTATGGGGCTGGCAACCGTGATCCAGCGCGCTTTCCAAAGCCCCATTGCTTTGACATCACCCGTCAAGACCATGCTCATTTGGGGTTTGGCGCCGGCATCCATTATTGCGTTGGTGCTCCTTTGGCGCGTGTGGAAATGCAAGTTGCTTTTCAAGTCCTGATGGAAAGGCTGCCCCACCTGCGCCTAGCAAACCAGACCGTGGAATATCGTCCAAATTTTGTCATTCGGGGCTTGAAGGCTTTGCCGGTTGTCTTCTAAGAGGGGCTGAAAGCGACAGGCTATCTCAGCCCTACTATACCATATACCACTTTTGGGAACTTAGAGCCTGATCGGGATGTAGTGGGAGCAAAATGCGCATTTAAGCGAGATTTTGGGGTTGTTCCTCTTGATTTTTACCAAAAAAGCGCTATAATTAACCTATATCAGCCCTCTGATTGTTGATTCAATCCAAACTATACCATATACCACTTAATTCCTATTCAAACAAAATATGCCGAAATCAAAGGAAGTGGTATAAGTGACCAGCGGACTCAATAAACCGCTCTACGTTCAAATCCAAGAACACATTGCCGAGCTGATTCTCTCCGGCAAATTGCCCCCTGAGAGCAAGCTGCAATCCGAACGCGAGTTCAGTGAGGAACTCGGCGTCAGCCGCATGACGGTGCGCAAAGCTTTGACCGAATTGGTCAGCGAAGGGCTGTTAGAACGCCGCCACGGCTCTGGCACCTACGTTGCCAGGCCACGCGTTACCTATGAATCTCACGAATTGATCAACAACCTCAAAGCCCTGCGCGACCGCAATCTGGCAACTGCCAGCCAGTTGCTCGAATTTAGCGAAGTGGTCGCCAGTCGCCGTCTCGCCGAGCAACTCGAAGTCGAGGTCGGGCATCCCCTCTATCGGGTCGTTATCCTGCGTTTTGCCAATCGCGTTCCGGTCATTCTGGAACGCGCTTTTTTCCCCTGTTCCCGTTGCCCAAACCTAGAAGAATGGGATTTGGAAAAAACGCCCATTTTCGATCTGTTGGTGGGCGTTTATGGCGCGAACCTGCAGCGCATTTCTCAAACGGTTGAAGCCGTGGCAGCCAACGATGTGGTCGCCAAACAATTGCGCGTGGAAGAAGGCTTTCCCTTGTTGATGCTCTCGCGCGTTCTGTATAACGCTGCCAGTGGCAAACCGATTGAATATTCGCAGGATTTTTTGCGCAGTGATTTCGCTCGCATTCACATGGAGGTTACCCTCCAAACCCCCCGTTCAGAGGTCGAACCAGCCGAGCATTCGGCTTCAAAGGTTGCCTCGCACGCAACAGGTTAGAAAGGAGGTTCAGACGGCAGATAAGACTTTGCGGAATGCTTTTTGTTCTCCCCTAAATTGCAGAAGGTGCAGTGCTTGCTCTCCATAGTGAATTGCCCTTCTACCAAGACCTAAACTTAAATCTTAGGAGGCAAAAAATGGCACAAGCTGAAACAACCATCAGCGGTGATCGCCGTCTATACGCCCGCAAAAGCTCCGGGTTGGTACGCACGATCGGCGTGTTCGGCGCCATGGTGTTCGGCGTTCACTGCATCAGTCTGTCTTCATCCGGCTTGATCCCCTACTCATGGGTGGCTGGCGTTTGGCCTGGCAGTAGCATCATCGGCGTTCTGACTGTGGCGATGATCCTGTGTTTGTTCCACGCCTATACCTATGCCGCCATCGGGGCAACCATGCCGCGTTCGGCTGCGGACTATACGCTTGCCAGCCGCACTTTGAGCGCTCCCCTAGCCTTTGCAGCAAGCTGGACGTTGGTTATCTTCAGTGCAATGGTTGCTGGGGCTCTGATCGCTTGGATTCCCAGCAGCGCCTTGCCGACGTTGATGCAGACCATGGGCATCGTCCTGAACAATCAAAGTTTCTTGGATTTTGCCGCCTGGTCACAATCGGCTACAGGAATTATCGTCATTGGCACCATTTGCACCATCATCACCTTTCTCACCATGATTTTGCCGACCCGCACCATCTTGCGCATTTTGGAGGTGGGCTTCTTCCTCGGTCTGCTGGCTTGGGTGGTGATCTACTTCCAACTCGGCACGGCGCCGGCAGATGCCTTCCCGGCCGCTTGGAATAAATTTATGGGACCGGGCAGTTATGAGGGACGCATCGAGCTGGCAAAACAATATGGCATGGTGATCAACCCCAACGTGGCAGTGATGACCTTAGCTGGCTTGATTATGGGCTTCTGGATTTTCTATGGCTACTATATCCCCACCTTCTTCGCCGGCGAAGTCAAACAAGCCGAATCGACCCTGATTGCCGGTAGCTGGTCATCTTTGATCGTCACTTGGGCAATCTTTGTGGTCGGCGCGCTGCTGTTACAGCGCCTTGTGCCGCTGGAGTGGATCGCTGCCGAGAGCTATTTGAGCCAGTCGGGGTATGAAGGTCTAACCATGCCGTGGATCATCTTCTACGCTGCCATCCTACGCCCCAGCTTCCCGCTTTTGCTCATCGTCCTGGTGGGCTGGATTTACACCCTGATCAACCTTGCCCAGACCTACTTCTTCTATTGTAGCCGCATCATCTTCGCCTGGTCGTTCGACCGCTTGATCCCGGAGAAGGTGTGCTACATTCACCCCAAACTACACAGCCCAATCGTCGCCATCGCCATCATCACGATCATCGCCGAGATTGGCGTGATCGACGCTGCGTTGGGTGGGGTGATGGGTGCTCAGTTGAATTTTGTCTTCTTTGCCGTGTGTACGCAACTGGTGCCGGTGGTAGCCATGACCTTGTTCCCGTATCGTAGGCCAGATTTGTTTGAAAACGCATCGGCCTTTGTGCGTCGTAAGATCGGGAATGTGCCGGTGGTCACCATTGTGGGCGGTATCACGCTTGCCTACCTGCTGTGGATGATCATCGCTTCCTTTGCCTTCCCGGCGGTTGGTGGCCGGATTGGCATCGGCACCTTGGGCACCTTGGCAGCCTTCATTATTAGCGGCTTGATCGTCTTCTACGCTGCCCGAGCCTATCGGCTCAAGAACGAAGGCATCGATATCAACTGGACCTTCCAGTCCATCCCGCCAGTTTAGACAGGGACTCATCCCAAACCCTCTGATGTGGAGAGGGGAGCGGACCTCACTTCCCAACCCCTCTCCATTCCAGTGGTGGGAGACCAAAGGGTCATCTCCCATTTGAGGGAGGGTGAGGGAGAGAAGACGTTGGTCTCTGCTGGCTAGCTGCTTCTATACCCTGTTACAGGCGCGCATGGAGTGAACGTTCTCCCTGCCCTTGCTTCAAAGTGCAGGTGAGATAGAAATCTCCCTTTTCTGGAACAGGGTGAGCGAAGCGTTCAAAATGTTCTTGCCTGGCAGGGCATGTGGTGTTGATTGTCTGACAGTCATGCCAGGCCACGCATCGCAACGCTGGTCGCTCTCCGAAAAGGATAAGCCGAAAAGAGCGACCTCAACCCGGCTCCTCTCTGCTCGAAAGAGGGGAGGATAAGGAGTAAACAATGAAACTTGGCAATTTATTTGGTGGTTCGAAAATTACACGCATCTTATACGGATCGGATTTTCACGGCTCGGAGCAG
Organism: Anaerolineae bacterium; assembly: GCA_003130835.1. Taxonomy (GTDB): domain Bacteria; phylum Chloroflexota; class Anaerolineae; order Anaerolineales; family UBA4823; genus NAK19. Next base: position 44,165 of record QEXX01000081.1, on the reverse strand, counting down.
GTTTTTCGCAAATTTTTGAACGCTGCCAACCAATATCAAGCGCAGGTGCTGATTGTTGGTGGAGACATCACCGGCAAGGCGATGATTCCAATCGTCAATGAGGGAAACGGTGTCTATGTGGGTTACCTCTTCGGGCGCCGAGAAGAAGCCCGCACGCCCGATGAACTTGAGAAAGTCAAACGCACCATCAGCAACGTCGGTTTCTATCCCATTGTGCTGGAAAAAGACGAAGCCGAAGAACTGGAGAAGGACCGGCGAAAGTTGGATGCCCGTTTTGAAGAGGAGATGTGTAAACGGGTGCGCCAATGGATGATTCTGGCTGAGGAAAGACTAGCTCCCCAAAATAAGCACCTATATTTCATGCCCGGCAACGATGATTTGGCTTCCATCGATGCGGTAATCGAAGGCTTTGAACACATTCATAACCCAGACATGCGCCGTTTTGAAATCGAAGGCGGCTACGAGTTATATGGTAACTCCAATGCCAATATGACCCCCTGGGCATGCGCCAGAGACCTGGAAGAAGAGGAATTGCAAAAGAAGCTGGATCAACTGGCTGAGATGGTGCAAAATCCCGAACGCGCCATCTGCGTTTTGCACGTGCCGCCCTATAATTCGGGTTTGGATACGTGCCCAGAGCTGGATAAGGATCTGAAGATTGTCACCCAAGGGGGGCAAGTCGTTATGAAGTCGGCTGGCTCTACTGCTGTGCGAAACTTTATCGAAAAGGTTCAGCCCTTGTTAACCTTGCATGGTCACATCCACGAGTCGCCCGGCCATGCGCGCATTGGGCGAACCCTGTGTATCAATGCTGGCAGTGAGTACGCCGAAGGAATCATGAAAGCTGCCATTATCAATCTAGAAGATGGAAAGGTGAAGGGTCACCTGCTCATCTCTGGATAGAGAGGATACCCATGGGTAAATACGGAGAGATACAAGAGGATTTTTACACCGAACGCACCCGTATTCTGGATGCTCTTGCTCAGCCGGAAAATCAGCACATGATCCTACGCCTCATCGGCGCCTTGGCCTTTCGTACCCATTGTCCTCAATATGGCTACATTCAGGACGACTTGGGGCGCAAATTTACTGACATCGATTTTGCTTCCTATCCGCGTTTTTTTAAGGACATCAGTCGCCTAATGGCAGAATTAGGGTATGAAGAGGACAAGACGGTAACCCAACTGTTCAGCGAATCGCGCCTGCTGTTCCATGATCCGATCTATGGACGCCATATCGATATTTTCTTCAATAAACTTGATTTTTGCCATGTGATCGATTTTACCGGCCGCTTGGAGGTCGAAACGCTCACCCTGCCGCTGGCAGAACTGCTGCTGGAAAAGATGCAGATTGTGCAGATCAACGAGAAAGACCTGATCGATACCATTATGTTGTTGCGCGAGCATGAGGTCGGCGACCATGATCAAGAAACCATCAACGGGGTGTTAATCGCCAAAATCCTCGCCAACGACTGGGGTTTTTGGCGTACCGTAACGGCAAATCTCAAGTTGGTGGATGAAGAATTAGACCACTATCAACGCTTGACGGACGAAGACCGCCAAGTGGTGCGCCAACGCATCCATAAGCTTCAAGCGATGATCGAAGCTGAACCGAAAACCCGCAAGTGGAAGCTGCGCGGGGCGGTGGGGGAGCGCATCAAGTGGTACAAAGACGTTGAAGAACTGATGCACAGGTGAGAAACATGGCAGAAAAGAAGTATATTCTGGCACACGATACCGGTACCGGCGGCGATAAAGCCGTCCTGACCGACCTGCGGGGGGTGGTGATCCATTCTGCCTATCAAGATTATGGACTGTCTTACCCGAAACCGGATTGGGTGGAACAAGACCCGGAGGAGCTGTGGCAAACGGTGGCTGCGACCACCCGCAAGGTCATTCAAGAATCCGGCGTAGACGCGGCGGAAATTTTGGGGGTGGGCATCTCGGCGCAAATGTTCAACACCTTGCCGGTCGACGAACACTGCCGCCCCTTGTTGCCGATGCTCAGTTGGTTGGACTTGCGCAGTGTTCCCCAAGCCGACCGCCTAATGGAAGGTAATACCCCCCGCAAGCTCTTTCAATATACGGGGAATATTCCCACCGCAAAAGATGTCCCCCCAAAAATTCTGTGGATAAAAGAGGAACGGCCTGACATCTGGGAGCGCACCGCCTATCTCTTCGATTGTAAGGAATACATTTTATTCAAGCTAACCGGCAAGGTGGTTACGGATTGGGTGGGCGCTTCATGCTATTTCCTGTTTGATCCGCACCGGCGCACCTGGTCAAAAGAAGCCTGCGATTTGCTGGGAATCCCGATCGAAAAGCTGCCACCGGCCTTGCCTTGCACAGAGGTCATCGGCGAAGTGACCGAAGAAGCCGCCCGCTTGACCGGTTTGCTGCCCGGCACGCCGGTGGTCAACGCCGGCGGGGATGTCTCGGCCGCTCAATCGGGAGCTGGCGCCAACCGTGTTGGCAAAGCCCATCTGTGCATCGGCACGGCCACTTGGGTGGGCATCTCAGCCGACCAGTTTCGCAACGACCCGGAAAAGCCCTTTTGGGGCTTGAGCCATTATCACCCCGAAAAGTGGGTCATTGCCGGTGAGATGGAAACCGGTGGCGGCGCCTTAATGTGGTTTCGAGATGTTTTCTTCCAAGCCGAATCGCAACAAGCCCGCGCCGAAGGGGAATCAACTTATACGTTGTTGAGCAAGCTAGCCGGCGAGGTGCCGCCCGGGGCGGATAAGCTGATTTTTCTGCCATGGCTATCAGGCGAGCGCGCCCCGGTGCTAGACCATTATGCCCGCGGCGGCTTTATCGGGGTGCAGATGGGGCACCAGCGGGCGCACTTCACCCGCGCCGTGATGGAAGGCGTTGCCTACCATATCCGCTGGATTTGCGAAGCGTTGAATAAGCTGGGCTTTGAGTTCGACGCCATCAATGCCATCGGTGGTGGCTGTCGCAGTGAGGTTTGGCCGCAGATCATCAGCGATGTCACCGGTCATCCCCTCCACATTGTTGAACATCCGTTGGAGGCTGGGGCAATGGCGGCTGCCCTGGTGGTCGCCGTAGGCATGGGCATTTATTCCAGCGTGGATGACATTGACGATTTGATCGGCATTCGGAAAGTTGTCGAGCCGAATCGGGAATTACACGCCCGCTACACCGATCTGTACCATGCCTATCGGGAGCTATATACCGCCTTGGCTCCTATTTACCGGCGGATGTACCAAATCCCATGAAGTCGATCCTTGATGCGCGCAAGGTGGCGCGGCGCGCCCGCTTTGCCAATCTTGCCAGCCTGAGCGGCTTGCTCACCCTCTTGGCGGCTACCCTTTTGCCATACTTTATCGCCGGCAGCCAGTTGATTGCCTCGCTCTTGATGGTGATCGGGCTGTTCACCGCTATGATCGGCATTTATTTTGCCAATCGCTGGGTGCGCAAACCACGCCCCGAGGCGGTTCTGGATAGCGAATTAAAAAGCCTGAGCAACAGCTATCGCCTTTATCATTACGCCCATAAGGCTGCCGATCATCTCCTCCTCACGCCCTTTGGGGTGACCGTATTGGAAACAGTCAATTTAGAGGGGCGTTTTCTTTACAAAAACGGGCGCTGGAAGGAATTGATGCGCTTGGGCCGCGCCCTGCGCTATATCGTTGAGGAGCATTTGGGAGACCCGATCAAAGCCGCCCTTTCCTCCCAGGCATACCTGCGGCGTGAGTTTAGCCAGAAAATCGAGGGTGGAGAGGCGATCCCACTCAGCGCGGTGGTCGTCTTTACCCACCCGCGCTGTGTGCTGGAAGTGGAGGAAACGCCGATTCCGGTCGTCAAGGCTGAGCACCTGAAGCGTGTCATCCCCCAAAAAGGAACCAGACTCAGTGAAGCGCTCTATCAACGCCTGCAGGCTTTTCTGGAAGCGCGCTAGAGCTTAAAGACAGCCAGGCGAACCCTGATTTACACCAAGAGAATCGTCCGAAAACCCTTGTGCCCTGAGGACTTGGTGTGGGTTTGACTCTTGGGCTCGCACGAAGATACCACGAAGAGCGCAACAAAAAGCCTTGGTTTGCAGAAAGCTTGATCGCCTTAAGCAGGAACAAAACCTTGCTCTCTGTCGTCTAAGAACTACAAACGACAAAATCTATTCATTTCAGGAGAAGTTCTATGCGTAAGTTATCCCTTTTGACCCTGCTTGTCTTGTTGAGTGGTGCTTGGTTGCTTTCAGCCTGTGCTGGTGGGCAAGCCTATGCCCAAACCCCCTCGGCCTCGGGCAGTGAAACCCAACCGCGCACGCTATCGGTCACCGGCACAGGAAAATCCTACCTCGTTCCAGATATTGCTTACATCTACATTGGCGTCCACACCGAGAACGCCGAAGCCAGTAAAGCGGTGGCGGAGAACACGGCTCGCTCGCAGAAGGTCACCGAAGCGCTGAAGAAATTCAACATCGCTGACAAAGACATCCAAACCACCAATTTCAGCATCTTTCCGCAGCAGCAGTTCGACCCACAAGGGAAGGTGACCGGCGTGATTTATGTGGTGGACAACACCGTCTATGTCGCCCTGCGCGATCTGACCAAGATTGGGGATTTGCTGGATGCCGTGGTAAACGCCGGCGCCAACTCCATCAGCGGCATCAGCTTTGATGTCGAAGACAAGACCGCTGCCCTTGCCGAAGCGCGGCAAGCGGCTGTGGCAGATGCCCAAAAGCAAGCCGCAGAACTTGCCAAAGCAGCCGGCGTAACCCTCGGCGAGATTACGAATATCTCCACCTATGCTTCTACCCCTTATCCAATCTACGATGGTCGAGGCGGCGCTGGCGTTGCGATGCAAGCAGCCGTACCGATTGCCCCTGGCCAGACCGTGTTGCAGGTGGATGTCAGCATCACCTATGCCTTGAAGTAATTCCGCAGGTAAAGCAAAACCCTCTCCCGAATGGAGAGGGTTTTGCTTTTGGCTTGTGCCACGTTTACTTCAGTTCCCAAAGCCAGATATTGGTCATCGAGCAACGCGTCCCGAAGCCTTTGTTTGTCCCCGACATCACCGAAAAAGCCAACTTGCCTTCACGGAGAGTCGATCCCAAGACCGGATCACGGGCTTCGAGGACAGGGACGCCTTACAAGACCGTTGATTGTTCAATTCATCATTAAGAGATCGATTGCGTGGCTATCCTCCTTTCTATCGGACAAACACCCTATATTCGTAGAATAGCCAAGATTTTTCTCCTTGTCAACTAGATTTCAATGGCTTTTATGATAAGATACGCGCTGTGGATGAGAAATATGCCTTTGCCCCCCCGCGCCGTCAAGGGCTGCTCTTTCAAGCTGCTTTAGCCGTCATCTTTGGCTCTGCCAGCATCCTCAGCCTGATTTGGATGTTTCGCACGCCGATCGGACTGGAATTCATCTTCTATCTGGTGGCTGCCTGCGTGGCGGCGGTCTTTGTGTCCTGGGCGGTCTATCGCTGGTTTGCCCTACGCGGGGCGGTTTATCTGCTGGAGCGCAACGGCCTGCGCATTCGCTGGGGCTTGCGGGTGGAAGAGATTCCCATGAGCAGTGTGCGCTGGGTGCGCTCTGAGGCAGACGTCCGCCGTCAATTAGGGCGGCGTTTGCCCTTGCCGCTAGCAGCCTTGCCGGGTGCCATCTTGGGCACTCGGCAGTTGGCAGATGGGACGAAGTTAGACTACTTGGCATCCGATTTCTCGAAGATGGTCTTGGTGGCAACCGATGAGCGCGTGTTCATTCTCTCCCCTGCCAAGTTGGATGATTTTATATACCTCGCTCAGCGGTTGCTGGAATTCGGTGCCATCTCCCCCTGGCAGCGGCGTTCCCAAAACCCCATCTTCTTCCTTGGCGAGGTCTGGCGCAACCGGGCGGCGCGTCTGCTGCTTGGCTTGGGTTTGATCGGCAGTCTGGCTTTACTGACTTGGGTGAGCCTAATGGTGCCAAATCTGGATGAAGTCTATTTGGGTTACGCCGCCGAAGAGCCGGCACCGCCAGCCTTCTTGCTGCTGTTACCCCTGGCAAACAGCTTTTTTTATGTGCTGGACGCCTTAGGCGGGCTCTATTTTTACCGCCGCAGCTTGCCACCGCTGGCGGCACCAGAGGACCAAGCCTCTCCAGCTTCTAGTCCACTTGGTAAGTGGTATGCCTATCTGCTGTGGGGCTGCAGTTTGCTGACCACGTTCTTCTTTTATTTTGCGATCTCCTTCTTGACCTATGTGGAATGAATTTTCTCTCGCTCGGCTTGGAGAGGCTTTTTTGCTCAGTTTTCTGGTTGCATGGGCAGCCTGGCGGGCAAAAACGCTCTCACTCAGCGGCGCCGTGGCGGCCTTTGTGATGGGCGGGATTGTCTTTGGCGTGGGTGGTTGGGGGGCGGCGGCGGTTTTGTTGACTTTTTTTGTCACTTCCAGCTTGCTCTCACGGGCATTTGCGCAACGCAAAGAGAGTTTGACCAGTATCGTCCTCAAGGGTTCGCAACGCGATGCTGCTCAAGTGCTTGCCAATGGAGGATTTGGCGCTCTCTGCCTGCTCGCAGGGCTGCTCTCCCCGCCTTGGTCCTTGCCGTTTCTGGCGTTTTGTGGCAGTTTGGCAGCCGCCAATGCCGATACGTGGGCGACCGAACTAGGTGTGCTCTCTCCCCAACCGCCGCGCTTGCTCACCAACGGCAAGATCGTGCCGCGCGGGGCATCGGGAGGGGTGACTGGATGGGGGCTTTTGGCTTCGTTGCTGGGGGCTTTGCTGATCGGCGGAGTGGCTGCGTTCTTTGTCGAGCAGGCAGGCTGGGCACTGGTTGCCGTCAGCTTGGGTGGATTGCTGGGCAGCCTGCTGGATTCGATCTTGGGGGCGAGTTTGCAAGCCGTGTATTTCTGTCCGCGCTGCCAAAAAGAGACCGAACGCCATCCCTTCCATTCCTGTGGAGAAGCCACCGTTTTCCAGCGCGGACTAACTTGGTTGAATAACGACTGGGTCAACTTTGCCTGCACGGTTCTGGGAGGAGTGGTGGCAGGGGCAATGGGATGGTTTTTCTTAGGCTAACTCCCATTTGACGAACAGCGCATCCTATGGTAAACTGCGTGCCAATGAAAACCGGCTTTGTTCTTGCTACCCGCATGCGTCGTCGCTTCCGACCCTGCCCAGGGAAGGAAGGGATGTCTGCGTGGGTTGATAAGAGCAGGCGATAAAATCGCTCAATTTTTGATAAGAACGAGCCCTCCTTCCCAAAGGGCTCGTTTTGTTATTAACTTCTCGCATAAGGAGCAGGATATGATCAAACCCACCGTTCAAAAAGTTGTTCTCGCCTATTCGGGCGGCCTGGATACTTCCGTCATCGTCCCCTGGCTCAAGGAAAACTATGGCTGTGAAGTGGTTTGCTTCACTGCCGATGTCGGCCAGGTTGAGGAGTTGGAAGGTTTAGAGGCAAAGGCGCTGGCGAGCGGCGCCAGTCAATTGATCGTGCGCGATCTGCGCGAAGAGTTTGCCCGCGACTATCTGTTTCGCCTCTTGCGCGCTGGAGCCGTCTATGAGCGCAAATATCTGCTCGGCACCTCGATAGCCCGGCCCTTGATTGCCAAACATCAAGTTGAGGTTGCCCATCAGGTCGGCGCCGATGCCGTCGCTCACGGGGCAACGGGCAAGGGGAACGATCAGGTGCGTTTTGAGCTGACCTATATGGCGCTGGACCCGCGCTTGAAGGTGATTGCCCCGTGGCGAGAGTGGGATATTCGCTCGCGGGAGGATGCCATTGCCTACGCTCAAAAGCACAACGTGCCGATCAAGGCATCGTTGAAGTCGATCTTCAGCCGCGATGGCAACTTGTGGCACCTCTCGCATGAAGGCGGCCCTCTCGAAGACCCGTGGAACGAACCCGAAGAAGAGATGTTCCAGTTGAGCGTTTCGCCCCAAAACGCCCCCGACCAACCCGAAACGATCGAAATCGGGTTTGAAAGCGGCACACCGGTTTCACTGAACGGAGAAAAGCTCTCGCCAGCCACCTTAATCGAACGCCTAAACCGCTTGGGCGGCAAACACGGCATCGGGCGCGTTGACTTGGTTGAGAACCGTTTGGTGGGGATGAAATCGCGCGGCGTCTATGAAACGCCGGGCGGCACCATCCTGCTGGCTGCCCATCGCGAATTGGAATCGCTCACGCTGGATAAAGAGACTTTGCACTTCAAAGACCTGGTGGCGTTGAAATATGCCGAGTTGGTGTACAATGGCCAGTGGTTTTCGCCCCTGCGGGAAGCCCTGGATGCCTTTGTGGATAACACGCAAGGACCGGTAAGCGGCGAAGTGCGCTTGAAGCTGTATAAGGGCAATCTCTTAGTCGCCGGACGCAAGAGTCCCTTCAGCCTATACCGCGAAGATTTTGCCACCTTTGGGCAGGAGGATGTCTATAACCAAACCGATGCTCAGGGCTTTATCCGCTTGTTTGGTTTGCCGCTCAAGGTGCGGGCGCTGAACGGACTGCCCGTTTCCGGTTTGGATATGCCCCAACCGGACTATTCGCGCTTCAAGCGAGATTAAGAAAGGACAAGCGATGACATTATGGGGTGGCCGCTTTCGGGATTCTTTGGAAGATTCTGCCTGGCAGTTGAACGCTTCGATTGCGTTTGACCGGCGCCTGGCAGAACAAGACGTGCGCGGCAGTCAGGCGTGGGCAAAGGCGCTGTGCAACAGTGGCTTGCTCACGCCGCAAGAGAATGCCCAAATCCAGGCTGGGCTGGAGACGATCTTAACCGAGCTGCGCGAAGGCTCGTTCCGATTCCAACCCAAGGATGAGGATATTCACACCGCCGTCGAACGGCGTCTGGCAGAGCTGATCGGAGAGCCGGCCGGCAAACTGCATACCGCGCGCAGCCGCAACGATCAAGTGGCGACCGATTTCCGGTTGTGGGTTTTAGAAGCGATTGCTCGACTTGGGGCCTCCTTGCGAGAATTTCAGTCGGTTTTGGTGCAGCGCGCCGAGCAAGCCGGCGCTCTCGTCCTGCCCGGCTACACCCATTTACAACGCGCCCAACCGATTTTACTCAGCCATTGGTGGTTGGCTCATTTTTGGCCCTTGCAACGGGATCGAGAACGCCTGCACGACCTGCGTAAACGCACCGCCATCTTACCTTTGGGCAGCGGTGCCTTGGCTGGGGCGCCGTTCCCCATTGACCGTCAAGCCCTGGCGGCCGAGTTGGGGTTTGAAGCCCCTTGTGCCAACAGCTTGGATGGCGTTTCCGACCGCGATTTTGCCGCCGAGTTCCTTTTCTGCGCCAGCCTGATCGGCTTGCATCTCTCGCGCCTGTGTGAGAGCATGGTGATCTTTACCAGCGCCGAGTTCGGTTTCTTTACCCTAGCCGATGCCTATTCCACCGGTTCCAGTTTGATGCCGCAAAAGAAAAACCCCGATCTGTTCGAGCTGGGGCGCGCCAAAGCCGGCAAGTTGGTGGGACTGCTAGGCGGCTTGCTAACCACCCTAAAAGGATTGCCCTCCACGTATGACAAAGACCTACAGGAAGACAAGCCGCCGGTGTTTGCCGCTTACGATACGCTGATGGAGTTATTGCCAGCCCTGAGCGGCGCGCTTGCCACCTTGCAGGTCAACCCACCGCGCTTAGCCGCTGCCCTGGATGCGGCTCTGTATGCCACCGATTTAGCCGATTATTTGGTAGAAAAAGGGCTGCCTTTCCGCTTGGCGCATGAGTTGGTCGGTAAGGTGGTGCGGCTGGCGGAAGAACGAGGGGTTCCGATCGATCGGCTACCGCTGGAAGTCTATCAGTCCGTCAGTCCGCGCTTTGAAGCAGACCTCTATGCGGTCTTCGATCCGCTGCGCAGTGTCAGCCGCCGCCGCGCCGAAGGGGGCACCGCTCCCGAAGCCGTCCAACGCCAGTTGGCACAAGCCAAAGCCTTGTTGGCAAAGGTCGAAACGCAAGATAACCAGTCGATAAGCTCAGACGGGGCTTGAGGCGGGATACGGATGCGTTTGAGGAACGGCCTTCAGCTTGCGTCTGGCACTTTGATAAGCACAGGGCTTCCCTTAGGAAGGTGCCCAACCCCTCGTCCGCCCTGCGGCGTTACCTTGCGGGTTGAGTAGCGCAGCGTACTGAAACCCGTTGGGTTGGGTCTCGGTACGGGCTGACGCCCTACTCGACCCGCCGCACTCCCCTCGCCCCTCGAGGGAGAGGGGTTGGGGGTGAGGGGACAGGTTGCGTACCGAAACCCGTTGGGTTGGGTCTCGGTACGGGCTGACGCCCTACTCGACCCGCCGCACTCCCCTCGCCCCTCGTGGGAGAGGGGTTGGGGGTGAGGGACAGGTTGACTAGCGCAGCGTACTGAAACCCGTTGGGTTGGGTCTCGGTACGGGCTGACGCCCTACTCGACCTGCGTAAAACACCAGCGGACAAATCATCTCTCTAAGATAAGAAAAGAAGAATGAGTCCACTGTAAAAAGGGTATGGAACCACAAAGTCACAAAGACACAAAGCCACGAAGTTTTCGTTTTTATATTGTCTTAGCGCCTTTGTGTCTTCGTGGTGAACAGGCTTTTTTCAGTAGAGTCAAGAATGTCCCCCTCTAATCGAAAGAGACTCTCAAGCCCAATCGCAGGCTTGGCAGAAAATGCTTCCTCCCTAGGGGATTTTGACAACCCCACCGCTTCGCCACAACCGATGCCCGGTTCTTGTGAACAGCCGCTCAGGGTTGAATCTGCACCTGAAATGCCCAATTGCCCTTAAAGGTATAGCCAAGCGCTTCGTAGAACAGCCGCATCACGTCCATATCCGTCAGATGGTCGGGTTTTTGTTTGATCTGCGGGGCTGCACCGCCGCCCCCGTTTTCGCTAAAAGTCATCCATTCGATTTCAATCCCTTGCTGACGCAGTTTCTCTTTGGCAGCTTGCAATTGATCGTCGGGGATGACTTCCGGGACACTTTGAGACAATTCATTGACCGTCAGGAGCAGGGTTTCGGGCTGGCTGTGATGGCCGACGGCAAAGCCAGCTTCAACACAACGCACCCTGCCAGACAAACTCGCCCATTCGGGACGGGCTTGCATCCCGAAATCCTCATCATACACCAAGGCAAACTCGTTCAGCCCAGCTTGGGCTTGCCCGATCTGTAAGCTGGTCTGATCGGAGAGCATCCAATCCGCCTGACTGGGTTTCTGATAACATAGGTAGGCTTTGGTGTAAGAGGGGCTGATCGCCAAGCGTTCTAAACGCATCTCCAAACCTTGAGAAAGGACGCTTTGGGCAGGGGTGAGGGTCACAGCCGGGAAAGCCGGTACATCCAGATCGAAGGTGAACTCCTGCCCTCCTTGCGCATCCCATGGGTTGAGGAGCAACGTCACTTTGCCGACGAAGCGTCCGTTCAAAATTGGCTCGCGTTGCGAGAAGAAATCGCTGTCGGCTTTGCGCCCAGATGGTTTGGCAAACGTTAAGGTGGCGATATAGATGCTCGGATCGTTTTCATAGGTGCTAAAGCCGCCGCTGGAGGCGAAGAAGGGTTTCCCTTCTAGATCGGTCAGTTGGACATCGATAAACGGCTCGGAGGTCAATCCTTCGATGCGGTAAACCAGGGCAGCGCGCAAAGCGTCCACATAGGCTTGCAAGAGGGTCACTTTAACCTCGCCAATGGACTGCACAGGAAGGGGATCAATACCCGCAATGGCTTTCTGCCACGGCAATTCTGCCCAAACGAACTCCGGACTTGCGGCCAGGTCTTTTCCCTCCGCGTCTGTGAGCCCGTCAGCCACTACGATGACGGCCGACACCTGCTCAGGGAGAGGGGGAAAGACCGCCTCTACACAGCGCCAACCAACTTGGGCGGCGATTTCGATCACCTGTTGCGCTGGCACAGCCGGGCCATCCAAGACCGCTGCGCTTTCTTGCCCCTGCCCTGCTTGCGCTTTGACAATCGGTTTTAGCTTCAGGTGGGGAGGGCGAGGTTGTTGATAGCAGAGCTTGAGGCGCGTCTCTTGCGGGGTTGCTACCACCCACTCGAGGCGCATCTCCAAGCCGCTCAACCGCACGGCATAGGTGTTTGCGCCACCAAACGGAGTTTGGTGCAGCGGCAGATGTGGGGCGGTAAAGCGGAAGGTGTCCAGAAGATTGCCGTTCCCATCGAGTAAGGGAATCGTGAGGTTGAGGTCAACGAAGGTGTCGGCGGCCGGGTAGGTTTCTGGATGGCGCAGGATTTGATAGACAACATAGCGGCCTTGCAACCCCGTCTCGCTTGGCAAAAGCGCCATGCCCGCGCCGCGGTATTGTTCGGGTTGAAGCTCGCCAAAATCGAGTTGAGGCATGCCTAACCTTTGGTATGCTTTCAAGCCCTGCACCGAAAACCCGATTGCCTGCCACCCATCGTCCAGATACACCCAATCGAGGCTGAGGGTGACCTGCTGCAGGGTTTGGGCTTGCCCCAACCGCGCGGCGGGCGGCAAGGGGGTGGGTGTGGGGAGAGGCGTGGGCAGAGCCGTGATATTCGGTTCGCTCACCAACCCGGCTTGGCTGACCGCTTCTAGGCCGGCATCGCCGCGCAAGTACTGATAGAGGGCATAAGCTGCGCCGCTCACCAGCGCAAGCGTTAACAAAACCAACAGCAACAAAGCAATGATCTTCAAGGTGGGTTTCATCGTTTTCATCTCCGTTTGTTCGAGGTGCGTTGCCAGTTGTGGCCAAAGGTTGACCGTGTCTGGCACTTCCTGGCGGGCGATGGCTTGCAAGGCAGCCGTTAGACGCTCATCGGGTTTCATCTCGCCCTCCTTTCTCCAACACGGCGCGCAGACGGGTGCGAGCAGCGTTCAACAACCACTTCACCGTTCCGGGGCGCAGTCCAAGCTCGTCAACCATCTCTTTTTCACTCCAACCCAAGTAATAGCGTTGCACCAGCACCGCCCGCTGACGAGGGGAAAGCTGTTGCAGCGCATCTTGTACGCTTTGGCGAGTCTGCCTCGCCTCCACTTCCGCTTCGGCAGATTGAAGGCTGCCCAGCAGGTTTTCAAACCAATCTTCCTCCGCCTGGCTTTGGGCGTGAAGGTTGCGTTTTGCCTGCTGAGCCGCTCTGACCGCTGCGCGCACCACACTGCGCAGAAACCAAGGTTCAAACGGGCGTTGCGAGTCGAAACTGCGGATGGCACGGATGAGGCGCAGGAAACAATCTTGCACCACATCTTCGGCAAGGGGTAAATCCCGCGTGATCAGGTTGGCAACCCGCAATGCCTTAACTTGGTAGCGTAAGACCAGGAACTCCAGCCCGGCCAGATCGCCGGCTTTCAAGCGTCGGATGGCAGTCTCTTCGTCCATCGTCCTCCACAAGGCATAAGGTGAGCGCTCACGCTATAGAGTATAGTCCGACCCCCACCAAAAGGTTGGGGTAATCCGAATAAGTGGTGTACCGATAAGTCTGTTTGCAAACGTCAAATTACCACAGAAAACATAAGGTGATGAAAGGAAGACTGGAAGTCTCGTTCTTTATCATCAATTCAGCCATGCAATCATTTTCTTAAAAATCAAGAACTCGTGTGATGAAGAGGGAATGCGGGTAAAATAAATACTGGTGTTGCCTTAACTCAAGAAATAGCGTGGGATAATGATTGCGCTTCCGAATTCTCCAAAATTACCCATCTCCGCACTGAGTTCAAGTTTTGAACAAGTAACGAATTCCTATAAGTTCTATTGGTTTCTGGTAATTTTAGACCATGTGCGTCAGGGAATGGGGAGGGTAATTGCTATCGATTCTCTTTTAGCATATATGATCGGTCATTCCTGGTATCCATTGAATTTTTACCGCCTTTCGTTTGGAAAACAGGATCAAATCGGAAAGTTGGTCACTTTGATAGGCACAGGGTCAGATTTGGATGCAAATAGTCCCCAACACCAGATTATCGAGGTCGCCCATCAACATCTCTCACAGCGGGATGAGATAGGGCGTCAAATTGCGCACTTGGCGGACTTTGTCCCCTATCGTTTTTTGCGTCCTTTCTTTGCACAGTCTTTACGGGGCATGGTGGATTGGAAAATCAATCGCAGCATTCGTCAACTAGCGGAAGCATCTTTCTCTTCGCCTGAACCTTGCCTATATCGCTTTGTTGAAAGCCCCGAATGGGGGATCGAAATTCATCCCGATTGGTACGAATATCTACAACAACACTTAGCGATTCTGACCGATTTCTGTTTGTGGAATCTGCTCAATTATTTGCAGAAGAATAATCCCAACATTCCTAATATCGCTGCGAAATTGTTTGCTCCAACCCAACGAGACTTACACTTGGCAAGGGAATTTTGGAATCTCGTGTTGTCAAGAAAGGGACAGATAAATTGCATTTATTCTGAGGAGCCGTTGCATCGAGGCGCTTATTCAATCGATCATTTTTTACCCTGGCGCTTTGTTGCCCATGATTCTCTATGGAATCTTGCGCCGACTAGCCGAAGGGTTAACTCTGCCAAAAGTGATTGTGTCCCCGACCTTTCTTATTTTGACCGTTTTGCTCAGCTTCAACATCAAGCTATTCAGATTGTGTTAGAAACACCCCGAAAGGAAAGACTGCTTGAAGATTATGTGCTTCTTTTTAGAATCCCAACGCTTGAGGAGTTGCAAAGTATGAGTTTTTCAACCTTTCGGGATAAGTTGTACGAGGTGATTGCGCCTCAGATCCAAATTGCGGCGAATATGGGTTTTGTAACGGGTTGGAGATTTCGCTCATGAACTTGGTTTACCGTTCTCCCCAGAATCCTTATAGCCATCTGACCGTCAAAGAGCGGAAAGAGCCTTCGTTTCCGGTTCGCTATCTGTGGAAACAAGGATACCTATGTGGACGAATATTGGATTTCGGTTGCGGGCTTGGCGTGGATGTAGAATTCTTGCGTCAGAAAGGCTTGGACGTAGTAGGCTACGACCCCCATTATTTTCCGGCTGAACCACAAGGAAAGTTTGATACGATTTTATGCTTTTATGTTCTTAATGTTTTGCTCCCTGAGGAACAGGTGCAGGTCTTGATGGCTGTCTCTGAATTGTTGAAACCGCAGGGAAAAGCTTATTTTTCGGTTCGCCGCGATATCCGCCGCGACGGTTTTCGCACTCACTTAAAACACGGCGTCAGTGTGTATCAATGCAATGTAAAACTCCCGTACAAGAGCATCTATTGTTCGGAGAGTTCAGAAATTTATGTTTATCAGCACTATAACCAACAGACTCATGCACAACCGCAGCAGTGTCCCTTCTGTGCTCCGGATACGGAGCGAGAATTGCTAACCGAGTCGGCGACGGCTTATGCCATTTTGGATAAGTATCCTGTTTCACCCGGCCATGCCCTGGTGATTCCCAAGAAACATCTAGCGGATTATTTTGAACTCTCCACCCATAACAAGACAGCTTTGTGGATCGTAGTCGAACGGGTCAAGGAAATCCTCAAAGAGCGATTCTCACCGCAGGGGTTTAATGTGGGTTTCAATGTAGGAGAAGCGGCAGGACAAACCATCCCACATGTGCACATTCATATCATCCCCCGCTATAAAGGCGATGTGGAAGATCCGCGTGGGGGAATCCGTCACGTGATCCCTGGCAAGGGGTTATATCCCGAAGTTTAGTCACTCTACCTTTTTCCGATTATCTGCGCCGAATGGGTTGCTGCGTCGCTCAATCGGCTGTTGCTGAAGGTTGCAAAGGCTCTGCCGGGGTGCGGCCATCCCCGTGTGCTGCACAGGCGAGGGGAGTGACCCTCACCCCCAACCCCTCTCCCACGAGGAGCGAGGGGAGTATGGCGGGTCGAGTAGGGCCTCAGCCCGTACCGAGACCTAACCCAGCGGGTTTCGGTACGCTCGCTGGCGCTCGCTACATTTCGACAAACTCAATGCAAGCTCAACCCGCGCCTTCCTGTGGGTCGAGTAGGGCGTCAGCCCGTACCGAGACCCAACCCAGCGGGTTTCGACAGGCGCTTCGACAAGCTCAGCACACTGCTCAACCCAGCGGGTTTCGATACGTTGCGCTACGCAACCCGTAAGCGAACGCCCCAGAGGGCAGACGTCCCCGTCCGCCCAATGGCGCAGGCGAGGACGCCTGCCACTCCGAGCAAGGCGCAACCAGGATGCGCTGCCTCTCAGCAGTTCATCAAAGCGCCTTAGGGCAAGCCGGCTTCAAGATGGCTAGAGGCAACCGCTTTATCCGAAGCAATGACCGTTACCCCATTGCGTTTGAGGGTACCCAAATACGGACGGGAGCCGTTATAAGCAATCCACCCTTCGAGGTTGAAAGCTAACACACCTTCGGCAAGAATCCACTCGCCGTTATACTTGCGGGCAATATGGACATGCGTGCCGGTCGCAGTTCCCCCTTCACAGGAAGGATGACCAATGGGATCGCCAGCCTTGAGTTGTGCTCCCAAGGGTACGCGGTCTTTCGAGGCAACATGCAGGTAAAAAATTGCCCAACCGGTGCGGTCGTCTCCATCCCCATCCAAATCCAACGTGACCTCGCCGACATCGACATAGGTCACCACCCCATCGGCAACCGCCGTCACCCACTGTTCCGAAGAGACGCACCCTGTAGCCACTGAAGGCGGCGCAAAATCAATCGCCGCAAAGGGTTGACCTGTTCCCCACGCGGTATGAGGACCCCCGGTATACGCCCAAACGCCACCCGGCTGAAAGGGCAGGCGCAAGGGTGGCTGCTCCAGACTGCCGGGCAGATGAGGTTCATCATCCAACCAAGCATCGCCAAACAGGCGTTGATAGGTTGAGGCAAAACCTTGCGGACTGACTGCCCAGCGGTAGGCTTCGTCATCGAGCAGGATATTGAAATAATAATGAAGAGCAGCCGTTGCGGCGTTGAGCCAGGGGTCAAAACGCTCTTCGCGTCCGTCCTCGAACTCCACCCCCAACAGTTGACCAGCCCGAAAGCCGTAATATCCATTGTTGAGGGTGTTCGCTGTCCAAATCAGTTGGGAATACAGCCCTTTGCGATATGGATTATGGTAGCCAAGTGGGTAGGTGAGAGCGTCCGCACTCGGCTGTGGGTTGCTTAAAGCTTCCGAATGAACTTCCAAAAGGGCAAGCAGGAGCATCGGGCTGACGCTGTAATGGCGGGCAACATAGTCCACAATCTCGGCCGCAGAGCGAGTGGCTCGGGCGGCGTACTCGCGATAGCCGTTCAACCAGCCAGGCTGTTGAGCGACAAACGCAGCGGTATCAAAGGTTTTGGCGCGCGGCCCGTTGACGAATACGCTGTCTGGGATGATTTTATAGGGATTGCCCCACAGAGGGTTGTAATAAATGGGGATCTTCATCGGCATGCCCGGCGGCATGGTCGTCGCCGATTGGGGGATAAAGGGGTTGGCTTCTAAAATTTCTTCCACGCTCGTGTTGAAGCGCAAAGCCAGCAGGGGCAGCGTATCGCCGCTTTGCGCAGTGTAATCCACCAGCTCACCGGGCGCATAGATCGGGCGGGTTGGGAGAGGAGTCGCTTGCGGGGTAGGGGTAGCGTTCTCTTGCCATGCCTGGGCAAAGGCCGGCAAAGGTTCGGCCTCCGATTGGCTGGGCATGGGAAAATTGCAACTGCCGAGCAGCAGGGTGAGGAGAAGAAACACCAAGAAAATGCCCTCACCCCTAGCCCCTCGCCCGCTGGGCGAGGGGAGCATGCCCTGATCCCCAGCCCTTTTCCCTAGGGGAGAAGGAAAGCGAAGCGATTGCTCGCTTTGGGCAGGAGCGTGAGGCGGTCTCTCTTGACCGCTCGTGCGGCTCCCAATGAGTGAAGACAACCGAGCCGATCGTTTCCGGGGGGCAGAAGCATCACGCCGCCTGTCTTCACCCCTAGCCCCGTTCTTGACGGAGGATGGGAAGCTCTCCTCCCTTTCGCTATGGGAATGGAGTTGGGGGGGAGGGTAACGTTGGGGTAAACGTCGGTCGCGCAATTTTCGTAACATAGGAACCAACCGGTTGGGCAATGACTTGTTGTCCATCTTTCACCAAACTGCCTTCGTAAGGCTTCTCACCGGCTTGGGCAATCCAACCATCCAGCTCGAACGGAATCGCCCCAGCCGCCGGGATCCACTCCCCATTATACTTGCGGGCGATATGAACGTGTGTGCCGGTGGCACGTCCGCCTTCACAGGAGGGCTGCCCAATGCGGTCGCCAGCCTTTAGCCGCTCGCCAACCGAGACGCGCCCTTTTTCCGCAATGTGCAGATAGAGCACCGCCCACCCGCTTTGCTCAAACCCATCGGCTGGCTCGCCGTTCGGGCCGTCCAAGTCTAACACGACCGCCCCGAACTCCGAGCGCACCACCCTGCCATCGGCTACGGCGGTCACCCAAGCATCGGTCGGGACACACCCATGATCATACGTTGCCGGGGCAAAATCTAATGCCCCCATTGCCCCTTCTGTTTCCCAAACCACATGGGGCCCGCTGGTCAAAGCCCACATCCGCCCAACTTCAAATGGCAGGATAAAAGGAGGTTGGCTTAGCCCCTCAGGCAGCAAAGGTTCAACAGCGGCAGCCCTGTGCTCGAAATCCCCAAACAAGCGTCGATGAGTCGCCAGCAAGCCGGATTCCGCATGCAGGACACGGTGGACAGTCTGCACGTCATAAAAAGCAAAGAAATACAGCGCCGCGACACTGCCGGCGTTCCAACGGGGATCGAGCCGGATGAGCGAGCCATCTTGAAGGACGATTTCTGAAACCTGACCGGCCTTCCAGCCATAGTATGCAGCCGATAAACGACTGGCTGCCCAGCTCAATTGCCGGAACAATCCCTGACGGCGGAAATCGGTGTTGCCGAGCAGATAGTCGATTGGCACACCTTGGCGCAGATCACCGCTGACACAACCACAGTGCATCTCAAGCAACGTGAGCAGCAGGCGGGGATTAATCGAGTTCTCTAAGGCAACGCGTTGCACGATGTCGGCTGCACTGGTCCAAGCAGTGCTTTTCAGGTATTCGCGGTGACTTCGCAGGAATCCTGAGGTCTGGTCTAAATAAGCGTGGACGTCAAAATCGATTGCCGAAGGCGAGTAAACCACCTCACTATCGGGCAGGGCAAAACTTGGGGATGGTGTCAAGGTTGGTGTCGGGCGTGCAGGCAAAGCCGTAGCGGTGAGGGAAGGAAGAAGCCAAGGCAAAGTAGCCCGGGCAGAAGGCTGCGGGGAGGCAAGGACAGGTTGGGTAAGGGTAAACCCCGAATCGATAAGCCCTTGATTCGGAGCGGCAACCGCCTGCCTTTGACAGGCGCTGAGCGCCACCAAGCCTGCACCTGCCAACAGGGTTATCGCCGGGCGCAGGTATCTAAGGACTTTATTGAAGATCTGCATCGCTGAGCATGATGAACGACTTCCGTGAGGCATTGGTGTTTGCCACCACGACTTGATCGCCGCGCACCAAAAAACCCTTATAGGCTTCTTCACCTGCCACGGCAATCCAACCACTTAGATTAAAGGGCACCGGGCCATCGGCGGCAATCCATTCGCCGTTGAACTTGCGGGCAATATGGACATGCGTGCCGGTAGCAATGCCGCCCTCACAGGAGGGATGGCCCAAACGGTCACCGCGCGCTACCCAAGTACCGACCGGAACACTGCTTTCTGAAGAGACATGCAAATAAATCAGCACCCATCCGGTCTGCTCGCGCCCGTCGCCATCCAAATCTAAGACCACCAAGCCGCGTTCTGAACGCACAACCAGCCCGGAGGCTGAAGCGGTTACCCATGCATTGGAGGCAACACAGCCCGGCTCAGAGGAGGGGGGCGCAAAATCCAAGGCTGCATACGAGCCATCCCGCTCCCAGGCGCCGTGCGGACCGCCGGTGTAGCTCCAAATCTGATTGGGTTCAAACGGCAAGCTGAGCGGCGGTTGTTCCAAGCCCGGTGGATAAAGGGGCTCGACCAGGGCCGCCCGTGCCCAAGGATCGCCGAACATCTGGCGATAAAAAGCCGGGAAGCCGCTTTGCGGGTCAACCGCTTTCAGCCAACCTTGGCTGTCATAGAGTTGGGCAAAGTAGTATAGGATGGCAACGCTGCCGGCGTTGAGGTCCGGCGCCAAGCGGGCTTTATAGCGGTCTTTGACAAAGGTCAGCTCGGTCAAGCGGCCTTCACGCCAGCCATAATAGCCGATGGAAAGTTGATTGACCGCCCAGACCAATTGATGGAATAAGGCTGGCTGAAAGGGGTCGATGTAGCCCATTGGGTAGCGCAATTTCTCCGCCTCTGTGGGCTGACCGTTGACCCAGCCGCTCTGATATTCCAAGAGCGCCAGCAAAAGGCGGGGGTTGATCGAGTTTTCGATGGCTACTCGTTGCAGCACCTGTGCCCCGCTAATGGTGCCGGTGCTTTTCATCCATTCTTCATAGGTGCGCAGTTTGCCTGAGGTCTGTGCGACATACGCCTCGACATCAAAATCGGCTGCGGAGGGGGAATAGACCAGCTCACTATCCGGCAAGATATGTTCCGATGTGGTGGTGTTTGCCAAACGCCGCGGGATGATCAACAATTGGCCAGGCTGTAGAAGCGCTTTTTCGGGCAACGGATCGGGCGAGCTGATTTCGGCTGGCGAAACGCCAAATCGCACGGCAACCGCCGCCAGAGTGTCACCCGCTTGGGCGTTGTAGAGAATGGGCAGGCTCTCAACCGTCTCGGTTGGCATCTGGGTGATCGGTGTTGGAGTGGCGAAAAGCAGCCCACCTGGGTCACCGCTCGTTGCCTCGGGAGTAGCGGTGGAGGTGGGCAAGAGGGCATAGGTCGGCGGCAAGGTGCCGGAAAAGATGGCAAGCTCTGCCGGCAGCGTAGGAGAAGCCTGAGGTGCAATAAAATAGGGTGTGCTCAGACATGCCAGATGGCTCAACAACCCCAAACTGACCAGCAGGATTATGGAGCGGTGGAAAGGTTTTTGCTTCATCGGCTGATCTGGTTTTTCTCGGACTGCCCAGCGTAGGCTTCGATTTTGACGCCATCCCGCCGCAGAAAGCCATTATAAGCGACCCCTGTCCCCACCGAGACCCAGCCATCCAAGACAAAAGGCAGGTTCTGGTCAGCCGGGATCCATTCCCCATGATACTTCCGCGCAATGTGAACATGCGTCCCGCTGGCAATCCCGCCCTCGCAGGAGGGATGGCCGATGCGCTCCCCTGCTTTGAGATAAACCCCAGCGCTGACTCGATCACGGCTTTCGATATGCATATAGAGGATCACCCAGCCGGTTTGTTCATAGCCATCCGCCGGCGAACTCTGGGGGTCATCCACATCCTGAATCACCACCCCTTCCCCGACCCGCACGATCGGCCCGTTTGCCATTGCAACCACCCACTCATCCGCAGGGACACAGCCGACAGCTTCGCGGTCGGGGGCGAAATCCAGCGCTGCCCAAGCCGAACCGCTATCCCAGCCACCATGAGGGCCGCCGGTAAAGACCCACTGAACGCCCGGCTCGAAAGGTAACTGAAGCGGCGGTTGATAGAGTCCTGCTGGTAACAACGGCTCTATGGCGTAATCAAAGGGGTAGCCAAACCAACGTTGATAGGTGGCAAACAAGCCATTCTCGGAGATAGCCGCCCGCCACTGCTCGAACGGCAGAAGTTGAGCGTAGAAATGCTGGACGGCGGCCGTGCCGGCGTTGATGGTCGGATCGATGCGCAGGGTTGTGCCATCGATCAAATTCCACAACGCCAAGCCATTCACCCGCCATAAGTAATAACCACGGTTGAGTTGATTGGCTGCCCAAGCCAGTTGGCGGTAGAGGCTTTTGCGCTCCTCATCCACCAGCCCAACCGCATAGGTGCGCTGTTGCTTGCCGGGATTGGGGTTGCTCAACCAACCGCTTTGGTATTCGAGGATGGCAAGCAGTAAACGCGGATTTACCGAGTAGTCTTGGGCAACGCGCTGGACGATTTCAGCGGCGCTTTTCTTTTGATCGTTGATTTCCTCGCTGTACTTGGCGATATAGCCGGGCTGTTGGGCGATGAACCCAGCCACATCGAAGGGGATCGTCATCGGCCCATAGACCAACTCCGAGTCGGGGATGACCTTGAATGCCGGCGCGCTGCCCTGCGGCGTGGGTTGAGGAATCACCAATTCTTGACCGACCTCAAGGACATCGGGGTTGCTCAATTGATTCGCTTCGACAAGTTGGGCGAGAGGCAAATTGTAGGCAAGGGCAATGCTGCCTAACGTGTCACCGGCTTTGACAAGATAGCGTTCGGGCTCACTCCGCAAGGGTGGCAAATCGTGAGGCAAATCCGGGGTTGGCGTGTAGATCGGCGCTCCAGCAGGGCGAGTGGGTGGAAAAAACGAAAAAGCGGTGGGCTTTATTTCGGGATGCGATGAATTGGGGGCAATCCAATTGGGCTTGTCCGGCACAAGACTGCGCGCACAAGCCAGCCCGCACAGAAAAAGGATGCCAACCCACAAACTGCTGCCTAATCGATGAAGGCGTGATCGCATTCTACCTCTCTGACAAAGATTTTACCTCATTAATAAGAGCGCAACGATAGACTTCCCCCATCGTTCAGGAGCTTAGGCTTTCAGTCTCGTGAAGCGCCGGTATCTGCGCTGACCCTTCACGGCAGCCGTAGCCGTCCTTGCCGGTAGGGTTGGGTGGATGCGGTCATTTACCCCCCGACCCGTGCGGAGCGTGGGCGCAGATGCACACCACTCCGCAGCAGATCAGTCGAGCATGCCTGCGAAACGAATGGAGATGAAAAAGTCGCCTGCGCCCTTGCTGTTCTGGAGGGCGCAGGCAGGGTGGTTTTCTGGCTGTGCTAAAGGCGACACGCGGGAGGCAGACCCTCGCATGGAGCAGAGAGCCCCTATTCGAGTTCAACCCGATTGCGCCCATTTTGTTTGGCGCGCTGCAAGGCTTGATCGGCGCGCAGAAACACTTTCTCAAACGATGAATCTTCGACGCGGGGTAAGCTGCCGCCGATGCTGAGGGTGAGGGTGTAATCCTGTTCGCCCAGGCTGAAGACCAGAGCCGCACAATCTTGGCGGATGCGCTCGGCCGTGCGCAGGGCGGCTTGGCGGTCGGTCTCCAGCAGGAGCACACCGAACTCATCGCTACCCAGCCGCCCAATGCGATCATGTTCACGCAGCATTTGGGTCAAAGCCGTGACGAGCTGTTTGAGCACTGTCTCGGCTATTTGCGGCGCCGTGCGTTGGCTGAAGGCTTGCCACTCATCGATGTCCAGAATCAAGAAGGCAAACGGATGTCCATAGCGTTGAAACTTGCGGAACTCGGTCACGGCTTCATCCAAAAATACCCTTCGCTGCAAGGCACCGCTCCAATCCAGCGGTTTGTTTGGGTAAGAATGGGTTACCATGCCCTAATTATAGCCTCGAAGCGCTAGCTAGTTAGCGACATTTTGGGCATTCATCCTTTCGCTAGGCTTGAATTTGCGCCCGATCCAGCGCCCAAACTTGACCAAAGCCACCACAATAGCCATTAGGATAGCCAACCGCAGCAAGACCCCCAAAAGCCCCAACCAACCACTGCTGGAAGGCAAGTTACCCAATTCACCATGCCCTTCTCCCCTGCCTGCGCGGCGTCCAAAAGCGCCGCCTTGCCCGCCGCCAAAACCGCGCCCGTTGCCTGTGCCTCTCCAAGCCTGTTCACCACTTTCTCTTAGAAACAACTCTCCCGTGCCTTCGGCTGCTCTGCCACGCCAACCAAAAGCGCTTGTTAAGCCCAATTGACTCTGGATGGTTGGGTTTTGGAAGGCGGCATACAAGCCAATGCCGATCAAGAGCATGACGAAGACAATGACGGTCAGACGAAAGATGGTTTTCATGGTCACCTCCGATTCGTTTCTTCAACGGGTTGCGGGCAGAGTTCGCCCTCAATATTGGATGGAGTCAAGAGGCTGCTAAAGCCACGCCGCAAGGGCGTCCAAAGGTAGCGCTTCAAGGTGCAGACGATCCAATCCCAATTCAAGCCGAGGTGAATTGCCAAGAACAATAGACTGAGATCGGCAGAGAGCGAATGAAGCGGCCTCCAGATCGAACGGTGCTCGGTTTGAATGCCAAAGAGCGGCAAGATGCTGCGCGAGATCAACAGACCGCTCAACAGGACGGTAATAAAAGCAACCAAGAACAAGAGATCAACGAAAAACTTCAGGCGCGAAATGTGAAACAACCGTTTGAAATACCGTTTGCCCACGTTGAGCATCCAGTCCCAATGCCAGAGCAAATGAACGGTTAGCGTGATGCCCAAAGCCAAACTCAGCCATTCATGTACCGGGATACCGGTTAGGCGCGGCTCGAAGGCGATCAACGCGGCGATGAAGATCAAGAGATCCAGTAAAAAATTTTTCAGTGTCATGTGCCACCTCCAAAGATGATTTTTCAGCAAGCTCGCACCTCTCACCCACAGTGTAGGGGATGGGGAGTGCATTCCCAACCCCTTTACAGGAGGAAGGGATAAGGATGAGCGTCTCTATCATCCTGCAAGCCATTTTAGTCAAATCCTGTGAAGGAAATATGAAGCGGATGTGTAGGGAAGATGAATGTATAATACAAAGGATGTCGGTAATCGATGAAATCAAAGCCCGCTTGGATATTGTCGATCTCATCTCCGAAAGCGTGAGCTTGCGCCGCTCGGGAAAGAACTATATCGGTTTTTGTCCCTTTCACAGCAACACGCGTACGCCAGCTTTTGTCGTCTTTCCCGAGAGCGGCACCTGGCGCTGCTTTGGGCAGTGCAACGAGGGCGGTGATCTGTTTGCCTTTGTCATGAAAAAGGAAGGGGTTGATTTTTCGCAAGCCTTGCAAATTCTCGCCCAAAAGGCTGGTGTCACCCTCAAGCCGCCCACCCCTCAAGAGGCTGTCGAGCAGGAAGAACATGCGCGGTATCGCTTTTTGCTAGAAGATGCTGTCACCTTTTACCGCCATCAGTTGCTGAACACAGAGGCGGGCAAGCAGGCGCTGGAGTATCTGCGTGGGCGGGGACTGCGTGATGACACATTAGAAGCTTTTGGCATCGGTTATGCCCCAAACCGTTGGGATGCCCTGCTACAGCATTTCGCCGCCAAGGGGGTTGAGATGCAAGATTTGTTGCAGGTTGGCTTGCTCAGTGAGGGGCAGGAAGGCCGTCTGCATGATCGCTTTCGCCATCGCATTATGATCCCAATTCGGGATGAGCGGGGCGGCCTGGCTGGTTTTGGGGCGCGCATCCTCGATCCGAACGATGTGCCGAAATTCCTCAACTCTCCTCAAACGCCGTTGTTTGACAAGGGCCGCCTGCTATATGGCTTGGATCGCGCCCGGCGCGCCATTCGAGAAGCCGATCAAGTGGTTTTGGTAGAAGGTTATCTGGATGTCATTGCCTTACATCAGGCAGGCTTTTGCAACGTGGTCTCCCCGATGGGCACGGCGCTCACTGAGCAACAGCTCTTTCTGCTCAAGCGCTTCACCAAACGCTTGGTGCTGGCATTGGATGCCGACGCGGCCGGCGAGCAAGCTACCCTGCGCGGCTTGGAAGTCGCTCGCCAGGCAATGGATCACAGCCAGGAGCTGTTCTTCGATAGCCATGGCTTGTTGCGCTTTGAAGCGCGCTTGCAGGCTGATATCCGCGTGGCGACTCTACCGCCGGGCTTGGACCCGGATGAAGTCGTCCAAAAAGACCCGCAGCAGTGGCAACAGTTGATCGCCACTGCCCAACCGATTGTCGTGCATGTGATGGAAACCCTGGCTGCCCAACGGGACGTAAACGACCCCAAGCAGAAGAGCGAAATCGCTAGCCATGTCTTGCCCTTAATCCGAGAGGTTTCTAACCCCCTGGAGCGGGATACGTACCTACAGCGCCTGGCTCGTCTGCTGCGGGTGGATGAGCGCTCCCTAATGTCGAGCCTAGCGGCGACGCGAAAGGTAGCGCAGCAGCCAAAAAAGAAAAAAGAGACGACTGCCTCATCACCGACAGCGCCGGCTATGCCCTTGCTGGCTCAGAGTTTGCTCAGCCTGGAACAACATATCCTTGGGTTGTTATTGCGCTTTCCCGACCTACTTTACCGCCTCGACCGTGCCTTACAGGAAGAAGGACTGGAACGTCTGTCGCCAAACGATTTCTCCTCTGCTGAACATCAAACGCTATTGCGCCTCTTGCAAGAATCCCTTGAACAAGACCTGCTCGAACCGCTCCAGTACGTCTTACAACATCTCTCCTTGCCACTGTTGGAGATTGCCGATACAATCCTAGAGAAGACCGAAGGTTTGCAGAGCAATCCGCAACGCTTGTTGGATGACTTATTGCGGGCTGTGCTGCAACGCCGCCAACGCAACTTGAACCAGCAGATCGATTACCTGCGCTTTGCCCTGCAAGAAACTCCACAAAACGACCCATCTGCCAGCCAATCCTATCAGCAGAAGATGTTGCTCTTGGCGCAAACGCGCTTTAAGCTCGACAAAGCCCTGAAAAAGGTTACCAGTCATTAGGTCAACGGATAGAAGTGGTTTTATGTGAGGAGAGAGGTGAGCATGGACGCATCTCAACCGAGAGGAAAGAAAAGAGCTTCTGGGTTCGAAGACGCAGCTAAAAGCGATTCCTTAGAAGATTTTTTCCTGCCCGAAAGAGCAGATGATCTCTTGGTGGACTTAGAACCCACCGATTTAGAGGAACCCGACCAGGAGCTCCTCTCCATCAAAGACCAAGAAATCGAGCAAATCATTGCCGAGGAACCCCTGAAGCTCTTAGAAGACCCGCGCCTGCTTGCCGAATTAGGGGAAGATCCGGTGCGCTTATACCTCAAGGAAATCGGCGGAATTGAGCTTCTCGACTCCGACCAGGAGTTCTGGCTGGCGACCCGTCTGGATGCCTTACGGCGTTTGGAAGCCCTCTTGCCCGGCGAGAGCAAAGCGGTACAAAAAACCGCCCAAGCCTACTACGAAGCCCTGTTAGATGAGACGCGCACAGCTTGGAAGCGGGTCAAAGAGGATACTCAACGCCTGAAATATGACCGTCCAGAGTTGGAGAAAATCCTACACGAAGCGCGCGCCCTACGCCAAAATTGGAAGCTGGCTGAACCATCTTACGTGCGCTCCTATCTGGACAACGGACGCTGGGGTGAAGATCGGCGTTGGGATACCCTAGCGCGCTATGTGTTCTCGGTTTATGTGCACCTCTATCTATTTCCTGAAGTTAGCATTGCGGAACTGAAGGAATACATCGTTGCGAAAAAGGACATTCCGACCCTGCTTCGATTGAAAAACTATCCCCCCGATGAAGCGGTTTTTCGGCAGGAAATCGAAGAGATTCGTCAGGCGGCTGCTGAAGCACAGTATGCCCTGATTCGCGCCAACTTGCGTCTGGTGGTTTCGGTTGCCAAACGCTATCTTGGACGGGGGAGTGCCTTCTTGGACCTAATCCAAGAAGGCAATATCGGCTTGCTGCGGGCGGTAGCAAAGTTTGACCCAGCCCGCGGCTACAAGTTCAGCACCTATGCCACCTGGTGGATTCGGCAGTCGATCAGCCGTTCGATAGCCGATCAGGCGCGCACCATCCGCATTCCGGTGCACGTCTTCGAATCCATCAATCGTTTACTGCGCATCCAACGACGTCTGTTGCAGCAATATGGACGCGAACCCGGCTATGACGAGATGGCTCTGGAAGGCGGCTTTCTCGATCCCAAGGACGAACAGATCATCCGCCGCTGCCGCGCCGAAGGCACCCCAATTCCTCCCGAAGTGCGCCGCCGCTGGCAACGGGCAGCCCTGAAGGTCGAGCGCATTCTACAAGCCGCCGAGGAACCGATGTCGTTGGAGAGCCCGGTTGGCAGTGAGGAAAACAGCCAGTTGGGAGATTTCATCGAAGACCAAGATGCCATCGAACCGATGGATGCTGCAGCGCGTGAAATGCTGCGCGAATCAATCCAAAACGCCCTGGCGGTGCTCTCCGAACGCGAGCGCCAAGTGCTGGAAATGCGTTTTGGCTTGCTGGACGGCAAAGATCACACGCTGGAGGAAGTGGGCCAATACTTCAACGTCACCCGCGAGCGCATTCGCCAGATCGAATCGAAAGCCTTGCGTAAGCTGCGCCATCCCACGCGCAGCCGCCATTTGCGAGACTATCTCACCGAATGAAGCCACCGCGTGCGCCGGGCTATGCCTCTGGCAGCCCGGCAACACAGATACTAGCGGTTTTGGTCTTGTAATGCTTGTTCAAGCTGATGAGCAAGGCGGTTAAGCCTTCGACCACAATGGCATTATCCAATCCGCCGGCATAATAGGCGTTCATGCCGCCGTCGTGGGCGAGTTGGATAACGGCTTGGGCAGCCGCCAGGTCATCCGCACAGACCAACACATGGCTGTGCAAGGGTTGATCCAGCTTGCGCAGGGCGGCGGCCGGCACATTTTGGAAAGCCGCCACAACACGCACGCCCTCTCCTAGCAAGTCCTGCGCAATACGGGCAGCCGTCGGCGGCGCCGGGGGTTTAGGATCTCGAAAATCTACCCGCGCCGTGGCATCGACCAAAATTTTGCCTTGCAGGGCTTCTTTCAGCCCGATCAGCGCTTCTTGATGGGCAGTTTGCACCACGGTCAGCACACAAATCTCGGCTTGACGGGCGGCTTGGGTATTTTCGTATCCCTGCACTGTTTGGAGGCCGAGGGTTTGATTGATCTCTTGGGCGGTTGCTTGGGCTTTCTCCGCTTGCCGCGAGCCGATCAGAATGGGATATCCGGCTTTTGCCCAGCGCAACGCCAAGCCGGGGCCTTCTTTACCGGTGCCGCCGAGAATTGCCACAACGGGTTTTGCTTGATTCATGCATTGCTCCTAAAGATGGGGGGTTAATCCTCTTGCCCAAGGACATTGGCTTGATAGCGTTGCCAAGCGCGCGGGGCAAAGTCGCGCGCCCGCGCCGCCACCGCAGCTTCGTCAACGGTCAAGAGCTGGCGATCCTTCATCAGGATGTTTCCGTTAACGATGGTGGTGGTGATCATGCTTTCGTGGAAGCCAAAGACGATGTGCCAGGGCAAGTTATCGGCTGTTAAGGGGGTGTGCGGGTGATAATCGACCAAGATCAGGTCGGCAAAGGCGCCTTCTTGCAGGATGCCAAGGGGGGCTTCCCCAAAGAAGCGTTGCGCCAAGGCGGCGTTGTTGTAGATTGCCATATCGGCGATCAGATTGGCTGGCATACGGCGCGGATCGCGGTGCCAGACTTTCTGCACCAGATAGGCAAATTTCCACTCCTCCCACATGGTCGAGGAGAAGCCATCGGTGCCCAAACAGACCGGCACACCGATGCGCAGCAGGGACTCGACCGGGGCAACCCCCACAGCGTTGTTCATGTTTGAACGCGGCTGGTGGGTGACCCACGAACCACTCTCGGCAAGGATTTCCATCTCGCGGGCATCGACATGCACGCAGTGGGCTAAAATGGTGTTCGGGCCGAGGATGCCATGCCGATTTAAACGATCGACGACACGTAAGCCCGACTTTGCCAGGCTGTCGTATTCATCGGCGTCCGATTCGGCCGCGTGTATGTGAAAGCCCACCCCGGCGGGAGCAAGCGAGCGGCAACGTTCTAGGGTATCATCGGAGAGGGTCAAGCTGGCATGCAAGCCAAAGGTGGCGCGCACCAGCGGGCGTTTGCCGTCGGCGCAAGCTTTCAAAAAGCGCAGGTTTTCTTCGATTCCGGCTTGGGTTTTTTCTGCTCCATCGCGGTCGGTGACCTCATAGCACAGCACAGCCCGCAAGCCGGCTTTTTCCACTTCTTCGGCGATGACATCCAAGCTGCCTTCGATGGCGTTTGGTGAGGCATGGTGATCGATCAGCGTGGTGGTGCCGTGGCGAATGGCATCGGCTAACATGACCTGCGTGGACAGACGCACGTCTTCGAGGGTCAAGGAACGATCCAGCGGCCACCACAATTTCTGCAGGATCTCGGGGAAGTCTTTGGGGGCTGGGCCGGGGATAGCCATGCCGCGCGCAAAGGCACCGTAGAAGTGAGTGTGAGCGCAAATGTTGCCGGGCATCACATACTGCCCATGCGCATCCAAAGTCTCTTCCTGGGGGTAGCGGGCGAGCAAATCCGCTTGGGGGGCAATCTCGGCAATGCGCCCGTCAGCAATGCGGATTGCCATCCCCTCCATTAGAAGGTTTTCGACTTGCCAGGTGATCAATTTACCGTTCAGGATTAACATCACAACCTCGCTTTCTACCGATTTTGCTTTCTATCGCTGGCTGTCCAGCGGCGAGCTGCAGCCAGTCAGCCATCCCTGGGTGTGCATGGCGCCTGAGCAGCCCGACGCTGTGCACGAACAAAGCTTTTTGCAGCCATTGTGCGCCAGCACAATGGCTGCATCCCTCGCTACGTTTGCTTTAGCGCCGCTTCGATTTCATCGATGCGGAACTCTACAATCACCTTGCCCTTGATGAGGAAGGTGGGGGTGGTCTCGTTGCCTTTTGCCCATTGGCGCACTTGGGCAGCCGCCGTTCGGTCACGTGAGATGTCGATCTCCACAAAGGGAATTTTCTTCTCATTAAAGTAGGCGCGCGCCCGTCGGCAAGCTGGGCACCACGGGGTGCAATACATGACCACCTCGGCTGCAGGAGCTTCGGGTTCGCTGGCAGCCTCGGCTTGTTGCTGGCGTTGCAGAATCTGGCGATCTTTTTCGGCTAACTCTGGCTCGAGCTTATACAGCTCAGCAAACAGCACCTCATTATCTGGCTGATCGTCAATTTCGTGCACATCGACATAGCGAATCACCCCTCGTTTGTCGATGACGAAGATCGCCCGCTCGCTATACCCTTCAGGGCGCAGCACCCCATACAGTTGCGCCACGCGCCCATGCGGGAAGAAATCGCTCAGCAAGGGATAGGTGATCCCGCCAAGGCTTTCCGCCCAAGCATAGAGACAATCGCTGCTGTCCACACTAATACCCAGAACCTGGGTATCCATCCGCTCAAAGCGGTCGAGCGCCGCCTGATAGGATGGGATTTGGCTGCTTCATATTGGTGTCCAAGCCAGCGGGAAGAAAGCCAAGACCACATTCTTGCGCCCGCGAAAGTCGCTCAGAGAGACCGGGCGCTTGCGCTGGTCGAACAGAGTAAAGTCGGGTGCCAGTTGCCCAACGGATAACGCCATAAAGATTTCCTTTCTTGCGCATTACACGTGTTTTCAACGCGCCTATAGTATAAATGTAGTCGGAATTTCTGACAACGTGATTTCGCGCGATGGGAATCGATTCTTTCTTTTCTTACCGGCCATCCCTGCAGAGACACAACCGCCGACCGTTCTGAGCCAACTGCAACGGAGAACGGTTGCCTAGCAGCCAGCTACTGAATGCGGGTTGCTATTGCTCAGTTTCATTATATGGTTGGCTGTGGATGTTTCCGCTGGGCTGGGCGCTTGCGCTGCTGGTTGCGGCACGGCAAGGTGTTGGGTTGACCTTTTGCCCCACAGTTTGCTTTCAAACGATGATAAAATTCCCCTACCCTTGCCACACCCCTCGTTCAGAGGACGCACCTCTCGATCCAATAAGGAAGGATGGCGCAAGATTTTTACACCCGCTTGGTCTATGCCCGCAACGCGCCCATTTTGGGCATTTTCGCCTATTACCTGCTCAAGCTGTTGGGGGTGGAGATCCCGCGCAGTGTGCCGATCGGTGAAGGGTTTGAGCTGGCACACGGCGGCTTTGGGGTGGTCATACACTCCAAGACGGTGATCGGCAAGCGGGTCAAAATTTACCCCGGCGTGGGCACGGGCAGGGCAGACATCTACCGGCCGATTCACGAGTCGCGCTTTGAAGGGATTGTAATCGAGGACGATGTCATCTTATCGCCCGGTGCAAAAGTGCTGGGCAAAGAGGGTATCCTGCGAGTGCGACGCGGCACGGTGGTGGGCGCCAACGCGGTGCTGCTCGAATCGACCGGGGAGAACGAGATTTGGGCTGGCGTGCCAGCCCGCAAAGTGGGCGTGCGTCCATGAAGGTGTGTCTGGTGCCGCGCGTGAGTGGAGTGGGGGGAATGGTCTCTTTTCGGGAGCGCTTGACGGCCGTCTTGGAAAGCTGGGGAGTTGAGGTCACGCAAGATTTGCAAGACCGACCCTATCAAGCCGTGTTGGTCATCGGTGGCACGCGCCAATTGGCAGACTTGTGGCGGGTGCGGCGGCGCGGCATTCCGATTGTACAGCGTTTGGATGGGCTGAATTGGCTGCATCGCCTGCCCCCCAGCGTGCGCGGGGGGACATTGCCGCTGCGCCACTGGCTGCGCGCCGAGATTGCCAACCTCACCTTGGCGTTGATTCGGCGGCGTTTGGCGACGGCTGTGGTCTATCAGAGCCGCTTTGCTCAAGACTGGTGGGAACGGGTGTATGGGAAAACCCCTGTGCCCCACTGCGTGATTTACAACGGGGTTGACTTAGAGCAGTTTTGTCCACAAGGAGAGCACCAACGACCCAAGGATCGTCTGCGAGTGCTCATGGTCGAGGGTACGCTAGGGGGTGGTTATGAGTGGGGGCTGGGCGTGGCGATGCGCCTGATGGATGAACTGCGCGCCTTGCAGCCCGAATGGGGCAAACGCTATCCGCAAGGGCTAGAGTTGATGGTGGTTGGGCAGGTTGCCGAAGCGGTGCGCCAAGCTTATCAAAAGCTTAGCCGTGTGCCGATTCACTGGCAGGGACGCGTGGCAGCGGCTGAAATCCCCTTTCTGGATCGTTCGGCGCATTTGCTCTACTCGGCAGATGTCCATCCGGCCTGTCCCAATTCTGTGATCGAGGCATTGGCGTGTGGCTTGCCGGTGCTGGCTTTCGAAAGCGGTGCCTTGCCGGAGTTGGTCAACGAGACTTGTGGGCGCGTGGTGGCGTATGGGGGAGATGCCTGGCGGTTGGATACGCCCGATGTAGCCGCCTTAGCGCAAGCGGGCGTGGAGATCGCTTTGCAACAGGAGGCGCTGCGTGCGGCAGCGCGGGCGCGCGCCGAAGCTTGTTTCGATGTGCGTGAGATGGCAAAGGCTTATGCACAAGTGATGGGGATTGCCCTGAACGCTAGTCCTGTTCCTAGGCCGGGAGGAGGAAGCGGTAGCATGAGTAACGAGCCGCAGGGGAGCAGTTCGCAACCCGGCGCGCAGGTCTCGGTACGGGCTGATGCCCTACTCGACCCGCGCCCCCAAAACGGCTTGAGTAACGGGGCGCAGGGGAGCGGTTCGAAAGCCGGCGCGCAGGTCTCGGTACGGACTGACGCCCTACTCGACCCGCGCCCCCAAAGCGGCTTGAGTAACGGGGCGCAGGGGAGCAGTTCGCAACCCGGCGCGCAGGTCTCGGTACGGGCTGACGCCCTACTCGACCCGCGCCCCCAAAACGGCTTGAGTAGCGGGGTGCAGGGGAGCGATTCGAAAGCCGGCGCGCAGGAGAGCGATTCGAAAGCCGCCCAGAGCACTTCGCTCTGGCTGGTAGGTTTGGGCAAGCTCTCGCGCCTGACGCCCTTAACGCTCAAACGCTGGGTTTATCGCCTGCCGTGGCTTGCCAATTGGCTGCGCCGCCGCGTCAACCGCGCTGTGGGCAATAACCTGCAGTGGGTGGAGATCACCGCCGGCGGTTTGCGCGGGCTAAGCCTGTACCTTGACCTCTCTCAGGAGAAGGATTATTGGTTGGGCACCTATGAGCCTGATCTACAAAGGGCAATTGAAGAATGGGTGCAAGCCGGGCAGACGGCTTACGATGTGGGCGCCAATGTGGGCTATGTCACTCTCTTGTTCGCCCGCAGGGTGGGCGAGCAGGGCAAGGTGATCGCCTTTGAGCCGTTCCCTGCCAACGTGCACCGCCTAAAGCAGAATCTGGCGGCTAATGCCGGCTTAGCACCGATGGAAGTGGTTGCCGCAGCGGTGGTGGAAGCCGCTCAAACGGTGACCTTTTTGATTGGCCCTTCGGATGATACCGGGCGGGTTGTGGAGCATGGAACGGATGTGTCTGCGGGGAGCGAACAGCTTGCTGTGCCGGGCGTGGCGCTGGATGCGCTCGTCTTTGAGCAGGGCTATCCGCCGCCCCAGGTGGTCAAGATCGATGTCGAGGGCGGCGAAGTAGCCGTTCTACGCGGCATGCGGCGCTTGCTTGAGCAAGTGCGCCCGCTGGTGCTGCTCGAAACCCACAATCCAGCCTGCAGTGAGGCTGCTTGGCAGATTCTAACGCAATGCGGGTATCGCCTGTGTTGGATGAAGAAAGGCTATCCGCCCCTGAGCCGCCCAGCGGCTTGGCCACGGCGTTCGTATTGGGTCGCCTTTCCGCCGCCATAGGAGAGGGAAGATGCCAAAAGCTTTCGCGTTGACGAGAGAGGCTAGCCTGCGCATTGGGGTGCAGCAGCGCGTCCTGCCCGATTACCGCGTGGCGTTTTTCGAGTGCCTTGCCGAGCGCTTTCCGGGCGGGCTGAGCGTTTTTGCCGGACAGCCGTTGGCAGAAGAGATGATTCGGCCTGCCCATGCCATCCCCAACGCCCACTTCCAGCCGGGCATCAACCTGCATTTCTTCCACCCCGTCCATCCGCTCTATCTGTGTTGGCAGTTAGGGCTAATACGTTGGCTGGGGGCTTGGCAGCCCCAAGTACTGATTGTCGAAGCCAACCCGCGCTATCTTGCGACCCGCTTGGCAGTGTCATGGATGCGGCAGCGGGGTGGAAAGATCATCGGCTGGGGATTGGGCGCACCGCCTTTGAGGGGGGTGAGCGGCCGTTTGCGCCAAGCCGAACGCGCCCACTTTTTGCAGGGCATGGATGCGGTCATTGCCTACAGCCGCCGCGGCGCTGAGCAGTACCGCTTGGCGGGTTTGCCGCCCGAGCGGGTCTTTATCGCCCTCAATGCTGTGGCGCGCCGCCCGACGATAACTCCGCCGCCCAAACCGCCATCCTTTGAAGGGAAACCCAAACTGCTCTTCGTCGGGCGCCTACAAGCCCGTAAACGGGTTGATTTGCTCCTACAGGCTTGTGCAGCCTTGCCAGCGCACCGACAACCTCATCTGGCAATTGTCGGCGACGGCCCAGAACGCTCGGCTCTAGAAGCGCTGGCGGCTCAACTTTATCCTGCCGCCCGCTTTTTAGGTGACCGACGCGGGGCAGCGCTCAGTGAAGCCTTTTTCTGGGCAGACTTGTTCGTCTTGCCGGGCACCGGTGGCTTAGCCGTCCAGCAAGCCATGGCGCACGGCTTGCCACTCGTTGTGGCTGAGGGGGATGGCACGCAAGAAGACATGGTGCAGCCCGCCAATGGGTGGCTGGTGCCGCCCAATGATTTGACCACTCTCAAGCAAGCCTTAGACGAGGCGCTCAGCGATGCTGCCCGCCTGCGCCGCATGGGAGCCGAGTCGTTCCGCCTAGCAGTTGAGGCAGTCAACGTCGAAGCTATGGCAGAGACGTTTGATCAAGCGATTCACTGCGTGCTTGGACGCAATGCTTGAACTTCTTTATTTTTGTCTAACCCTCACAGGACAACCCGTTTGGCTTTCTCGCTTGTCCATCGCCGCTAAGATCGCCGTCTCAAATCTCTTTTCGGGCTTCCCAGCTCATGGTATCATGGGGGACAGGCAATCGCCACAGCGAAACCCCCCTTAGATGGTTGTTGTGTACCTTAACGCGCTGGGATGTTTGCCAAAGCATAACAATTGGTTTAATGATTATCGTCTAATTGAGGAGGTTTGCTATGACTCGCATCACCCGCTTCACCGTCCCCCCCCTGTATCAAGTCACGCGTGAGCTTGCCGATGTGGCAGCCGGCCGCTCAGCACCCGACCTGGTGATCACCAACGCCCGCATTCTCTCCACCTATACCGAGCGGATATTAGAGGACAAAGAGATTTGGATCAAACATGGACGGATTGCCGCCGTCCAAAAAGCCGGCACGGCAAAACGGGATAGCGGCGCTCAGTTCTACGACGCGCAGGGCGGCATTTTGGCGCCGGGTTTGGTCGATCCCCACATCCATGTCGAGAGCAGTATGATGACTGTTTGTGCCTACGCCGAAGGCGCCCTGCTAAACGGCAATACTACCATCTTCTGCGATAGCCACGAAATCGGCAACGTCGCCGACCGCCAAGGCATTGAGTGGATGTTGGAGGATGCCCGCCATGCGCCGCTCAACGTTTTCCTCACCGTCCCCAGCACGGTCCCGTCTACCTCGCCAGATTTGGAAACTGCTGGTGGCGATCTAACACCCGAGAAGATCGGCGCTATTTTCGATGCCTGGCCGGAGGCGGTGGCGCTGGGCGAAAAGATGGATTATGTGCCGGTCTACTTCAGCGAAACCCGCAGTCATGCCGTGATCGCCGAGGCGTTGAAGCGCGGCTTGCCGATCTGCGGTCACTGCTACGGGCGCGAATTTGTAGCTGCCTACGCGGCAGCCGGCGTCACCGATACCCACGAAGCCATTGACCGCGATATCACCGAGGACTTCCTCGAAGGTGGCTTATGGATCTTCATGCGCGCCGGCAACCCTTCCACGCCCTGGCACTCCCTGCCGGAGATCATCAAAGTGGTGACCGAGCTTGGAATCTCGACCAAGCGCCTCTGCCTGTGCACCGATGATCGCGACGCCGATGACCTTTTCCTCTTTGGCTTGGATTGGTGCGTGCGGGAAGCCGCTCGCTTGGGCATCCCCAAACTGACTGCGTGGAGCATGGGTTCGCTCCATCCGGCAACCCGCTACCACATGGATCACGAAATCGGGGGCTTAGGACATTCGCGGCGGGCTGATATTGTCCTGCTCAACGATGACTTGGAAGTGCAAAACACCTGGTATGGCGGTCAATTGATGGTGGAAAACCGCAAGATCACCCCGCTGCTGGAAGAGCAACTCGAAAACCGCTGGCGCTATCCACAGGCGGCCTATCAGACCGTCAAGCTGGCGCCCCAATATCAACTCGTGCCCGAACTGCCCAAAGAAACGGTGGTTGCCAATGTCATCCAGGTGGCTTTGCCCGGCATTACGACCTTCCATAAGAAGATCACCCTTGAGGGTGGTAAAAGCTGGCAAGAGCATTTTGCCGAGCACGACCTGTGTTTCTTGAGTGTGGTCGAACGGCATCAGGGTTCGGGGCGCGTGGGGCATGGCTTGCTGCAAGGCTTCAACTTGCGCAGCGGCGCCGTCGCCAGCAGCGTTGGACACGACGCCCACAATATCATTGTCGCTGGCGTGAACGAAGCCGATATGCGCCTGGCGGTAGAGACCATCAAGGAACACAGCGGCGGCTTAGTGATCGTTGATCAAGGAAAGGTAGAAGCGTTGGTTGCCTTGCCCATTGCGGGGCTGATCTCTGACAAGCGGGCGACCGAAGTGCGCGCCGAGTCGGAGCATTTCAACCATTTGTGGAAAGAAAAAGGCATTGCCATCCCCTATATGGGCTTTAATTTGCTGCCGCTCTCGGTGATCCCCGAACTGCGCCTGACCGACCGCGGCTTGGTGGCTGTGCCGGCGATGACCATTCTGCCGCTGTTTGAACCGACTGCGTAAGCTGGTTTCAAAAACTGACTGTATCGGGCAGCCCTGGAGGGCTGCCCTTCCCAACTTGCCTCTTTCACAGGTTAAGAAGGTGGGTACTTACACGCCCACCCCCCTGGTCTGGCGGGCTGAGTAGCGCAGTGTATCGAAACCCGCCTTCAGCCTCTAACCCCCGCCGAATGCCTCTGACGGCTACAACTCTGCGTTCTGACGTTGCCCTTATCTTGACTTATCCCTTGCCGCAGGGAAAGCGCAATCCTGTCCAAATCGCATCTGTTTTGCCTATCGCTTGGGGAACCAAGGGAAAAACGGGCTGGTTCGTTCGATGTATTGGCGATACTGCGGCTTGGCTTCGCGTAGGCTTTTCTCCAGCATGGCTACGCCAGAGACCTGCACCAACAGATAAGTCATCAACACAGGGCTGAAAAGCGTCCACCAACCGCCACCCGCCAGGGCAATGAGATAAAATGCCCACCATTGCAAGGCATCGCCAAAGTAGTTTGGATGGCGGGTGTAACGCCAGAAGCCGCTTTGCAACACCTCGCCGCGATTGGCAGGATTGGACTTAAAGCGCAGCAGTTGCCAATCGCCACCGGCTTCGAAGACGAAACCAATGAGCCAAAGCAAAACTGCCACCCAATCCAACCCGGTAAGGGGTGATGCAGCCGCCCTGCTTTGGACATCCAACAACGGTGCAGCCACGAGGAGCAAAATCAGTCCTTGCAATAGAAAAACCTTGAAATAACTGCGACACCACCAGGAACGCCCGGCGGCCTCTCGCCAGGCAGCGTAGCGAAAGTCCTCCGGCTTGCCCCAATTACGAATCAAAATATGCATCGCTAAGCGCAAGCCCCAAACGGTGACCAAACTGCCGATCAAAAGCTTGCGAGGGACAAATTCATCTCCGCTGAGCAGGAACGCGCCCCAAACGACCATCACAAAACCAATCCCCCAAAAGACATCCACGATGCCCGCATTGTGGATGCGCAAACTCAGCAGCCATAGGCACGTCATTGCCCCGAAAATGACCAAAGCTAAGGCGGCGTAAATTGCCCAGAACGACATGTTATGCCGTTGCCGTTTGATTTAACTGGTCAAGCAACTCGAGCAGTTCCTCGTTTGCAGGGATGTCTGCCATGCTGTGTCCGTAGTGAACAAAGCGGGCCAAACCCTCTCGATCGACAATCACTTGAGCCGGCATGCGCCCTAATTTGAACAGATTGACCTCCTGCCCATAGAGCTTCAACACGCTAGCTTTGGGGTCGGGCAAGCCGATGAAGGGCAAGGCTTGTTTTTGCCAGTAGTCTGCAAAAGCGCGGGCGTTTTCCGGCCCGACAACGATAATCTCTGCGCCGCGCTGTTGGAATTGAGCATAGTCCTGGCGCAACTGCGCCATGTGCCGCTGGCAGAACGGTCAGACAAAGCCGCGATTGAAAACCAACAAGACATGCGCTCTGCCGCGAAAATCGGACAGCTTGATTGTCTTACCGTTGAAGTCAGGCAGGGTAAAGTCAGGTGCTGGGGTGTTTAGAGCAACTCTGGGCATTGATTCCTCCTAAATATAAGAATGTTAGTGAAGCATAAGGGGCGGGGTTGTAGGTTGAGTAGCGCAGTGTACCAAAACCCGTCATGCTCCCTTTGCCGGCTGCGAGATGGCTGGGGGTGAAGGAAGGGGTTGAGTTGCGAGCGCCGGCTATCGTACCGAAACCCGCTGGGTAGAGCCTATCGAAACCCGGTAGGTGGGTCTCGATACGGGCTAATGACCTACGCGCCCCGCCGCACTCCCCTCGTCCTGCAGAAGACGGGACAAGGGTGACGGGAAGCGCGGGTTGAGGCACAAGCATCGGCGAGCTGCTCGGCACTCGTTGGCTTGGGATGCGACACCAGCCGCCCTCAGGCTTAACTTGCCGAGGCTGCCGAAACAGCTCTCCACCTGAGTCAGTTGGGCGCAGATCGCGGTTCTTCAGCCTGCAATCCTGCTTCCTCATGGAGAAGATGCTCCGAGGTCGACCAGAAATTGCGTTACGGCTTGCATGAACGCCTGCGGGCGTTCTTCATGAGGCAAATGACCGGCGTTTTCGATCACCGCTAAGGTCGCTTGGGGCAATTCTTCCGCCAGGCGCAGGCTATCTGCTGTCGGCACGATGCGATCGTCATCGCCGGTGATCACCAGGCAGGGCATTTGCAATTCCTGCAAGCGGGCGGGCAAGTCCGACTCGCGGCTGGCGAGAGTCAATTCCCACAGGGCTTTGTCCCAATTTTCTGCCTGTAAGGGCTTTTGGTAGAGGGCAATTGTCTCAGGAGGGATGCGGCTTGGGTCATGCCAAGCCAAGCGTAGCAACTCCATTCCCTGTGTTTGGATTTGGCGTGCCAACAAAGGCCCCAAGCGGCGCATCTGTGGCGTGGAGAACAACGGGCGCAGCCAAGGTGGCGCTCCACCACCCGTATAAACGGCTGCATCTACCAAAATCAATGCTGTCACGCGCTGCGGATAGGCGAGCGCAGTTTGCATGGCGACCGTGCCCCCAGCCGAGTTGCCCACCAAGATCGCTTTTTCGAACCCAAAATGATCCAATAACCCAATGACCAGCTCCACCTGTGCTTCAGGACCATAGGGATTGCGTCCTTGCCACTGCAGGGGTCGCTCGGTCAAGCCAAAGCCCGGGCGGTCATAAGCAATCACCGTACCGAATTGTGCCAAGCTGGGCATGACGGCTCGCCACGAATAAACGCTGGCTCCGAAACCATGCAGCAAAACGAAGACCGGCTCACCTTGTCCCTGGGTTTTGACATGCACCTGCAAACCGTTGATGGGGATAAATTGGCTATCGGGATCGGCTAACGCTTGGGGAGGCTGGGTGCCCTCTAAGGGCGGGATGGGGACGAGGAATGGGCCGACAATCAACCCCACCAGCAGCAAACCAATCACGATCAATAAAACTTTCCCAATGGTTTTCATACGTCTTTCTCTAACCTTACCCGACCTATCCCAGTCGAAGGCAACAGCATACTAGCCGAGACCAGCGCAAATGTCAGCCAAGTCGGTACGACCACAGCCCGCACACTATTGTGTTTGATGGCAATGCCCGCCAACGCCCACAAGATGACCAACGTAAAGACAGCATCACGGCGGGTGAGATTGACCGCGATGACAATCGCCAGCACGGCCGTCAAGACCAAGCTAAACCAGAGTTCGGGCGAGATTCCAAAGCCATCCCAGTCTAAGTATTTTAGCAAATCGGTAACATTTGCCACCGTAGCTACTGTAATCCAACCCAGGTAAATGCGGAAAGGCAGATGAACCAGCCAACGCTCTGCTAGGGAGACCTGCTGGCGCCCAATGCCCAATTTCAAGTAGATGGCGATCAGGCTGAGCAGTAAGGTCAGCATTGCCAACAGGGTGAGGGGAAATTGCTCGTAGTGCCACAAGAAAATCCAAGCTGCGTTGGCGACGTTTGCCAGCACCACCCAACCGCCGATTGCTTGCAGGCGAGGGTTTGACCTTTGAGCCGGTAAAGCTTGATAGATGGCAAAAGCCATCAGCCCCAAATAGATCAGCCCCCAAATCGAGAAGACATAACCGGCCGGCACAAAAAAGACCTCGAATCGGTCGGAAATCTCAGCGGTCGTTTGCCCGTTCAGCGGCAAGGCGTTTGCCAGCCCGTTGACAAACAGCGTCGCCAGGAGGCTGAGCAGAATTAGGATTTGACGCAGGGTATCTTTCATCGCCGTTGAACACTTTCTAGAAAATTGATGATCGTAGCGAGGGTTTGTCGCTGTTGCTCTTGGCGACTGAGGGAAGCCCTGCCATCGCCGGGTTGCTCGCCATACCAGCCAAACTGGGCATGATTGCCGCCTTCAATCACCACCCATTGGGTGTTTTCAGGCAATAAGGCTTGAGAAGCGCGGATTTTCTCCACGGTTGCCAGTCCATCTTGGGTGGCATAGATCGAAAGCACGGCTAAATCGGTTGCCGAGAGGTCATCGCTGTTTGCGGGATAGGAAGCCAGCAAAATCAATCCAGCCACTTGGGAGAGGTTCTGCTTGGCAAACTTGGTTGCCATGGCGCCCCCTAAGGAATGTCCGCCAACCACCCAATGTTGCATCTGAGGATAAGTTGTCATCACCGCTTGGGCAGCGTTGGGATTGAAAAACGCCAAGTTCAAGGGCATCTTAACGATGACGGCCAAGAAGCCATGTGCAGCAATTTCGTGCGCAAGCGGTGCATAAGCGCGTGGGTCCACCCGACCCCCAGGGTAAAAAATCAAGCCGGTCTCTGGAAAATCCGAGCGAGGAATAAAATGAATCGAGTTTGCTTCCGCGCGCACCTCCACATTCTGATCTGGCTGAAGAGCAGCCAGCGCTTCGGGCATAGCCGGCAAGGGGTTGCTTGCCCAAAGGACAAAGGCGCTGCCCCCCAAGAGCAGCACCCCAAGTAAGCCCAAGAGCAGAAGCTTAAGCCACTTTGGCATGCGAGGACTCCATCTGCAGGCGTTCAGCCCGGCCAGGGTGAACGATGCGCCGATAGGCAAAAGTAACCGTCCAAGCCATGAGTAGGGCTGTAAAGACGCCAGGCGCCCAGACGCCAACACTTTGGATGAGAAAACCACCGACGGTTGGGGCAATCACCCGCGTCATAGCTTCCAGGGAAGCTGCCAGTCCTAAGATACCACCCACCTCTTCGCGGCTGACCGATTTGCTGATGGCGCTTTGGATGACAGTGTTGAGAATCCCTCCGGACACAGCCAGCGGCAGTAAGAGCAACAGCAGAGTCGGCAACGTGCGGGTGAACGCCCAGCCGAGCAAGGCGCCTCCCATAATCCACAAGGCGCTGATCAGCAAAGCGTTCTCGCGGAAGCGACGCGTGAGCAATCCGATCAAACCGCCCTGGGTGATGACCGACAAAATGCCCACGTAAGCCAAAATGAAGCCAGTTGTCCTAGCTTCTATACCAATGGCTTGGGCAAAGAGGGCAAAAACCGTCTGGAAGGTCGCAAAGGCTAAACCAAAGAACAAGCGCACATGTAGGAGCGGCCCAACCTTTGGACGTTGTAAAGCCTGCCACAGTGCCTTCAGGGTGAAGGGCGGGCGAGAACGTTGGGCGATCGCATTCCGCTGTTCCTTAGAAAGCGATTCGGGCAACAAAAAGAAAATTTGCAACAAGTTGAGCAGAGCAATGGCGGCCGCCGCATAAGCCGGCACACTATAGCCAAATTGGCTCAAGGCACCTCCTACGGCCGGGCCGATGATAAAGCCCAGCCCAAAGGCCGCCCCGATTAAGCCTAAGCCGCGGGCGCGATTGCTCTCATCGGTGACATCGGCGATATAGGCTTGCGCCACGCTGATGTTGCCACCGGTTAAGCCGTCTAAGATGCGGCTAAGGAACAACACCGCAACGATGAAAAGGTTTGCTTGCGCAACCGAAAACAAGGTTGCCATTCCCCGCCCAATCGGTTCTGCCAAAGCCAGCAAGAGAAAGCCGATAAACGTTCCAAAGACCGAAACCAAAAGGATCGGCCGCCGTCCGAAGCGGTCCGACAACCGACCCAGCAAGGGAGCACCTAACAGTTGGGCAGCGGCGTAGGAAGCCACCAACAGTCCCACTACGCCGGCTGTCGCTCCGTACGATTCGGCATAATAGGGCAGCAGGGGCAAGATCAGCCCAAAGCCCAAGAGGTCGACAAAGACGATGACGAAAATAGTCAGTAAACGCGAATTTTTCATAACGCTACCTACCTGCCAAAGAATTATCTAAATATTGTCAAGGATTTGACTAGATTATAACAGCTTTTTTCAAAAAAGCAGATTAGCATTTTGTAAAAAAAAAACAGCTACAAGTACCTTGCTAGCGGGTATAATTACTACTAGCGATCGGTATTTTTATTCGACAGGAGGGTTTTGTGTCGCATCCCCTAAAAGTTTCCCCCTCTAACCAAGACAAACGCCTTCAACGGCTAAAAGGATGGGGTTTTGGTGCCGCCCTAGTGGGGTTCAGCTTTTTGCCCTGCCCGGAATGCGGCCTGCCGTTGGGGTTTCACACCTGGCCCTTTTTGCTCTTATTTGCAGTTCGGCAATGGGTGAAGGAAAGAGGGGTGAAGTGCTCTGGTTCCCGAGAAGAAATGGGTATTTCGAAGGAGGTCAATAGGACAGTTCAAAATGAATTGGGCAAATAAATAACTCACCTTACGCAGTAGCACGAGATTTATCTCGTGGTTTCAGGTGACATGAATGTCGCTTACGCGGTAGCACGAGATTTATCTCGTGGATTTAGGCGACATGCATGTCACTTACGCGGTAGCACGAGATTTATCTCGTGGATTCAGGCGACATGCATGTCGCTTACGCGGTAGCACGAGATTTATCTCGTGGATTTAGGCGACATGAATGTTGCTTACGCGGTAGCGTGAGATTTATCTCGTGGATTCAGGCGACATGAATGTCGCGGCACGAATGAACTGCGTAACGTCAGTAAATAAGAGAGATGGTCGAGTCCAATTTTCCCCTCTGGTAGGAATTTCATCGATCGCCTTTTGGGGGGAAATACCCGTCAGCGTTTTGAGAAAGGAGGCTTACCCAACGAAATATCACTTGTTTTTCTTCAAGCCAAGTTATAAGATAATGATACCATTTGCTTCTTTAGGAGGATAATTTTATGAAACGCTCGCTTTTTATTCTCTCACTGATTTTGATCTTTTCCATGCTTGCTGCTTCCCTTGTCTCACCGTTTAGCGGACAAGTCCAAGCCCAAGGGGATGAACCCCCTCGCCCAACCCGTGAACGTGTTCAACTGAATCAAGTTGACCTTTCGG
>QEXX01000080.1 GCA_003130835.1 Anaerolineae bacterium | reverse complement strand
GATAAATTGCCTCTTGACAGCAGCGGCGCTTTCATGTTATATTAATCCAGCATTAATGTTTCTCTAAGGAAAAGGACGTGAATCCGATGACTAATCAAAGAACAACCTTATCTCAGCAATACATTGCCGTTGGTTATAGCGGTGTGATCCCTTCTCGGAGTGCGCCTGTTGACCGTTAGCGAATAAATGAACGCAATTGGCAGCCACGGTGCACTCCCGCCCGTGGCTGTTTCGTTTTTCTTGCTTTTTATTAAGCCATGGGCAAACCCGTGGCTTTTTGTTTTTTGAAAGGAGGTCGAAATGGAATATGAAATGGATGAAAAAGTTCGAGTCAGCAGCGTTTTGCCCATTGAATGTCCGCTGGGGTGTGTGTTCGTCCTCTTTTGCTGGTTTGCTTCCGTTGAGGAGATCCCCGAAGAAATCCTCTGGTTTTGCCTAGGCAAAGGAAAAGATGACCCCTTGAAGGATGTCCCGATTGGAGTTTGGGCATGTCGTCCAGACATGAA
Organism: Anaerolineae bacterium; assembly: GCA_003130835.1. GTDB lineage: Bacteria > Chloroflexota > Anaerolineae > Anaerolineales > UBA4823 > NAK19. Next base: position 62,789 of record QEXX01000080.1, on the reverse strand, counting down.
TGAAGAGTTGGAGTTCGGCAACAGCTAATCTGTTCCATACTAAGTGATCCTTTGAGTGTTTGAGGACAGAGCGTTCGTTGCCAAGCGAAATGGAGAAAGAAACATGATGACCATTGATCGGATCGATACACCCAATTCAAAGGCTGAGTTGCAGCGCAAAGGTCGCCAAGCGGGTTTTGATCAAGAACAAAGAGAGACTCAAGAAAACAATCGGATCGATCAAAATGCCTTTTATGAGCAACCCAACTTAGCGCCGATCCGCAATCGTCCATCCCGACTGGCAAATTGGCTCTCACAGGCTTGGCGGATGTTGACGAATTCACAAGACAAAGACGAAGGATGAGGTAGAGGTGACTATATAATAAAGCAGCCTCTACCTCACCGAAAGGGAACAAACCGATGACAATGCGACTGGAGATAAGAAAGGACAAGTTGAAACTTTACTCGCCATCCCCTCAAGAAAACGCCATCCTCAATCCGCTGTTGCTCTGGTTTATGCTTGCCATGGTCCTGGCAAATGTTGGCGGAAATATGTATGGGCCACTCTTGCCGCTTTACCTGACCTCCTTGAAAGCCAATGTGGTCCAGGTGGGACTATTTTTTACTTTGTCGCAGATCATCCCGTTGGGTTTACAAATCTTAGGGGGCTGGATTTCAGATTCTTTAGGGAGGTTAAGAAGCGTAGCCCTGGGGAGCCTGGCAGGGGTGATCTCTTATGTTGTCTTGATTTTCGCGCCCACCTGGCAATGGGTGCTTTTGGGAGAGGGGGTCGGGGCGATTACCCGTTCGTTGGTGGCGCCGAGCTTTGGTGCTTTCATCGCCGAGCAGTCGAGTGAGCAAAACCGCGCCAAGGTTTTTGGGATCACCAATACGATTTTTATGGTGGTATCGGTCATTGGGCCGCCTGTGGGCGGGTTTATCGCCCAACGCTTTGGCTTTCGAATCATGCTCTTGGTGGCAGCTTTGCTCTACATACTTGCAACGGTGATCCGTGTGATCATGGCCCGCTATGCTGCTCGAAACGGCGAGAAGACCTCTGAACCGCTGACCCTCCAAAGCTTGAAGAAGAGTATGGGTTTAATGGTCTCGATGTTGTTGGCGGGCGGTATTGTGACTTGGATGCTGCTGACCGATGGCGTGCGCGATATCGGATATGCGCTCTCGATGAATTTGTTGCCGATCTATCTTCAAGAAGAAGGTGGGTTGAATTTAGAGCAAATCGGTCTGCTGGAGGCGGTCTTCGGCGTCTTTATGATGTTGATTACCTTGCCGGCCGGTTGGCTAGCCGATCGCTGGGGGGAGCGCCGGGTGATTGCCGGCGGCTTTTTGATGCAATTTGTTGCCTTTTTCGTGTTTATCGAAGCCAAAGGCTTTTGGGGTTTTGCTTTGGCATGGGCGATTCTTGGCGCCGGGGTTGGCTTAATGGCGCCGGCGTATGATGCATTGGTCAGCAAGGCGTTTCCAGAAAAGATGCGTGGTATTGGATTTGGGCTGTTCCAAACCAGCCTGGGTTTGATTTCCTTGCCTGCTCCAGCAATCGGTGCCCAGTTATACGAGAAATATGGACCGCGCTTCCCATTTCGGCTAACAGCCTACCTAACCCTTTTGACCATTGTGCCGGTTTGGTTCAAATTCAAACTCAAGAAAGATGAACCAGATCTTTCGCAGAAACAGGACACTTAATGACAAGGAGTTTTCTATGAACACAAAACGAAGATCATCCTTAACAATCGAGAGAGGAAATCGGCTCGAAGAGCCTTTGATTCAAGGGTTTGTCAGCCGCCCTTTCCAGGGGGAGAGCGATTTTCCGAAAATGGCGGCCATCCTCCAAGCTTGCTCGGTCGCGGATCAGAGCGAATCGGTTGTGACAGAAGAGACGCTTCGCCATGACTATCGTTACTTAATCCATTGCGATCCCTATCAGGATATGATCTTCGCTGAGGTTGCGGGGCAAACGGTAGCTTACGGACGCGTTTACTGGCGGGATGAGCTTGAGGGCAACCGAATTTATGCCCTAATCGGCTATGTCCATCCCGACTGGCGCCGAAGAGGCATTGGTAGGTGGTTATTAGCGTGGCTAGAAGCTCGCTCCGAACACCTTGACCATCAAAACCCAACCGAGCAACCCTGTTTTCTTGAGGTTGGGGCGGTAGATACCCAAACTGGGGCAAAAACGCTCTTTGAGCAGGTTGGGTATCTGCCCGTGCGCTATTTTTATCTCATGGTGCGTCCAAACTTGGAAGAGATGCCATCCTTCCAGTTACCTGCGGGCGTCGAAATTCGCCCGGTTTTGCCCGACCATTACGAGAAGATCTACGCTGCCAACCTCGAAGCTTTCCGCGATCACTGGGGCAGTTGTCCTGAGGCTGAACCGCCGTTGCAGGCTTGGCTGGAGGATCCTAATTTCGATCCCAGTTTATGGTGTATTGCCTGGCAAGGGGATGAGGTCGTCGGCATGGTGTTGAACTATATTGATGCCAAGGAAAACCTCGCCTTTCAACGGAAACGGGGCTATACCGAAAATATCGCTGTCCGCCGCCCTTGGCGGAGGCAAGGCATTGCGCGGGCATTGATTGCAACCAGCTTGCGCATGTTAAAGGAGCGGGGCATGGAAGAAGCCGCCCTGGGAGTCGATACCCAGAACCCCAGCGGAGCGTTACAGCTTTATGAAAGCTTGGGTTACCAAATCGTCAAGCAATTCATTACCTATAGGAAGGAAATGAAGCGCTGTAATCCATCCATTGGTGTCGCAGAACAGAGCTACAACGATTGAGGTAACTGACGTTACGCAGTTCATTCGTGCCGCGACATTCATGTCGCCTGAAACCACGAGATAAATCTCGCGCTACCGCGTAAGGTGAGTGAGGTAAAATATCGCCATTCTGTTCAAGGCTAAGGAGCAGATCGAATGACCATTCGCACCATCTTGTTTGATTTTGGTGGGGTGCTGTTGCGCACAGAAAATCACCAACCGCGCCGCAATCTGGCAGCGAACTATGGCTTGGATGAGGATGAGCTGGTCTATTTGGTTTTTGGTAGCCCTTCGGCGTTAAGCGCCACGGTGGGAGAGATCACGGCTGAGCAACATTGGCAAGAGGTGGCGCGTGCCCTTGGGGCTTCCACGGATCAAATCCCTGCTCTCAAAACACAATTCTTCGCTGGCGATCGTTTGGATGAGGCGTTCGTGCAACTGATTCGTTCCTATCGGAAAACTCACCGCATTGGATTGCTCAGCAACGCGTGGGATGACCTGCGCAGCGTCTTAAAGGATCAACTTGCCATTCTAGATATCTTCGATGAGGTGATCATCTCGGCTGAGGTGGGACTGATGAAACCGGATCGGCGTATCTACGAACTGGCTGCCCAAACCTTCAGGGTTCCTCCCCAAGAAGCCGTCTTCATTGATGATCTGCTCGTCAACGTGCAAGCTGCGCAGGAAGCCGGGATGAAGGCAATTCAATTCCGCTCAACCCCGCAAACCATCCATGATCTGCAACATCTCCTCGAGGAAGACTCATGAACTTTCAACACTTGACCCTAACGGAAGCCAAACATTTGATTCAGACTCGCCAACTTTCACCCTTGGAGCTGACCCAAGCCATCCTTGAGCGCATTGAACGATTCAACCCTACCTTGAATTGTTATTTATCGGTCTTCAGCGAAGAAGCACTTGCCAAAGCGGAACGGCTGAGCAAAGCCCTCAAGCAGGGCCGTAAGCTCAACCCGCTCTATGGTATCCCAATGGGCATCAAGGATATCATCGCGGTTCGGAATCAACCTCTGCGGGCTGGCTCAAAGGTATGGGAGGGGTACACACCCGCTCGAGACGCCTACGCCGTCGAGCGTCTGCGGCGCAGCGGGGCGATTTTTATCGGCTATCACAACATGCATGAAATTGCCTTGGGGGTGACGAACCTCAATCCGCACTTTGGCGCCGTGCGCAACCCGTGGCGAACTGATTGCATTTCGGGCGGCTCATCGGGCGGGTCGGCGGTTGCCGTGGTGAGCGGGCTGTGCCTAGGCGCATTAGGCACGGATACCGGCGGTTCGATTCGCATTCCGGCCAGCTTGTGCGGCGCAGTAGGGTTGAAACCCACCTTTGGGCGGGTGAGTTTACGCGGCGTTCTCCCGCTGAGTTGGAATTTGGATCATGTTGGCCCGTTAGGGCGTTGCGTTGCCGATGTTGCCCTTATCTATCGCCTGATTGCCGGCTACGACCCGCAAGATGTGGTTAGTGCCTCAAAAACCGTCGGCGATCCCCTCTCTCGGCTGGCAGCAGGGGTCAGTGGTATGCGCATTGCCCTTGCCCAAGATGACTTCTTCACCCAGGCAGACGACGAAGTCTTACAGGCTGTCAGAGCGGCTGCGCAGGTTTTTCGCTCTTTGGGTGCGGTGGTGGAAGAGGTGCAAATGCCCGATGGGTTACTTGCTGCTCAAACCAACGGCTTAATGGTGATCAGCGATGCGGCAGCGGTCTATGAAAAGGAACTTTCTGAGCGTGCTCATTTGTTTGGTGAGGATGTGTTGCAAAGGTTGCGCAACGGCGCAGCGGTAACCGTCTCCCAATATGTGCAGGCACGCCGCACCCAAACGATTCTGCAAAAGCAATATCGCGAGTTTTTCAAGCGTTATGACGTGTTGCTTACCCCCACGACCCCCATCACCGCTCCTAGCATCGAAGGCCGCGACTCGATCGAGGCAGCCAGAATCTTGACCCGCTTTACTGCACCGTTCAATTTAACTGGTTTACCTGCGCTTTCCCTTCCCTGCGGATTCAATCCCGAGGGGTTGCCAATCGGTTTACAATTGGTGGCTAATCAATGGCAGGAAGAGCTGCTCTTGCGCACCGCTTATACCTATGAACAGGCTACCAACGCCCACCATCAATTCGCATGGTCAGATACACTTTGAAGCGCTTGAGCATGGCTTCGTATTCTTCGCGTTGATGCATCAGATCGGCTTGCTTTTCCAAATTTTGTAGCAAAACCACGATGCTGTAAGACCATTTGGTGATGTCCGGCTGTAATTCCCCAATGCTCAAGGCAGTGTTATTGAGTATGGTATCTAACTTGAATTGGTCATATTGACTCATGCCATAGCCTCCAACAAAACGACAAGTTTTTGTAGAATGAGATCGGCCACTTCGTCTTTGCTCATCAGCGGATAACTCTGGACATTGCCCATGGCGTCCAGGAGGGTAACGCGGTTGGTATCTGTGCCGAAGCCGGCATCGGTGGCAGTGATGTCATTGGCAACGATTAAGTCTAATTTCTTGCGCGTCAGTTTTTGGCGGGCATGTTCGATCAGGTCACTGCTTTCGGCTGCAAAGCCGATCACTACGCGTGGGAAGCCGCTGTGGGTGCGAAGCTGAGCCACGGCGCTGAGGATATCTGGGGTCAGGGTCAGTTGAATTTGGGGAATGCCCTGATCTTTCGATAATTTCTCTTTTACAGGGCTTTCGGGGCGGTAATCGGCGACCGCAGCCGCCATAATCAAAGCATCGGCCTCCTGCACGGAGGCTAGAACAGCCCCCAACATCTCCTGCGCCGTGTGGATGTCAATGCGCTTGGCTCCGACCGGGGTTGATAAGTTGGTGGGTGCGGCAATGAGGGTGACTTCTGCGCCTTGGTCGATGGCAGCTTGGGCGATGGCAAAACCTTGTTTGCCCGATGAGCGATTGGTGATGGCGCGCACGGCGTCGATCGGTTCCCAAGTGCCGCCGGCGGTTACCACCAATCGCCTACCGCGCAGCTTGCCTTCCTGCCGGCCAAGCAATAGGCGGATGTGACCCAGGATCTCGGAGGGTTCGAGCATGCGGCCGAGTCCACTCAGCCCAGAAGCCATCCGCCCTATTGCGGGACCGGCAACATAAACTCCCCGCTGGCGGAGGCTTTCCACATTGGCTTGAGTAGCTGGGTGTGTGTACATACCGCTGTCCATCGCTGGAGCAATTAGGATTGGACACGTGGCAGCTAGGCAGGCTAGTGTCAAAAGGTTATCGCATATTCCGTGCGCTAGTTTGGCGATGGTGTTCGCCGAGGCCGGGGCAATCACGATCAGATCGGTCTGGTGACCCAAGCCAACGTGTTGGATATGCCCTTCGCTCCCCCACAGGTCTTGGTCGGTGAAGGCACGTTGCCCGCTGACCGATTGAAAGGTTAGCGGAGTGATAAATTGTTGGGCTGCGGCGGTCAAGACAGTGGAGACGATGGCGCCTTGTTGGGTTAATTTGGAGGCTAAGTCAGCCGCCTTATAACAAGCGATGGAACCACAAACCCCTAGGAGGATCCGCTTTTCCGAAAGAATGTTTCCCATAGGTTAATTGTACTTTCTCTTTGCCTTTCTGAAGGACTCAAACAGCGAATTCTGGGTGAATTGGCAAATTCTTTTTCAAGGGCTGTATTATAATGAGGGAAGAATAAAACTCGACCCAATCCAAGCTTTGATATCCCAAAGGAGTGGAGAATGTACCACACAATTATTTTTGCTGGCAATCTAGGGCGCGACCCCGAGATGCGCTACACACCGAGCGGTCAACCGGTCACTTCTTTCTCCGTTGCAGTGAACGACAGTTACACGTCGAGCACCGGGGAGCGCGTGCCACGCACCATTTGGTTCCGCGTCTCTGTGTGGGGCAAGCAAGCGGAAATCGCCAATCAATACCTAAAGAAGGGTTCGAAGGTCTTGGTCGAGGGCCGCTTGGTGGTTGATGCTTCGACCGGCGGTCCTCGCATTTGGAACCGCCAAGATGGAACGGTTGGAGCGTCCTTTGAGGTGAGTGCCCGCACCATTCGCTTCCTGTCCAGCCGTGGCGAAACCGAAACGGCCGAGACCATGACCGACCTTGTAGAACTAGACAGTGGTTCCGAAGAAGATATTCCCTTTTAACTTAGCAACCTAAGGAGAACCGATGACCGAAGATGCCAAACCGCCAACGCCGCCCTTCTTGGATTTTGAGATGCCGGCGGATTTGGAGGTTGAGTATGTTAACTTGGCGCGCATTGCTCACTCGCCATCGGAGATGATCTTCGATTTTGCCCAGATGTTACCGGGCTTGACCCGCCCGCGGGTGCAGTCGCGCATTGTCATGTCCCCTCTAGGCGCAAAATTATTCTACCAAGCCTTGGCAGAGAACATCGCCCGCTATGAAGCTGCCTATGGTGAGATTCGCCTGCCCGGCAACACCTCGTTAGCCGAGCAGTTATTTCGGCCGCCTACTCCGCCATCCTAAAACTTGCCTGGAAAAGGGAATATGGATAACCTAGATCGCATCGCTGAGACGATTCACACCAACTTTGCTTTGCGAACCGAAGCGCGTGAGAAGGCTCTTTCCCATGCGCGCACGTTGACGCGCTACTGTGCCAACGCAATCCGCGCCATCCATCGCCAAGAGCGCCAGATTGCCCTCGAGGAAATGGAGCAGGCCGCCGCGCTGGTCAGAGAGCTGCGTCAAAATGCTACCCTCTATCCGGAAATCTACTTTGAAGGTTACACCCAAGATGCCTTAAAGGAATATGCCGAGGCGATGATTGTCTTTGCCTTAACCGGGCAGGGGGACATCCCAACTCCTGAACAATTGGGGTTAGAATATGCTACCTATCTTAAGGGAATGGCAGAAGCGGTGGGAGAACTGCGGCGGCGCTGCTTAGACTCATTACGTCTCGACGATTCCCAGGAAGCTGAGAGAATGCTTGCCTACATGGATGACATCTTTTCGGTTCTGGTGACCATGGATTATCCGGATGCGATCACGGGAGGCTTGCGGCGCCTAACCGATGTTGCCCGCAGTCTCATCGAACGCACGCGCGGTGACTTAACCATCAGTTTGCGCCATGAAAAACTGGAGCAGAGCCTGCGAAATCTGGAGGAAAAACTGAACGGCGGAATTCCTGCCTAATCATAGAAGAGCTGTTAGCCAACGATGCGCATCATTCGAGCTTCGGAGATCAACGCTTTTCTTTATTGTCATCGAGCCTGGTGGTATGGCTTGCAGGGATTGCCAAGTGACAACCAAGCTGACTTAGCAGAGGGGAGTTGGTCTCATCAAGTTCAGGCGCGCCGCCTATGGCGGGCAATTTGGGCAGTGCGCCTTGCCGTTCTGGCCTTTGTTCTAGCTGTCCTATTGTTAATATGGCACTTCATCGCCTAAGGATGAAGAGATGCAGACCGTTGCCCTTCTGTTGTTCATCTTGGCGTTGATCCTTTTTTGGTGGGGCAGGAGACAGAAGCGAGCCAGTGGCCTTCCGAGTGGAAGACTGGTTTCCCTCGATTTTCATGATAGTCACCGTCCTCAAGCACCGTTATTTTCCAAACGTTACCTTCTGACCGGACGTCCAGATTATCTGCTTCAGCGTGGCAAAGAATGGATTCCGGTCGAAGTGAAAACGGTGAGCGAGTTTCGGCAACCGTATGAAGCGCATATTTTTCAATTATTAGCCTATTGTTTGCTGGTGGAGGAGACTTTTGGCGTGCAACCTCGCTTTGGGTATTTGCAGTATCGAAGCCGTTCCCCCGCTGACCAGCGCCACTACACCTACCAAATTGAATATAACCAGCAGATGAAAGCCAGGCTACTAGAGCTTCTAGACCAAATGCATCAGGTGGAACAGTGCGGAGATGTCCCACGCTCGCATGACGAGCCGGCGCGCTGTCGGGGGTGTGGCTATGCTCTCATTTGTGATCAGCGATTATAAGGGAAAGGCTGCCTTGACCTTTCCCAAGGCAGCCTTTCCACGCTAAAGCCCCTCCTTAGAGAAACTTAGGGCGAAATAGGCCTTGCAGATTACCGAACTACGTCAACATTTTGACCAAGGCGAGAAATTCCTGCCATTCTTCCTCGAAAAAGTGCAAAGTGACATTGTTTAATTCAAGGTGATAGGTGGTCTCGCCATCAGGTTCCTGAGCTTGCCAAGCAAGGTAGTTGTCCGTTTCGGCTAGGACTTCGGTTTCAGGATCAGGTAGGTCTTTTGGCATTGCTTCCTCCTTTGAGAGATTAATCCAGGTCTTCACTCAGGGTCTCGAGGAATTCCTGATTGTTGGCAGTGCGCGCTAACCGTTGCAAAATTGCTTCGGTGGCGGTGGTTGGGTCCATTCCGGCGCCATGGGGAGGAGGCGTGATCATCGCATCGTACATGCGCCGCATCAACCAGACCCTTTGGGTGATGTCTGGACCCAATAACAGCTCTTCGCGGCGGGTCGAGGAGCGTTCGATGTCAATGGCAGGGAAAATGCGCCGTTCTTGCAAGCGGCGAGAGAGGTGAAGTTCCATATTGCCGGTACCTTTGAACTCCTCGTAAACGACATCGTCCATGCGAGAGCCGGTGTCAACCAGACAAGTGGCAATAATGGTTAGCGAGCCACCCTCTTCGAGGTTACGCGCCGCGCCGAAGAAACGTTTGGGTGGATAGAGGGCGGAAGGATCAATGCCACCTGATAAGGTTCGTCCTGATGGCGTGACAACCAAGTTATAGGCGCGCGCTAGGCGGGTGATCGAATCCATCAAGATGACCACATGCCGGCCAATCTCGACCAAGCGTTTTGCACGTTCCAAAGCCATTTCGGCGATGCGCACGTGTGAGGTGACCGGCTCATCAAACGTCGAGGAGATCACTTCCGCATCGACAGAGCGATCCATGTCTGTAACCTCTTCTGGTCGCTCGCCGATCAGCGCCACCATGAGGTGCACGTCGGGATACTTGGTTGAGATGGCGTTGGCAATTTGCTTCAGAATGGTCGTTTTGCCGGCTTTCGGCGGTGAGACGATCAAACCCCGTTGCCCGCGCCCGATGGGGGTGACTAAGTTGATCAAACGCGTCGACAGCGTATGGCGGTCAGTTTCGAGGTCGAAGCGCGTGTCCGGGAAAATGGGCGTAAGCGACTCGAAGTTCGGGCGGTTGCGTGCTTCCTCGGCATCAATCCCGTTGATGGTTTCGACCTTTAGCAATCCGTAATGGCGCTCGGATTCGCGCGGTGGGCGTACTTGTCCGATCACCAAGTCGCCGGTCTTTAAGTTATAACGGCGGATTTGAGATTGCGAAACGTAAACATCGAAAGGCCCTGGCGTGTAATGTCCCGACCGCAGAAAACCGATTCCCTCGCTCATGATTTCCAAGATTCCCCCTCTGACTTCCATGCCCTCCTGCTCGCCTTCCGCTTGGCGGATGTGCAGGATGAGGTCTTCTTTTTTCATGCGGTTTGCATTGGGAACATTGAGTTCCATTGCCATTTGGCGTAGTTCCGATAAAGGAATGTTTTCCAATTCAGCGACTTTCATGGCTTCTTCTCTTCACAGGTGATTTTTCATAAAACCCAAAGTGTTCTGCTCTCCCAGAGGGCAGTCGTTAGTGGGTGGGTTTATCGGCAAAATTGGGTGTCATAAACAGAAATTTGGTGTATTCTTTCTCTGCTAGGGCGATAGAAAGCCTGAGAAATTCGTTAAGAGTGATAAAGCCTGAGCAAAAGGTCTAGGATCAGAAGGGTTAAATTTGCCTGCAAATTTCCCTAGTCAGCTTGGAATTGATCAACAGTGTCGTAAATACCTCATCCAGAAATACTCACGCACAGGACAAACCTACTCTGAAGTGGAGAAATTCCGTTAGCTCGGATATCGTCCCCAGCGCCTTTATTATACACCATATTTTGAAATTTTTGGCAAGAGTTTTAGGCTTTTTTACGCTTTATCTCCAAAATTTTCTCCACAACAAAGCGGTGAGCAGGAGCGCTCCCGAAAGACAAGGGAAGGATGCGGGGGATTGAGCCGGCAGGGGCTGATCGGTTGGCTGCGCGGTTGGGGTCGGGCTTTGTGGACTTGAGGGCTCAATTTCTAAAGCTGGCACTTGGCTTTCTGCGCTAACGACCTCGTAAGCGACACCGTTGACCAGAGCAATCACCCGCTCGCCAAGCGAAAAGGCTGCTCCCAGAGAGGGGTAAGCTCGCAAGAGACGAAAGTAATCTTCGGAGAGAAAGGCAACTGCTTGGGTTTTCATCCGCTCTGGGTCAAAGGCTGTGTCCACCCAAACACCATTCGTATAAATGAAGGTTCGTCCGGCGACAACGCTTACTTTTTGCTGGGTTTCGTTTTCAATCGGTAAGGGAGCTTCGGCTTCAGATAAGAGACCCTGATCGGCTGCCTGTTGAACCGCCCCCTTACCGCTGACTTCCATCATCGGTGCGGCTTGATAAGTTTGCCACTGCTCAGCGATGATACGCGCTTGTTCGCGGCTGCCGAAGGGATTCTCTTCGGTGACCAAATAGGAGGTATAGGGGGTCACGATCCCGTAGCGGATGCTGAGGTGCACGATTTGCTCAATTGTCTCTGGATCAGCGCCTTTGAGGCGGACTTGGGTCAGCAAATGTCCGATCTTCCGCGTTGCCCATAAACGGGGAATGACAGCTTGGGTTGGCGAAGGATTCAAAGTCCCTTCCCGATCGAAGGCTTGATCTTGAAAGGTAAAGGTTTGAGGGTTGCCACTCATCTCACCGCTCAGGCGAATTTCTGTTTTTCCTCCTCCCTTGTAGCGCCCAACGACCAGAATTTGCGAGCCGGCAAATAAATCGGGAAGTGGGGTGGGATAAACATCATAGGTTTCAATCTCCCCAAAGTCAAGGGCAAGGTTGGTAAGCAGCGGCGTCTCGATGCGCTCGTAAAAGGCGGAAATGGCTCGGTTGAGGTCTTCTCCCGGTTGGATGTAGCTACTTCGACCGTGGTTCTCCTGAGCGAGAGAATCGAGCAAGAACGTATCCACATCATAACCGATTCCAAAGGGAAAGAGGCGCAGGTTGGATGGAGCTTTGCGGCGCACTTCTTCTAGAATCAAGGCACTGTCTTGAATCCCTATGGTGGGCAAACCATCGGTGAGAAAAATGAGATAGGTCGGACGCTCAGGGGAGATCATCTGAATGGCTTGCAGGAGGGCATTGTGGATGTCCGTACTGCCCTCGGCGGTTAAGCTTTGCAACCAGCGCTTTGCTTCGGCAGCTTCGGAAGCCTGGCGCAGAGTTGGTTGATACTGCAGGATCGTGGTGCTGAATGCCAGAATGTTGAAGCGGTCTTCTGCATTCAAGTGGTCGAGGATGTATTGCACCGCTTGCAGGGCTTGCTGGAACTTTTCTCCCTCCATGCTGCCAGACCGATCGAGCACCATCAAGATATCTTTGGGGATCGGCTCGGAAGAGGATCCGGTTGAGGGGGCGAGAAGCAGCAGAAACGTGCCGTCCGCATCGGATGAGTCACGGGCGTCGCGGAAAGTAAAGAGATGAATCGCTTCGCTTTCGCCAAACGAAATCAAGAGCGAAAAATCTTGATCTGGGCGGACGTTATTTGCTTCATAACGGATTTGGGCTTCGGTTGTGGATTTTTGCATCACCGAGACCGAATGTGACGGGGAGTAAATTGCCCGAATGGGTTTGGTGGAACGGATGTCGACGCTAACCACAACCGACTCGAGCGGCTGAATAGAAAATTTTTCGGTGCTAAGCGGATAGAGATATTGCAGGAGATCACCTTCTTTGGGTAAGACTTGGGCGTATTCCAGAGTGATTTGTCGTTCACCGCGCGGCGGGATCGGGAAAATCCTGGCTTGGACAGCGCCGCGATCGATGTATTCTAAAAGGGCTGGATCGCGCAGCGTTGCGACAATTTCTTCATACTTCTGCCGAGCTTTTTCCGCTTCCAATATTTCTCCCTGGACGGCTTGACCGTCTATCCAGAGCTTAAAAGAGGTTATGGTTGCGTCGGCCGGGATGGGGAAGAGATAGAGGCCTTCCATTGCCCAATCGTTTGGGTTGTAAAAGACTTGGTCAACTTTGGTGAGTGCAAGCTGATCTTCGATGGTGACATTGACGTGATGATAGCGGATGACCAATTGGGCAATGGGGGTTGGCGGACAAGGGGGCGCAGGTGGACAGGGGGGATCAATGCAAATGGGCATCGGGCAGAGGGGTTGTTCGGGGATAATGATCCCATCTGCCCGAACGACTTGTACGCCAGGCAAAATGAGCCAAAGGATGAGAATCAAGAGAAAGATTAGAAGGTGTTTCATGAGAACTTCTTGGCGAATCTTGTGAACAGAGTTTCTGCCTGCTTTTGCTCTTTAGACGTTCGATGAGGGGGAGAAGTTCCAGCGTGGTATAATGATGATTCGGTTTAAAATCTTATGGCACAAGATTTTGTAGATGACAAAGTGGAACCGCACAAGATCAAACTTATCCAATGGTTTCCGTGGACTCATCTTGCGAGACGAAATTTCCTTTAGAATGATGTAGGATGTTATTAGACAAGTTACGTGGGATCGAAGAAAAATACGAAGAACTCAATCGCGCCTTGCTGGAAGTAGGCAGCGATTATCAGCGTGCTGCCGAATTGAATATGGAGCGCAGTGAGCTTGAACCGCTGGTGGAAAAAGCCCGCCAATATCGTCAAGCGCTAGAAAGAAGGGAGGAAGCGCGCTCCCTTCTGGATGGAGAAGACGAGGAACTGCGCCAATTAGCAGAGATGGAAATTGAGGAACTCGATCAACAAATCGAGCGGCTCGAAAGAGAAATCAAGAGCATGTTACTGCCCCGTGATCAACGGGATACCCGCAATGTCATCATGGAAATCCGCGCTGGCACAGGCGGCGACGAGGCTGCTCTGTTTGCAGCCGACTTATTCCGCATGTATAGCCGCTATGCCGAGAAAAAAGGCTGGGAGATCGATGTCTTATCAGCGAATGAGATCGGCATTGGGGGGTATAAGGAAATTATCTTCATGGTGAAAGGGCGCGGGGCGTACTCGCGGCTAAAATACGAATCGGGTGTGCATCGGGTTCAACGTGTGCCGGTTACCGAAGCCTCCGGACGCATTCATACCTCTACGGCGACCGTTGCTGTCTTGGCAGAAGCGGATGAAGTCGAAGTCGATATTCCCGAATCCGACTTGCGCATCGATGTCTATAAATCGGCTGGAGCAGGGGGACAAAACGTGCAAAAGAACGCTACAGCCATCCGCATCACCCATCTCCCGACTGGTATCGTTGTCCAGTGTCAGGATGAACGGTCGCAACTGCAGAACAAACTGCGGGCAATGAGCATTTTGAGGGCGCGCTTATATGAAATCGAAATGGAAAAACAACGCCAGAGCATTGATCAAGCGCGGCGCTCGCAAGTGGGTACCGGAGAGCGGGCGGAGAAAATCCGCACTTACAACTATCCGCAATCACGGGTCACCGATCATCGCATCAATTATTCTAGCTACAACCTGCCGGCGGTGATGGAAGGGGAGATCGATGAGTTCATCGAGGAGTTAGCGCTACGGGACGAAGCCGAACGATTGGCGGCGATTGAAGTTGAGACCTAACCTTACAGCCATTTGTGAAACTCCATGAGTTTTTGATTGAAACTGCACCGCAATGGAAGGGAGTCACAGAGACCTCCGAACAGGATGTCTCTGTTTTGATTGCTCATCTGTTGGGCCGTTCGAGAAGCTGGGTGTTGAGCCATGGGGAGAGCGAGCTTTCTGCAGAGCAACTTAAGAAGCTCGAAGATCACCTACGGCTTTATCAGCAAGGCGTGCCGTTGCCCTACCTGCTGGGCAAGTGGGAATTTTTTGGCTGGGAGTTTTTGGTCACTAAGGACACGTTGATCCCTCGTCCGGAAACCGAATTAATGGTCGAAACGGTTTTAGCTTGGCTAGAGAGCCATCCGCAGGCGAAACACGTCTTGGACATCGGCACGGGGACGGGCTGTGTGGCGATCTCGATTGCTCTTTCGTGTGAGCGGGTGAGCGTTGTGGCGAGTGACCTGTCTTTTGCGGCGCTATTGGTGGCGAAGAAGAATGTTGAAAAATATCAGCTCCAAAATCGGGTCTTCTTAAGTGCCGCTAACTTGATTCCTCCGCTTGCTCGGCGCTTTGAGGTTGTTTGTGCCAATTTGCCCTATATCCCGAGCGAACGGCTGAAAACCTTATCCGTTTACGGGAAAGAACCTACGTTAGCCTTAGATGGCGGCAAGGATGGGTTAGCGTTATACCGAAGTTTGTTTGCCGTTTTGCCGAAGATTACGCATCGCACGAGCCTGGTCACCTGTGAGATGGATAGCGAGCAGTCTGCCGAAATGGTGGCGCTGGCACAGAGAGCGTTTCCGAAAGCAAACCTGCAAGTCCTGCAAGACCTAAGCGGTCAAGACCGTTTGCTGAAAGTTGATATCGTTGCTGAATAATCCTCACGGTCAAGATGGATTCAAACATGTTTGTTTTCCTATCGAAAGTTATTCCTCCCTTGATATACCCGTTGGGGTTAGCTTGTAGTTTCTTGGGCGCTGCCCTGATTTTTTATAAAAGGCAGCGTTTGGTGCGGGTTGCTGTCTTGGTGAGTTTCCTGTTACTCGGATTGGGCGGCAATCGCTTGGTGGCATACCAATTGGCGAAAACGTTGGAGTGGCAATACTTGCCCCTCGAAGAGGTGCCCGAGGTGGAGGTGATGGTGGTCTTAGGGGGTGGAACGCTGGCTGCCAATCCGCCGCGCCTCATGGCAGAGATCAACGGCGCCGGCGATCGGCTGATTTACGCTGCCAAACTCTATCGGGAGGGGAAAGCCCAAAAGTTGCTGTTGAGCGGTGGAGGTATCGAGTGGTATACCCCCAGCAGCGCCAACCCAGCCGCTGAAATGGCCGAGCTTTTGGAAATGCTCGGCGTGCCCAAAGAAGCTCTCCTCCTTGAGGATCGTTCCCAAAATACGCTACAGAACGCTCAAAATGCCAAAACGATTCTGAGTGAAATGGGCGTTCGGCGGGTTTTGCTAGTCACTTCAGCCATGCACATGCCCCGCTCGGTGCGGGTCTTCGAGCGTCAAGGGCTGGAAGTCATCCCTGCGCCGACTGATTACACCGTCACTCAAATCGGTTGGCAAACCATGACACGACCGACTTTGGTGAATTTCATATTGAATCTGATTCCCAGCGCAGACAATTTATCCCTGACCACGCGGGCTTTGAAAGAGATTCTCGGCGCAGCGGTCTATGAGTGGGTGGGCGACGAGTAGGCTGGAATTGGCTGCCTTTTATGGCGAGTCTTCACTCATTGCGGAATTGCAGACAATAATGATGAAAGGTGTTGCTAACCCAAGCCGTTCCGTAACCATAAGGTGCAAGCCGTTGGTTATCTTGTAACCAGATTTTCTCATCCTTAAGGGTGTAGATTTCTCCTAAACGGCGTCCTAAATCCCAGGCGAGGGGGTAAATGCGCCCTCCCTTCTTGATGTTCTTAACAATGATGGTGAGGTAAGCTTTGGGGCGTAAAAAGGGCTTTAAATGGGCAAACAGCTCACATAAGCGTTCCAGAAAGAGCTCATAGGACTCGATGTTGCCTAAATCTGCGGGGTCATCTGAGTAGACAACATCCAAATGCGGGGAGCTGCGACGTTTGGATTGCGTTTCAAAACCCGGCGCATGGAGCATGTTCCAATAGGGCGGGCTGGTGAGCAGATAATCAATTGGGGGCAGAGCATTTGCCGTTAGGATGTCTGCCGCTTGCAAGGCGTTTCCCTGAAAGATGCGCACGTCAGGGATCATGGAGGGGGACAGATGAGCTTTTTCCTCCTCGATCCACTGTTGGGCGATCTGGACGTAGCGGGGATTGAGTTCAATACCATACGCACGCCGCCCAGCCCGTAAAGCGGCGATCAGGGTTGATGCGGTGCCGGCCATGGGGTCAAAAACGACTTGTCCGCGCTTGGTGAAAAATTCGATGAATTCTTGAGCCAGTGTTTCAGGAAATTTCGCCGGGTGGCGCAGCACATCCTTGCGCCTTGGCGGAGGGTTGTGAACAAACCAGGATTTCTGGAATTTAAGCCATTCCTTTGCCGAAAGGTCATTTAAGCGGTTGGAAATTGCCCGTCGTGCAGGCCGTTGCTTTTCCGATTGTGAATGCTCAGGCATGGCTACCTCCGAAATGCTTAGAAAGGGGCAAGAGCAGGGACGTTTCTTTGCCGCTGTACGGTGATTCGGGCGACCTAGATAGCGATGTACGATGGCTTAGGGAACAATTTCATAGACGGCTAAATCCGAAAAATTTACCGTCACCGCTGAGCTGGTGACTGAACGCGCAAAAAGTCCCACAGCGCCGGCTGGGAGGACAGACTCTTGTAAGGTGAATTGAAACTCATCCCGAATAAAAACCGTGATCTCCTTGCGAGAAGCCCAGATGGCAATGGGCACCGAACTGGGCGCGCCAAGCGGCACAGCCCCGCTATACGTTTTGGGGTAGGGCACCGATGCTTTGCCTTGATAGAAACGATCCAGACGAAGTTGTCCGTTGCAAGTCAATGCTAAGCGATAAAAGTCCAGTTGGGGGGTAACGCGAAAAAGAATGCCATACTCGTCCTCACCCCGACAGAGATTGGGCCAAGCAGTCAGTTCGAGGTAGAACTCGGAAAGCTGGGGCGTTTGGCGCAGGGTGTAGAGATAGAGTTTCGGTTGGGCAATGGCAAGGGTAATTTCGTTTTTGCCTAAAGCAATACTGCTCGTATCCGTTTGCGCCAGCGACCAATTGTTCCCCTCCTCAAAAGAGTCTTGGAAGATCAGGCTGCCTATGGCAAGGCGCAAATCGACAGTGGGGGTGAGCACGGGAGTGGGGACTAGGGTAGGAGTAGCAGTGGGAGGAAACCAAACGATGGTGGCAGTCGGCGAAGGAGTTACAGAGGGTGGGACTGGCGATGGCAGCAGGGCTGCTTCCGAAGGCGCGGAGCAGGCTGCCAGGGAAAGAGAAAGGAAGAAGCCTAATCGGAATACGACTTGGCGGAACGAGACCGGCAACAAAGTTCGGCAAAGGTTATGGAGACGCTCAAGCACATCCTCTTGCCGCAGTTTAGTCAATTTCAATCACGTCCCCTCGTTCAGGCCCAACCGAGACGCGCGAAATGCGCACTTGGCACAGCTTTTCGATCTGTTGGATGTACGAGCGGGCATTGGCGGGTAAATCTTCCCAATGGCGGCAAGAGCGAATATTTTCTTTCCAGGCTGGCATGGACTTGTAGAGAGGTTGAAACGACTCAAGTTGCGTCGGCCCAAAGGGCGGTACCTCATACCTTTTGCCATTGGCTTGATAGGCAATACAGAGCTTTAGCTCCTCCAGCCCGCTGAGGATATCTAATTTGGTGAGGGCTAGCTCGCTGATGCCGTTTACCCGAATGGCATAACGCAGCAGCACCAAATCCAACCAACCGACGCGCCGCGGGCGTCCGGTGGTGGTGCCGAATTCATCCCATGGATTGGCGCCGCTGCCGCGCAAATGCTGTGCGGTTTGATCGAAGACCTCGGTTGGGAAGGGCCCTGCCCCAACCCGAGTTTGGAAGGCTTTGGTAACGCCAATGACGCGATCGACACAGGCAGCGCCTAACCCTAAGCCGAGTAGCGCACCGGGGGCGGTGGGGTTAGAGCTGGTAACAAATGGATACGTGCCGTGATCAAGGTCCAACAAGGTGCCTTGGGCGCCCTCTGCCAGCACTCGTTTCCCTTTCGAGAGGGCATCGCTGAGCAGCGCCGAGACATCTGCGATGTAAGGCTTCAGGGAGCGGGCATATCCGAGATACTCTTCAAGCAGTGGTTCAATGGAAAGGGGTTCTGCATCAAAGAGCTTTTGCAATGTTTGATTAACTCTCTGGAAGTGTTCACGCAGGGCTTCCGCAAACCGCTTTTCATCGTTCATGAGTTCCATGCGCAGGCCTTGTCGGGCAACCTTGTCGGTATAGGCAGGACCAATGCCGCGTAAGGTAGTGCCGATTTTTGACGCTCCTCGGGCGGCTTCTTGAGCTCGATCAAGCGCTAAGTGTCCGGCGGTGATCAGATGCGCCGCATAGGAAACGAAAAGGCGCTTGGGATGCACCTCGATGCCGGCTTGGCGTAATTGATCGATTTCGGAGAGCAGGGTGGATGGATTGATGACGACGCCATTTCCAATGAAAGCCTGAGTGTGGGGGTGAACAATGCCGGAAGGAATGAGGTGTAACTTAAAGATCTTCTCTGCGACGGTAACCGTATGGCCGGCGTTGTCCCCACCGCTATAACGCGCCACAGCATCTGCCTTGGCAGCCAGAAGGTCAACGATGCGGCCTTTTCCTTCGTCCCCCCATTGTGTTCCGATAATAATATCTAGTGGCATGGTGACCTCGAAATTTCAAGAATCATGTACAATACTTCAGATGGTCAATGTCATCTCTGTTGATTATAACATTGACCGCAAAATGGGCAGGGAATGATAAGAAAGGAGCGATGAATGCGTAAGAAAGTTATTCTGGTGACCGGAGCGGCCGGTGAAATTGGCACGGCTCTGATCGAGCAGTTGGTGCAACAGGGGATCACCGATATCTTGTCCTTAGATATCCGTCCCTTGCCGCCCCATTTGCAATCAAAGGTTATTCACACCATCGGCGATATTTGCGATCGCGCTTTGCTCGAACGACTGGTCTCGGAGTATGAGATCGATACCATTTATCACTTAGCGGCATTGCTTTCCACCCGTGCCGAATTCACCCCTGAAGCCGCGCATCGCGTAAATGTCGAAGGGACCTTGGGGTTGTTGCAAATTGCCTCCGATCAATCCGATTGGCGCGGCAAGCCGGTGTTGTTTCTGTTCCCAAGTTCGGTGGCCATCTATGGACTCCCCGACTTAGCCACCAAAGCTCAATTCCCGCGCGTGCGCGAGTGGGAGTGGAATTACCCGCGCACTATGTATGGCAGCAATAAACTCTATTGTGAAATGTTGGGGGTGTATTACAGCAAATATTACCGGCAGTTGGCTGTCGAGCGGCCGGTGATGGTGGATTTTCGCTCAGTGCGCTTCCCTGGCCTGATTAGCGCCTTTACGGTGCCCAGCGGTGGCACGTCGGATTATGGCCCGGAGATGCTTCATGCAGCCGCTCAAGGGAAACCTTATGCTTGTTTTGTGCGCCCCGACACGCGCATCCCATTTATGGCGATGCCCGACGCCATTACGGCTTTGCTGAAATTGGCGGCAGCTCCAGCGGAAAAATTATCGCGGCGGGTCTATAACGTCACCAGCTTTAGCCTTTCGGCGGGGGAATTTCGCGAGTGGGTGATTCGCTTTTTCCCCAGCGCCGAGATCACCTTTGCACCCGACTTGCGCCGCCAGGCGATTGTGGATAGCTGGCCAGAAGATATGAACGACAACGATGCCCGGCGGGATTGGGGATGGCAACCTGAGTATAATTTGGAGCGTTCTTTCGAGGAGTATCTAGTGCCCAATATTACCCAACGTTATCAAGGGAAATAGTTATTTATGGAAAGTTCTTTTATCGGTAGTTTTCGACCCGGTCGAGTGGTGCTGCTAGGCTCAGGGGAAACCTCTCCCAGCGGACGCAAGGCTTTTGATGAGGTTTTTCGCCGTTTCGATCATCCGCCCCGCCTGGCGCTCTTGGAAACGCCGGCGGGGTTTGAGTTGAATTCGGCACGTGTGATCGGAAGGGTGGCGGAGTTTCTCCGACATCACCTTCAGAATTATCAACCGCAAATTGAAATTGTCCCGGCGCGCAAGCGCGGCAGCCCTTTTTCGCCCGATCTGGAAGAGATCATTGCCCCTCTTTGGCGGGCAGAGGTGATCTTTATGGGGCCGGGCAGTCCAACCTATGCTGTGCGCCAGCTTCGAGAAAGCCTGGCTTGGCAGGTGATCCTTGCCCGCCATTACCTTGGCGCCGACTTAGTCTTAGCCAGCGCGGCAACAATTGCCATCAGCCGCTTTGCCTTGCCCGTTTATGAAATATATAAAGTTGGGGAAGATTTGCATTGGAAAGAGGGGTTGAATTTCTTTGGCTTATATGGTTTGGCGATGGTGTTCATCCCTCATTGGAACAACAACGAAGGCGGAGCAGAACTCGATACCTCGCGCTGCTTTATGGGGAAAGAGCGGTTTGCCCAATTGATTCAATGTTTGCCTGAACCTTGTCTGGTGATCGGAATTGATGAAAAAACGGCCTTGTTCATGGATTTAGCCAGCATGACGGCGCGAGTCTTCGGCAACGGTGGTGTGACTTTGATTCACCCGGGTGATTTCCATGAGTCGGAATATGGGCAAAGCCTCAACGATGCGGAGTTAAGTGCCCTTGCCCGGCAAATGGGAAGCCATGTGCACTATTTTCAAGCTGGCACAACCTTCCCGCTCGATATTTGTTGCCCCTTTTCCCTCCCTAAGCCAGGTGAAGGAGTTCCGACAACCATCTGGAGCCGCGCCCTTGAACAAGCCTCTCAACCGCCCGAAGAGGACTTACCTCCCTTTGAAGTCAGGGAGCTCGTTCAGGCGCGGGAAACAGCTCGCCAAAACCGAGATTGGACGACGGCCGATACGTTGCGTAGCCAAATCGAGGCTTTAGGCTGGCTGGTTCAAGATACGCGCCAAGGGCCGCAGATCAGGCGCAAAGCAAGCTAGTTAGAGATATAACAAACCCACGCCGACCAAGGCAACCAATGCACCTGCCACCGCGCGGCGCGAAATCTGTTCTCCTTGTAAAGCAACAATGGGTAAGATGAACAACGGACTGGTGGAGAGCAAGGTTTGAACGATGCCTACCGGCGTGAGATCGATGGCAATTTGTTGCAGCCACATGGCTAAGACGGTGCCCAACAGGGTTGCGGTTAGCAGCCAAACGATCAAGCGCGGTTGAGCAACCAAAGCTCGCCAGGGTAAAATCGATTGCTGCCTCGCTCGTGACCAGAGGGTGAGCACTAGCAGCGCTGCGCCGAGGCGCACGATCGTGCTTTGTAAGGCATCGATGGGGCTGCGTGTCAGGGCGGCGCGGGATAACACCACCGCAACCGATTGACACAAAGCCGCCAGAAAACCAAACCATAAGCCTGTTCGCAGATTGATGCTGTGACTCCCCTCTTGCGTACGTTCGACAATGACCCAAGTGATGCCGCCAAGAGTCAGAAAGATACCCAACCAAGCCCGCAAAAGCAGACGTTCATCTAGGAAAGCCCAAGCGATCAACCCAACCATGGGCGGGGCAAGGTTGGCGAGCAATAAGGTGCGCCGTGCGCCAAGCGATTGCAAGGCTCTAAGGTAAGCGGTATCACCGATAGTGATGCCAACGATGCCGCTGATCACCAACATCAGCAGCGGTTGGAAGGGCAGCGCTGCTAACGTGCCTCCGTTGACGGTTAAGACCATCGTTAGAATGAGGAGAGCTAGAAACCCCTTTAGAAGGTTGATCTGAATGACGGGTAGATGCTGACCTAAACGGCTGAACCAAATCGAAGCCAGCGCCCACAAAAACGCTGCGCTTAAGGCGGCTGCTCCGCCGACTAAGGAGGCAGATGGCATCCATGCGTTCATAAAGGATATGTCCAGAAAACAGCCCTATTCTAGCAGAGAACGAAGGGGGACGTAAGGATTGCGCGCCAAAAGTCTTCTAACTGTAATACAATTACCCTACAATTCCAAATTCGCAAACCCTTGGAGGTAGCATGGCAACCCTACGTGTTGGCTATATTGGCTTAGGCTTAATGGGCAAGTCGATCGCCCGCAATATCCTGAAGGCAGGGTTTCCACTGGTCGTACACAACCGCAGTCGGGCAGCGGTTGAGGAATTGGTGGCTGAAGGGGCAAAGGCTGCCTTTAGCCCCAGAGAAGTCGCCGAACAGGTGGATGTGGTGTTTACCAATTTGCCCGACACGCCGGATGTTGAATTGGTGGTTCTCGGCGCAAATGGGATTATCGAGGCTGCCCGCCCAGGCTTGATTTATGTGGATAACTCGACCATTAAGCCGGCCGCGGCGCGTGAAATCGCCAAGCGGTTGGCAGAAAAAGGCGTCCTGGCGCTGGATGCCCCTGTCAGCGGGGGAGATATTGGCGCCCGCCAAGGCACCTTGGCGATTATGGTGGGAGGGCCGGCCGAAGCCTTAGAAAAAGTGCGTCCTATTTTCGAGGCAATGGGCAAGACGATTACCCATGTGGGCGAAGCCGGTGCAGGGCAGATTGCCAAAGCCGCCAATCAGATTATGGTGGCAGCCCAAATGGTTGCCATGGGGGAATTGCTGATCTTCGCCAAGAAAGCCGGCGCTGACCCACAAAAGGTGGTGGAAGCCATCAAAGGAGGTGCAGCCCAATGTTGGACACTCGATGTCAAGCCCCAGCGCTTATTTGCCGGCAACCGCACACCGGGTTTCAAGGCGTATATGCAGACCAAGGACTTAGATATTGTCATCGAGACAGCTCGACAGTATGGCATTCCCCTTCCTAGCACGGCTGTTCACACCCAGCTCTATCACGCCATGTTAGAAATGGGCATGCGTGAGTTGGATAACTCAGCCGTGATCGGGGTGATTGAACATTTAGCGAATACCCAACTCTTGGATGAAGATGACGGGACAAAAGCGTAGCGTGACGCTCTCGTTCACTTGGGGGGATGGGCGAGATGTGTTGCTGATCTTGGCAGGGGTGTTCTTACAAGCCCTTGCCATGCGTTTGTTTCTCATCCCAGCCCGTTTGGCTTCGGGTGGAATTGCCGGCTTAGCTCAAATCATCAATTATTTTACGCAATGGCCGATTGGGGTGATGGTAGTGATCGGGAATATCCCGCTTTTTCTGTTGGGATGGCGCTATTTGGGCGGGCTGCGTTTTGCCCTGCGAACGGTGCTTGCCGTGGGCGCTTTTTCGCTTTTGGTCGATGGGCTCGCTTTTTTCTTACCGGCTGAGGGGATTACCCAAGACTTGAACCTAAACGCTTTATATGGGGGTGTCATCAGTGGCATTGGTTTTGGCTTGGTTTATCGCGGACAGGGCACCAGCGGCGGGAGTGACATCCTGGCGCGCATCCTGAATCATCGCTGGGGGGTCTCCCTGTCCCAATCGTACATGCTTACCGATGCGCTGATCATGTTCTTGGCGGGTATCTCCTTTAGCTGGGAAAATGCTTTATATGCTATTGTGATGTTATATATCAGCGGTGTGGCTGCCGAAGTGACATTGGAAGGCTCTAATGTCACCCGCACCGCCATGATTATTAGTGAACATCCAGAGCAAATTCGAGAGAAAATCCTTTTTGAGATGGAACGGGGCGTGACGTTGATTCCAGCCGAAGGCGGCTTTAGCGGTCGTTCGAAAACAGTGCTATACTGTGTGGTGAGCCGTTCTGAGATCGCTCAGATTAAAGCCCTGGTGCGGGAAGCGGATCCGCATGCCTTCATGGTCATCGGACAAGCCAATGAGGTGTTTGGGGAGGGGTTTAAACCTTTGGTCGAGCGAACCCCTTGAACAAGGAGTTTGTCCGGAGAGGTCCCAATCTGCTTCGTCTTGAACAAACCAAGCGAAACATTTTGGATGGTCAGGCGTATAGAAAGTAGGAAAGCAAGAATGAAACCAACCGTTCAAGGCGAAGACATCAAGGAACAAGAACTGCGCTGGGTGCAACAAGCCCTTGCAGGCGACACGGAAGCGTTTGTCCAGTTGATTGAACTTTACCAGCGGTCTGTGTATAACCTTTGTTACCGCATGTTGGGTAACGCTGAAGACGCTGAAGATGCCGCGCAGGAGACCTTCTTGCGGGCATTTCATTCCTTACGCAAGTTCGATCAACAGCGTTCCTTTGCCACTTGGCTGCTTTCGATTGCAGCCCATCATTGCATTGATCAGATTCGGAAGCGGAAAATGACGGCTTTTTCCCTCGAGGATATCCCCGATCTTGAGTTTGCCAGCCACGATCCGCTCCCCGAAACGGCCATCGGCTTGCGTGAAGACCAACAGCGGATTCAGCAATTACTCAAAAACCTTTCAGAAACCGATCGGGCAGCCATTGTTTTGTATTATTGGTATGATTTTTCTTACGAAGAAATTGCCCAAAGCCTCTCGTTGACCGTTAGCGCCGTCAAGAGCCGTTTACACCGCGCCCGCCGCGCCTTAGCAGAAAGCTGGCTAGAGAAATATCCGACAACATTTCGAGAGGTAGAAAGGAAAGGATATGAATCACCGGTTTTTTGAGGAACGACTGTTTGCAGATGAAACCCTATCACCGAAAGAGCAAATTCTCTTAGAGGAGCATATCCAAACCTGCGAACGTTGTCGGGCGTTGCGGGCTGCTTGGCAGGAGACAGAAATCGAACTGAAGTTAACACCATGGGCTGCCCCGCAAGCAGGATTTAGCCAACGCTGGCGAGAACGCTACCTTCGCCAGACAGCGCTAAACCAACAACGGCGGGCATTGGGTGTGTTTTTGCTGACTTCGCTTTTGGCAGCCCTCTTTGCCTTTCCCTTTTTCCTTCTCATCGCCTCGCCCGCACAGCCACTTTGGCTGCGGGTGATGATTGCCCTATACAACCTCAGCGCGCTGATACCTGTTGTGGAGGGAATCTGGACCTTCTTATCCACCGTTGGGAGAGCGATGGCTCAAGTCATTTCCCCGACCTTGGAAATCGCCTTAGGGATGACCTTTGTTGGGCTTATGGTGATTTGGTTGGCAATGTTGCGCAAGTTTAGTTTTGGAAGGATTAGAACTCCATGAAACGAACTGCCTTAATCGCTGGCGTAATCACCTTATTGCTTGCTCTTTTGACCCCTATGCAAGTCTTAGCGGGGGGTTTCATGGAAAGCAAGGTGGTCTTTGGGGGAGAGTTTATTTTGCAAGAGAATGAGGTGCTGGCCGGGGATCTGGTTGTTTTTGGCGGAAACGCTGAGCTTCGAGAAGGCTCACAAGTTCAGGGAAATATCGCCTTTTTCGGGGGTCAATTAACTTGTTCCGCAAGCGTTACCGGAGATATCGTCGGTTTTGGCGGAAAAATTGCCTTGCAACCCAGCGCGCAGGTTGGCGGTGACGTCCTGCTCTATGGCTCGGCCTACCAGCAAGAGGAAGGCGCAAAGGTGGTCGGGCAGGTGTTGCAGTTTGAAAGCCTGCGGCCCTTTGGCGCCGTCTCGCCCTTTCGCTTTGAATTGCCGAACTTCGATTGGCTGGCGCGTGGCTGGACGAAGTGGAGTGGCTTTTTGTTCCGGGTCTTTGCCTGGAGCGCTTTAGCCATCCTCTGTGGGCTTTTATTCCCTAAGTTGTTGGATAGAATCGCCGCTGCCGTACGCCGTCAAGCGGTCATTACCTGGGTCGTTGGATTGGTGTCGGTGGTGGTCATCACCGTGGGACTCATCTTGTTAACCATTACCTTAATCTTGGCGCCGATTGCCTTTTTGGGTTTTCTCTTGGCAGGTTTAGGTTGGTTTTTTGGCATCCTTGGGGTTGGGCTGGAGACGGGACGGCGCATTGCTGAGGGATTGAACCAAACTTGGTCATTGCCAATTACGGCTGGCGTAGGCACGTTTGTATTGGTGTTGATCATCAATGGGGTTGCGACTCTCGTTCCGTGTGTGGGGTGGATTGTTCCTTTTAGTGTGGGGCTGAGCGGCTTTGGCGCTGTCATCCTCACCCAATTTGGCTTGAGAGAAGTGGGCTTTTAGGGCTGTGCTCTCTCGATTATCAAAAAACTTCCTGAAAATCGTTGTATAAGGCAAGTTGTCGCCTGTTCAAACCACTCGATTGCGTTCCCCATGGAGCAGGCAAAGCGTTTGAATGGTTTCTGAAGAGCGTTTGTTACCCTATAAGGTAGGAGATAGAAATGGTTAACCCTGCCAATCTCTTTGAAAAGCCAATGACCACTCTCCTCTTTCTGTTGTTCTGTGGTTTTTTGGCTGCCTGCGTTCATAGCGCAACGCCGCCTGAGTCGCAGGAACCTGCGAGCAGTTTCGAATCGGGAGGCTTGCCGTTTGAGTTCAAAGAAGATGGCCGCAAAACCGCCTTGAGTGCTGCCACCAACGAATGGTTTACCACCGCCGCAACCTGTACCCCATGTCATCAGAACCTTCAGAGTGCTTCAGGGGGCGAATTTTCTCCAGCCGAGCGATGGCGCCCGTCGCTGATGGCGAATGCTGCTCGAGACCCCTACTTCCGGGCTAGTTTAACCTTTGAGCTTGAGCATTCGCCCCAATACGCCACAGAAATCCAGGAAAAATGTGCCGCTTGCCATACGCCTATAGCGCGCTATAGCGATCTCGCCAAAGATCAGCCGACCACCTTAGTGGGCGACCAAAGCTTGTATAGCCCCCAAAACCCCGCTCATCAGTTGGCTATGGATGGTGTCTCTTGCACGGTCTGTCATCAGATTCCTGCCTCAGATGGTGCGGAGGTTCGCAACAGCGGTGATTTGGCGATTGACTTAACCACACCCTATGGAAAAAGGCCGTTATTTGGGCCATTTCCAATGTCACGCCAAAGCGTTGCGATGATGGCCGGCGCTTCGGGATATGAACCGGTGCAGAGCGAACACGTGCGCCGGTCTTCCTTGTGCGCAACTTGTCATGAGTTGTATCTCCATTATCTTCAAGCGGATGGCTCGTTGAGCCAAGGGCAAGCAACCTTTCCTGAGCAAACTCCCTTTAGCGAATGGTTGGCATCTGACTATGTCGATCAGTATTCTTGCCAAGATTGTCATCTCACCAGAAGCGAGCAGGCTCTGCCCATCTCAAATGTCACGCCTCAAAATCGCTATGCGGGTGTCTCACAACACAATTTTCTGGGCGGCAATGCCTATCTGCTGAGTTTGCTCAACAACTTTGCCACAGACTTAGGAGTCGAGGCGGACTCTAGCCATTTCCGCAACGCCATCGTTGAAACGGTGACTTTTTTACAATCCCGCACCGCCACTCTAGAAATTCGTAATGCCCAAGTCCAATCTGGCGTCTTAAGTTTCGATGTGGTGGTTGCCAACCAGAGCGGACATAAGTTTCCCACCGCTTTTCCTTCACGAAGGGCTTGGCTTCACATCCTGATTACCGATGCTCAAGGAAAAACGATCTTTGAGTCGGGAGGCTATGACCAGCAAGGAAGAATTTTGGAGAATGACAACGATCTCGACCCAACGCGTTTTGAACCCCATTATGAGCGCCTGACGTCTCCTCAGGAGGTGCAAATTTACGAGAGCATCCTGCACAATGTCCAAGGAGAAGTGACCACTGTGCAACTTCATGCAGCCGGCTATCTCAAAGATAACCGCTTATTGCCGTTGGGTTTCGAGAAAACGAATGCGCCGCTCCAGATTTCTGTAGTCGGAGATGCCTTGAAGGATGACACCTTCTCTGCGGGCGGAGATACTCTGACTGTGCAGGTGCAGGTCAGTCAAGCTGAACTACCCTTGCAGATCCGCTGCGAGCTGCTCTACCAATCCATTGGGTATCGTTGGGCAGAAAATATCCGCGCTGCTGCATCTAGCGCCATGCCTTTCACGCGCTATTGGCAAGAATTTCCCCATCTGCCATTCAGTATCGCGATGCAATCTCTGGAGATGCCTCGCTGAGCAGAGAAACGACATCGGCTAGAACGGCGTATTCTTGGGACTTTCCATTCACGAGATGGAATCACACGGCACGAATCTTACTTTGGAGTAAAATTGAGTTAATCGAACTTTGTCAAGATAGTGCTTTTGCAGTCCCTGTCTCAGTACGACCTAAACCCTGCACTGTGCTTCGTTACCAACACGCCCAAAGGTCTGAATCGTCTTAATGCTTTTCTCCTTGACGGATACTCAGTTTGCTAAGCGCAGGAGGGCAGAGGTGGGGCAAAGCACACAGCTTTGGATTCTTTGACATCTATAAAAGCGGCATTTTCTCACATTCGGAAAGGTGCGTCTCGGATAAGGCAAAGGTCATGATGGCTAAGCATTTGGATCAATCACCCTATCGGGTTCTCATTATCGAAGATGATCCAGCTTTGCGGGGGGACATTGCGGAAATTTTGCGCAAGGCTTCCATGGAGGTGGTTGAAGCTAAAGATGTTGAGGATGCCTTAGCTCTGCTCAAGTCCAAGCGGCCCCAACTCATCCTGCTGAGCGACACCCTGCTTGAAGCCCAAAGCGGCCAACTTGGGGAACGTCTGAGAGCAGAAGCCAGCCCAAGACGCCCGTTGATTGTTTTGATGGGATCGGTAGAGACTTCCTCCGAGACGCAGTCTGGCGGATTGGAATGTGGCGCGGATGGTTACCTCCTGCGTTCGGTGCCGATGCGGGAGTTCGTCGCTCGCATCGAAGCCCTCGTTAACCTGCAAGCCCTCGAGGAAAAAGCCAGCAACCTGAATCGTATCTTACGGGCAATCCGAGCTGTCAATCAACTGATCGTGAGGGAAAAAGACCCTCAAGCGCTGTTGCAAAAGGCTTGTGAAATCCTGATTGAGCCTGGGGGTCATTTCTATGCTTGGATCGCCACCCTTGACTCGAAGGGTCAGGTAGAGAATGTGGTAGAAGCGGGGCTTGGAGAAGCCTTTGCGGAAATGCGCCAGCGCTTGCTGCGCAGCGAGTTTACGGCCGTTGAGCAGCGAGCGAAAGAAGCACAAGAGGTGATCCTCGTTGAGGACCCTCGATCGCTTTGCAGTGATTGTCCTATGGCAGAGCATGTTGCCGGGCGCGCTGCGATGAGCGTCTCGCTGCGCTATGGCGACAGGGTATATGGCGTGCTAACCGTCTCGCTGCCCAAAGAGTTCTTATTCGAAAAAGAAGAACAATCTCTACTCCAAGAAATGGCTGGCGATCTAGCCTTCGCTTTGTACAGCTTGGAACTCGAAGAACAGCAAGCCCGTATGGCAGACGGGCTGCGCGAGTCGGAAGAAAAATATCGCTTGTTGGCTGAGACAATGCAAGACATCATCCTTGTCCATGATATGGAAGGGGTGATTCAATATGTCAACCAAGCCGGCTTGGATTTTGCCGGCTTGCAGGCAGAAGAAGCCATTGGACGGAGCGTCACCGAGTTCGTTGCAGCGGAGTTTGTCCCTGAAATCCTAAAACACCAACGCGCCCGATTGTCTGGTGAGTTGCAAAGCTTCAAATATGAGCTTGAATTTCTTCATCCTAGCGGACGAAGGGTGCCGGTGGAAGTGCATTCTTCTCCAATCCAACGGGAAGGAAAAGCCAGACAAGTCTTAATTGTGGCGCGCGATATCACCGAACGAAAAGCAGCCGAACGCCTAATCCAAGAGAGCCGGCGGCGACTAGAAACCTTGATGAACAACTTGCCGGGGATGGCTTATCGTTGCCGCAATGACCCTGAATGGACAATGGAGTTTGTCAGCGGTGGCTGTCTGGAATTGACCGGCTACCGCGCTGAAGCGTTGGTGGGCAACCAAGTGCGTTCGTATGCCAGCTTAATCCACCCCGAAGACCGCTCCATGGTTTGGGAAAGCGTGCAGAAGGCGGTTGCCGAGAAAAAACCCTTTCAAATCACCTATCGCATCACTACGGCCGATGGAAGGGAAAAATGGGTTTGGGAGAAAGGGGAGGGAATCTTTGATGAGGCTGGGTCTTTGATTGCCCTAGAAGGATTTATCACCGACATCAGTGAGCGGGTTGCTTACGAAAAGGATCTGCAACTCCGCATGGAACAATTAGACGCTCTCTCCAGAGCTTGTCAAATTGTGGCGGCTTCCCTTGACCTTGAACAGGTGCTTCAAGAAATTGTTACCTTGGCGAAACGACTGACCCAGGCGGATTATGGGGGGATTGTCTTAGTGGATGAAAGCGGTCAGATCGGAAAACATGCTGAAGATCAGATTGGATACTCACCAATGCATTATCAGGTCCGCCCCGATGGCATTACCCAATGGGTGTTGCGTCATCAAACGATTGTCATTGGCAATTCTGTCCTAGATGACGGGCGCTTTGAAGCGGCGCTTGGCGATCAAGCACCGCAAACCATCAATCCGGCTTTAATAACGGCTGGTATCCGATCCTTCATCAGCTTGCCGCTGAGAGTGAAGGAGCAGAATTTTGGGGTGTTGCACTTATATAGCAAACAGCCCTCAAATTTTGCCCAAATGGAAGCGCTGTTGACCGCTTTTGCCAGTCAGGCTGCGGTTGCCATCGACAATGCCCATCAGTTCCGCACTGCTCAGCAACGCCTAGAGCGCCTGTCCTCAATGCGCCAAATTGATCACGCGATCAGCAGTAACCTCGATCTTGGTTTGACACTTGATATTCTGATCGGCCATGTCTTATCTCAACTCAAAGTGGACGCTGCGGCGGTGCTCCTCTACCGACCGGAGACCCAAAGTTTGCATTTTGTTGCCGGTCAAGGATTTCGCACCTCTGCTCTTCAACATAGTGAAATTCGCCTCGGTCAAGGCTTGGCCGGTTTGGCGGCCTTGGAACGCCGAATCATCTCCGTTCACGATCAGGAGAAACTGAATAAAGTTTTTGAGCGTTCCTCAAGCTTTCGGGATGAGCATTTTCAAGCTTATCTTGGGGTGCCCTTAGTTGCTAAAGGGGAGGTGATCGGTGTGCTAGAGATCTACCAGCGCCGAGCCCTGGATCCAACCCCAGAATGGATGGCGTTCTTGGAAGCCTTGGCCGGTCAGGCAGCCATTGCCATCGAGAATATCCGTCTCTTTAATGACCTCCAGAACACGAATCTTCAACTCTTGCAAGCTTATGACGCTACCATTGAGGGATGGGCAAAGGCGTTGGAATTTCGAGATATGGAAACCGAAGGTCATAGCCGACGGGTGGTTGAAATGACCTTAAGACTTGCCCGTCGTTTAGGGATGGAGGATCGCCAATTGGCTAGCGTGCGGCGCGGGGCGTTGCTGCATGATATTGGCAAGATGGCAATCCCCGATGTCATTTTGCAAAAGCCTGGCCCTTTGAACGAAGCCGAATGGGAACTGATGCGACAGCATCCCGTGTTTGCCCTTAAGATGCTTGAGAACATACCGTTCTTACATTCCGCTTTGGATATCCCTTATTGCCATCATGAACGATGGGATGGCTCTGGTTATCCGCAGGGTTTGAAAGGCGAAGCGATTCCCTTAGCCGCGCGCATTTTTGCCGTTGTAGATGTGTGGGACGCTCTGACCAGTGATCGACCGTATCGAAAGGCGTGGAGCCAAGAGCAAGCTTTGAGGTATTTAGAAGAGCAAAAGGGCAAACAGTTTGACCCGCGTGTCATCAATGCTTTTCTAACGATCCTGAGAGAAGATTCGAACAGGCGCTAAAAGCGATCTCTCCGTGAAATAGCCCCGACGCTCATCTCGAGCGCCGGGGATTAGGAGGAGGAGAAGGAGGAGAGAGGATTGGATTATTGTGGTGGCAGCAAAACTGTATCGATGACGTGGATAACCCCGTTTTTCGTGACAATATCCACAATCACAACTTGTGCGTCATTGATAAAGACCTTGCCATCTTCCACTTTGATACTGATGGGCTTGCCTAAAACTGTGTCGGCACTGGTCAAATTAATCACCTGATCCGAAGTTACTGCCCCAGAGACAACATGATAAAGTAGGATGTTCTTTAAGGTGGGGATATCTTTGAGCAGACCCTCAACGGTACCGGCCGGCAATTTAGCGAAGGCATCGTCTGTAGGAGCAAAAACGGTGAAGGGACCTTCCCCTTGTAGGGTCTCAACTAAATCAGCTGCTTGTAGGGCAGTGACAAGGGTGGTGAAGCGTCCATCGTTGATGGCTACGTCAACAATGGTCTTGCCAGGCAAAATCACAGTGTCGATAACGTGAATCACTCCATTGGCAGCTTCGATGTCCGTCAGGATAATCTGGGCTTCGTTGATGTAGGCTTTTCCATCCTCGACTTTGATGCGCACCGACTCGCCTTGAGCGGTTTTCAGATAGTCAGCTGCAGTTACATCCGCTGCCATCAATTTGCCAGGCACAACATGGTAGAGGAGGATGCTGGAGAGCTGTGGAATGTCTTGCAAGAGAGCCTCAACCGTTCCTGCAGGTAGCTTGGCAAAGGCATCATCGGTTGGCGCAAAGACGGTGAACGGTCCTTCGCCGTTGAGCGTGTCAACTAAACCGGCTGCTTCGACGGCAGCTAACAGCGTAGTAAAGCGACCATCCTCTTTGGCAATGTCAACAATAGTTGCCTTTTGAGGCGGAAGCAAGACCGTGTCAATAACGTGGATGACACCATTCGAAGCTTCGATGTCAGCAAGCACCACTTGGCTGTCGTTGATCATTAGCTTATCCATCTCTGACTTAATGGATACCTTATCACCGTTGAGCATTTCAGCTTCGGATAAGGTTTTGGCTTGGTCGGACATGACTTTTCCTGCCACGACGTGGTAGAGCAAGATGTTCTTTAACTGCTCTGGGTCAGCCAAGAGAGCTTCGAGGGTGCCGGCTGGTAACTTTGCAAAGGCATCATCGGTTGGAGCGAAAACCGTAAACGGGCCTTCGCCTGCAAGGGTTTCGGCTAAACCGGCTGCCTGAACAGCCTGAACTAAAGTGTTGAAACGTCCGTCGGCAACAGCGATATCAACGATGGTCTTTGGAGCTTCGGTGGGTGTTGGCATAGGGGTTGCAGTGGGCATGGGCATCGGGGTAGCTGTTGGCTGCGGCATCGGCGTTGCTGCCGGAGCGCAAGCGCTCACCAACAAGCTAAGGGCAATAAGAAAACTAAATAGTGGGACGATCTTCTTCATGACTAAACTCCTTTATGTTGGTATTGTAAAGATTTTGTCTATATATTGCATATTATACATAATATGTCCAATTTGTCAAGTATTTTTCGGGATATATTTTACAAATTGTCCATATTTCTATGCTCGACATTGGGTCGCTTGATTTCACGGGTTGGTTGCGACATCGCGGCTCGCTTTGGCTTTTCCGAATACAACTTTCGCTGCCTAAAAGAACCCGTGGCTGACGACGATGACAGCGCTTTTGCCAGGAGATGAAGCCGCCAAAACATTGTCTGTTTGGGATGCCTGTCGAGAATCCGTGCCAAAGACAAACGGGCAAAAATTCTTCTCTTTTTGTGTTACGATAGAGATGGCTTTACCAAATGAGGATGAATAGGAGTTGGAATGCTTGACCTAAACGAAGAAGAAATTCTGCCCCTTAGCCTCCAACACACTTTTTGGACTTGGTCTGCACAGGGAAGCGTATCTCCAATCCCGGTCAAACGCGCCAAAGGAGTTTATTTTTGGGATATTCACGGCAAGCGCTATCTAGATTTCAATTCCATGACCATGTGTGTCAACATTGGCCATGGGGAGCAGCGGGTGATCGATGCCATCATCCAGCAAGCCCAAGAGCTTCCCTATGTGGCGCCCGCCATGGCGTCGAAACCGCGCGCCCTGCTGGGAAAATTGCTGGCAGAAGTCACCCCCGGCGATCTGAACCGTTTTTTATTCACCCTAGGCGGCGCTGACGCCAACGAGAACGCTATTAAACTGGCTCGCGCCTTTAGTGGCAAGCATAAAATTTTAGCCCGCTATCGTTCTTATCATGGGGCGACAGCCGGGGCAATGGCAGCCACCGGCGATCCACGCCGCCTTGCTTGGGAGCCCAACCTGATGGGCGGTGTGGTGCATTTCCTCGATCCCTATCGCTATCGATCGACCTTTCATCGCACCAACCCTGACATTTCCGAAGAAGATTTCTGCCTGGATTATCTCAACCATTTAGAAGAGATCATCCAATATGAAGGCCCGCAAACGATTGCCGCCATTCTCATCGAAACTGTCACTGGCACGAATGGCATCCTCATTCCTCCACCTGGCTACCTGCAAGGCGTGCGCGACCTGTGTGATCGTTATGGCATTCTGCTGATCGCTGATGAGGTAATGAGCGGCTTTGGGCGCACCGGTGAATGGTTTGCCGTCCAACACTGGGGGGTGGTGCCGGATTTGATGACCATGGCAAAGGGGTTGACCTCAGCCTATGCGCCGCTTGGTGCCGTTGCGATGCGCGAAGAAATTGCGGAATTCTTTCGCGAGCGGGTTTTCCAAAGCGGATTAACCTATACAGCTCATCCCATTTCTCTAGCTGCTGCCATTGCCACCATCCAAGTGATGCAAGAGGATCATCTCGTTGAACATGCGGCTGAGATGGGGAAGGTCTTGCACCGCTTGCTAAACGATCTAGGTGAAAAGCACCCCAGTGTGGGTGAAACACGTTCCATTGGCTTGTTTGGCGCGATTGAGCTGGTGCGCAATCGCCGCACGCGACAACCGCTGGCACCCTTCAACGGCACAAGCCCTGAGATGATTGCCATTCGCCAATTTCTGCTGGATCACGGCTTGTTTCTCTATACGCATTGGAATATCCTTTTGATCATTCCTCCGCTGATCATTACCGAAGAACAACTTGCAGAAGGGTTTGCAATCCTTGATCAAGCCCTGACCATTGCTGACGAGGCGGTTGAACACTCGTTGTGAGCACGATTGAGCTTCCTTCGCTCTTTCTCGAACGGATGCAGGGTTGGCTGGGGAGTGAGTTTCCAGACTTCTTGGCTGTGTTCAATCAGCCACCCCAAAGCGGTTTGCGCGTCAATACAATGAAGATTTCCGTTGCCGATTTCCTGCGCCTCTCTCCTTTTGATTTGCGGCCGATTGCCTGGTGCCCGGAAGGTTTTTTTGTCGGTGGAGACAGCCGCCCGGGCAAACATCCCTATCACGCTGCCGGACTGTATTACCTCCAAGAGCCTTCGGCCATGGCCGTGGTGGATCTTCTGGATCCCCAGCCGGGTGAGCGCGTCCTCGACCTTGCTGCGGCCCCCGGAGGCAAAGCCACCCATATCGCTGCGCGGCTTAACGGACAGGGCTTGTTGATTGCCAATGACCTGCATTCGCAACGGGCTTGGGATTTAGTAAAAAATCTCGAACGATGGGGGGCGCGGAACGTCATGGTGACCAATGAACCTCCTTATCGCCTTGCCGATCAATGGGGCGCTTTCTTCGATCGCGTTTTGCTAGATGCCCCGTGTTCGGGAGAAGGGATGTTTCGGCGGAGCTTAGAAGCGCGTTTGGATTGGTCGCCGGAGATCGTGCGCGCTTGTGCTGTGCGTCAGGGCGGTCTCTTGCCGCAAGCCGCCCGCTTGGTTCGCCCTGGTGGACGCTTGGTTTATTCCACCTGCACCTTTGCCCCCGAAGAGAACGAGGGGGTTATCGGCGCTTTTTTGAAAGCGCATCCAGAGTTTGAGCTAGTTGACGTTAAGACGCGGGTTGCTTTTGAGCGAGCGCACCCAGAATGGATCGGAATCGAAACTGAACTGCCAAGCTGGAGCGGGCTGTATCGTCTGATGCCGCACAAGGGATTTCCGGAAGGGCATTTCATCGCCGTCTTACGCAGGCGCAGCGGCGGCGAATGGCGAGAGGTGCGTCCTTTCCCTATCCGCCTAATTCCACCCGCTCAACGGCGCGAGATTCAGAATTGGCTTGCCTCCCTCTGCACGGCAGACATCGATCCCCTGCGCTTGATGCTGAACGGACATCGCCTTTATTTCCTCTCTCCGGCAGCCATCGATGCGGGACATTTGCGGGTTATCCTGCCCGGTTGGTTTTTAGGCGAAATCAAAAAAGATCGCATCGAGCCTTCCCATGCCTTTCTATTAGCCCTGCAGGGAGAGCAAATTGCCTTCAAACTGAACATCAGCGCCGACCATCCTGCTATCCTAAAATACCTAAGCGGTGAAGTGCTTCAGGAAGGTTGGCTCTCAGAAAACGAGCGCCAAGTCCTGGCTCACAAAGGGTGGTTGGCAATTTGTGTGGATGGTTATCCGTTAGGTTGGGGGAGGGTGGTGGAAAAAGCCATTAAAAATCATCTTCCCA
The DNA here is from genome assembly GCA_003130835.1 of Anaerolineae bacterium. Taxonomy (GTDB): domain Bacteria; phylum Chloroflexota; class Anaerolineae; order Anaerolineales; family UBA4823; genus NAK19. The sequence goes on along the minus strand of QEXX01000080.1, from coordinate 26,218 downwards.
AAGCCCACCGCTTTCTCTAGAGCAGGTCTAGAACTTCCTGGCGAGTTGGCAAGGAAGGCTGTGCCCCGGCGCGCGTAACCGCTAAGGCGCCGGCGGCATTTCCCCATCGGGCGGCCTCCAGTAGCGATTTGCCTTCCGCCCATGCTACAGCAAACGCCCCGACAAAGGCATCGCCGGCAGCGGTTGTGTCCACGGCTTTCACGCGATGGGCGGCTAAGGTGTGCCGTTCGGCTCCCTGCACGACCAAGCAGCCTTGTTCTCCTAAGGTAACGATCAGAGTCTTCACTCCACGCTTTTGTAAGGCTTGAATAGCCTCTTCGATCTCTACCTCACCGCTAAGGATTTGCAATTCGCTTTGGTTGGGAATCAAAACATCCACCTGGCGCAAGAGCTCGTCGGGTAGAGCTTGAGCTGGGGCTGGATTTAAGGCGACCGGCACTGCATAGCGACGTGCCACCTTGATGGCTTCTTCCACAGTTGGCAAGGGGCACTCTAACTGAAGGACGACCGCCTGCGCCGCTTGAAAAGCCGCTTCAGCTTGATGGATGTCCTGCGGACTTAAGCGGCCATTTGCACCAGGCGCAACCACAATGGCGTTATCGCCGCTTTCTTCTACTGTGATCAATGCCACGCCGGTGGAGGCCTGCGGATCACGGTACACATAGGTAATCTCTACTTGATTCTGCCTCAGCGTGTCTAACAGGGCATCGCCGAATCCATCTCCTCCAACCCGTCCGACCATACGCACCTTACCACCTAGGCGTGCTGCTGCAACGGCCTGATTTGCCCCTTTTCCGCCTGGGAAAGTGCGAAAGTCGCTGCCTAGGATGGTTTCCCCCAGGCGGGGTAAACGCGGGGCGCGCACCACTAAATCCATATTAATACTGCCTACGACGACCAAATGAGCACTCATAGAAGACCTCCGGATGGAAATTTTCTGCGATGCGTTCGCTGGCACGCTGTATTCGATCGTGTTGAAAACCCTCAACGCCCCGAGTGACGCATTCGCAAAAAAACCTAGCTAAACAATACCTCTAAATCTTCTTGCGTCAGCATCTTGAAGACGCTCCCTTCGGCATGGATGAGTTGATCAACCAATTGGCGCTTTTTCTCCTGTAGGAGAAGAATTTTCTCCTCAACTGTGTTGCGCACAATCACCTTGTAAATAAAAACCGGTTTTTCTTGCCCGATACGATGGGTTCGATCGGCTGCCTGACGTTCTACGGCTGGATTCCACCATGGATCCAGATGGATGACATAATCGGCAGCGGTGAGATTTAAGCCCACACCACCGGCTTTTAAGCTGATGAGAAAGACCGGCAAGCTCGGATCGCGCTGAAAGGCATCCACTTGAGCTTGACGGTTTTGGGTTTTCCCGTCCAAATATGCGTAGGGCAGCGCGCGACGGTCTAACTCCTGTCGTAACAGATGCAGCGCTTCGACAAATTGAGAAAAAACTAAGGCTTTATGCCCTTCTTGTTGCAGGATTTCTAATGTCTCTAGTAACCATACGAACTTAGGGGCTTCACCCTGAAAGTTTGCATTGACGAGGGCAGGATGAATACTGATCTGACGCAAGCGCAGCAGTCCTTCCAAAATTTTCATGCGCTGCTCAGGGCTACCATCGGCGTCATAAGTGCCGAGGATGCATTCACGATAGTAATCCCGCATCTGTCTATACAGGTTTGCCTGTTCATCACTCATCTCCGTATAAACGATGCGCTCCTCGCGGGCTGGCAATTCAGGGGCAACTTGGTCTTTGGTGCGGCGCAGAATGAAGGGATACACCAAGCGGCGTAGCGTTTCTATCGTCTCTTGGTCTCCTTCTCTCTCAATGGGATTCGCAAATTCGCGGCGAAAAGCCTCGAGGCTTCCTAACAAACCGGGCTGGAGGAAGGCAAATTGAGACCAAAGCTCAAAGGTGTTGTTCTCGATGGGTGTACCGGTCATCACCAGACGATGGTTGCTCTTCAACAGGCGCACGGCCTTGGCGCTTTGAGCGATGGGATTCTTGACCGCTTGCGATTCGTCCAGAATCACAATGTCAAACGGATATTTTCGTAATCGATCAATGTCGCGCAAGACGATCCCGTAGGTAGTCAAGACAACATCAACTTCATCAAAGGCACGCAGGTCTTTGGGGCGATCCGCCTTGCTGTAATCTAAAATTCGTAAGTCAGGGGTAAAGCGTTCAGCTTCGCGTTGCCAATTGATTAATAACGATTTGGGTACAACGAGGAGATGGGCGGTTTTAGGTTTTTGGGTCTCTTTCAAAGATTGCAAAAACGCCAACATTTGAACAGTTTTTCCCAGCCCCATATCATCGGCTAGGCAACCTCCCAATTTATACTGGTAAAGGAAATGCAGCCAATCATAACCGGCTTTTTGATAGGGGCGTAACTCACCGCGAAAGCCCTGAGGCAGGGGGTGGGGTTCGATGTGTTCGAAATCGCGCAGCCGTTTGCGGCGTTGCTCAAATTCCTCAAAGCCTTCGGGTACTTCGGCTTCGTCAAGCAACGCATCGACCAAAGGAAGTTGCGCAAGACTTAAGGCTAAACCTCGATCGGTGGCTTTTCCTAAGGCGAAAACTTTCTTGAAGCGCTGAATCCACACTTCGGGAATTTGGCCGATCGAGCCATCCGCAAGTTTGACATAGACTTGTCCCTTCAGGATCGCTGAACGCACTTCTTTCCAATCTACCTGTTGATCGCCAAACTTCACCACCATACCGAGGTCAAACCAGTCAATCCCCGACGAGATTTGCAGGGAAAGGGTGGGGCGAGCGCGGTTCACCCGCACCGATTTGATTCGGTCTTCGCCAAAGATCTCAAACCCTGCCTGGGTAAGGAGGGGCACATATTTGATCAAAAAGTCTAGGACATGCACTTTGGCGCGCAAGGTGTAGTAACCGGGCTCGTTCGCCCGCAGACGTTTTAAGCCATACCCCTTGGTTACCAGATTCGTTTCGATCGTATTTTCAAAGAAGAAATTGCGGCGTACAAAAGCCACGGCTAGAGGATTCATTTTTCTGATGACGATGTAGTCTTGTAGCGGATCAAAAGAAACTTCCTTGCCTAGATAGTCAAAGCGCAGTTCGATAACCAGCGTGCTGTTTTTCTCCGATAAGTACAGGCGTGGACGTGGCTCAATTTCTTCGTAATATTCAATCCCATCTCCCACCAATGGGATCGTTTTGGCGAGTTTGAGAAAGTATCGATTCGCAAACTCATCCGTAAACTCAGACGGAATATGAATGCGTGGCTCATCCAATAATTTCTCTAACACGGCAGCCGAGGGATGAGAAAGACGAACTAAAGTGTCTTGCATAAATAAAATGGTCGGGATGTTCTGAACAAGAAAGGCTTGGTTCTTACGAATCGGGCGTAATTCATCTCCCAAGTGGACGGCTAGTTGCAGGTCAATGCCCTGTTCGGTTTTATTGATGATCAGCCCAGCTTTCTCAACCGTTGGATGCAACGTGATTGGGCGTTTGAGAAAACCATTTGCTTGGCATTCGTAGAGCAGCAACGGACTATGCCAAAACCACTCGAACGGATCCTTTACGGGATAGCCATTCAGCAGTGCACTTGCCAGCAGGTAAGCTCCGCTTTCCGCATTCAGACATAACGAAAGATCACCTAAACTGCGTACTGGATTGGCTTTGCGATGAGGGATTTTTTCAATGAAAGCCTTTAGTTGGTTGGGATCATTCCAGTTTGTTTGCTTTAATTCATCACTGTCTATTTTATCCACGTAGATGCGCAGGGGATGGATATCCCAAGAACGACCTTGACTCTGCAATAAGCCAAAGATAAGAATATACTTTCGCACATTTGTGGGGCGGGGCGTTAGGATGGGGCGCCGTTCTACTTCTCTTAGGATGCCATCTAATTTGCGCTGCCAGATGACTTCGGCTGGAATCGGTACTTTTCCACGCGCTTGGATTGCTGTAGCGACCAGATGTTTACAAAAATAGCCTCCGCTGCCGACCGGGCAGGTACAAGAGAAGCGGAGTTTATTCTCGTTAAGTTCCAGCACAACTTTATAGACGAACTCGCCCTGCACGGTAGCTTCGATTTTCTCTGCCGATAAATGGGTTAAGGTGACCCGTTGGCCGTGGTAATACATGTACCCACGTTGAAAGTTACTGTACCCTGCCAAACGCATCAAGGAATGATCATCGAGATAGTCAGCCAGAATCTGTGATTTCACCATTTTCTTCTCTATCCGTCCTAGATGAACCCGTTAATACCGATCTTGACTTTGCACAAACAATTATCTTACCATAAAGGAAAGTCAAAAAGCTGATTTGAGTGCAAAGATTCATCGAGTTTGCCAGCCAAGCGACAACCCTGCATGGGGTATAATCGAGACGATGGAGCTTAATTTCATTGGTCTGATCTCGGCAATCAGCGCATTTCTGGGAATTGCTTTCGGGCATGTCGGGGTGCGCTGGCTTGAATATCGAGTTGCCCGGCTTTGGATGGCTATGCTTGCTTATAGCGCTGCTGGTTTGGCAATGCAAATCTTCTCGCTTGTGCTGAACTCTCTCTATCTGAAGTCGCTTTGCGGTATTATTGGCATGACCTTGCTATGGGATGCGGTTGAGTTGATTCGTCAGCAACGGCGGGTGCGGCGAGGACATGCTCCAGCTAATCCCTGCAACCCTCGTCATCGTCGTTTTCTGGAGGCTCCCTCATCTTCAGCAACGGTTGTGGATCGATTGGCAGACAGTTTTGAACCCCATTCGAGTTAGGATGGTCTCCTTGATGCAAGCCTTTGGGGTATGGCTAGGTTTAATCACCCTTCTAACCATTGGCCTGGGATTTCCGTTGGTGATCTGGGTGGAACGCTGGCTGGGTTGGCTCTGGTGGCCTTACCTGATCGGAATTGGAGTCATCCTAGTGGGTATTTCTTTGTTCATTGATAACGTCTGGGGTTCAGCTTGGCTGGGCATCTTGGGGGCAACGTTCGTTTGGGGGGCAACCGAGCTAAAAAAACAAGCCCGCCGAGCAGAACTCGGCTGGTTTCCCAATCATCCCAAAAAAATTGATCCCCCTTTTAAACAGGTGATTCGCAAATGGAAAGCGCCGAGCCTCTAACTGCACAGGATTATCGAGCCGGTTTTATTGCTGTGATTGGCAAGCCCAATGTGGGCAAATCCACCTTGATGAACGTCTTGCTTCAGCAAAAGATTGCGGCGGTTTCCCCGCGCCCGCAAACCACGCGCAAACAGCAGTTAGGTATCTTAACCACGGAGCAAGCGCAGATCATTTTTGTGGATACGCCCGGCTTTCATACGCCCCGGCACAAATTGGGCGAAAAGATGGTCAAAGCTGCGCTAAAGGCGATTGAGGACTCCGATGGATTGTTGTTTCTTTTGGATGTCAGTGAACCCTTGAGCCAAGAAGATTTTGACTTAGCCGACCAATTATCGCCGTATCAGGCTGCCAAACCGCTCGTGATTGCCCTGAACAAAATTGACATTGCGAAAGAAGAGTTTCTGGCCGCAGCCAAAGCTTTAATCGAGGAACGCTTTCCTACGGCTACAGTCGTTCAGATTTCGTGCCTGCGAGGGGATAATTTGGATCATTTGATTGCGGCTCTGATGGAGTGCTTGCCGCTCAGTGAACCGCTTTATCCAGCCGATCAAATCACCGATTATTATGAACGGGAAATTGCCGCCGAGCTGATTCGCGAAGCTGCCTTGCATATTCTACGCGATGAAGTGCCGCATGGGATTGCAGTGCGCATCGATCAATATCAAGAGAAGGACGAGAACCTGGCGGTCATCGATGCGACCATCATCGTTGAAAAAGAAACCCACAAAGCCATTGTGATCGGTGCAGGGGGAAGCATGATCAAGAAAATTGGCACACAAGCGCGTCAGGAGATCGAAGCGATGAGCGGTCGAAAAATCTACCTCAATCTCCACGTCAAGGTGCAGAAAAATTGGCGTAAGAACGACACCTTGCTCAAATGGCTTGGTTATACGTAAAGCAAAATCCGCTCAAACTGAGCGGATTCCATGCGTTGAGTTTTTTCGGAGCGCTGTCCAAAGCGGCAAAGATGCTCAAGAGACCTGGTGAAATGCCTGCTTTCTAGCTTGTGCTCTCAGCCACTTTTTCGCTTCCCAAGCGAGGATAGGAGCCAAGAATACGAAGACTCAGGGCGTATTCGGATAGGTTTTCCAGAGCGTGCTTGACTTTTTCCTCGCTAATCGAGCCACGAAAATCGATGTAGAACAGATATTCCCACGGTGCCCCAACCAAGGGGCGCGATTCGATTTTGGTCAGGTCAATATCGCGCAGGGCAAACACGCTCAGCGCCTTGAAAAGCGCTCCTGGAATATTGCGTAAGGTGAACACAATTGAAGTTTTAGCTTCTCCCTCAGGTTGGATGGCTTCGCGCGCTAACACTAGAAAGCGGGTGTAATTGGCTGGGTTATCTTCGATGCCCTCCTGGAGGATTTTCATGCCGTATATTTGGGCTGCCCAATTGGACGCAATGGCTGCTAAGCTGCGATCGCCGCTTTCTTTCACCATCTTGACGCTGCCGGCAGTATCATAGACAGCTTCGGTATGCACACCCAAAGCCCGCAGGTATTTTTCACATTGCGCAATGCCTTGGGGGTGGCTGATCACTTTGCGGATGTCTTTTAGCTCTGCGTCGGGCAAGCCAATTAAGCAATGGCGAACGCGCAGGGGGTATTCCCCTACAATCACCAATGAATGTTCGAGCAACAGGTCGTAATTGCGGTGTAAGCTGCCGGTGACCGAGTTTTCGATCGGCAACATTCCTCGTTGTGCTTCATCGGATTCGACTTTTTGGAAGACTTGCTCAAAGGTCTCGCAAGGGATAGCTTCTGCTTGCTTGCCGAAGATTTCAAAGATCGCCGCTTCTGAGTAGGCACCTGGTGCGCCTTGGTAGGCAACTTTCATCGGGTCATTCTCCTAGGAAAGATTTTTATCTGAAGGTTGATGGATCGATGAGCGCAATTATAAATGAGCTTTGACTAGGGGCGCAAACCATTTGTAGCCTTCCATGAACTCAAGAGCGGGATAGCAGCATTTCGCCAGTTTGAATCATTTGCCTGCCATTGTTGGCAAATCTTCAGAGGATTTACAGCCGAGGTATTGCAACTTTTTATCAAAATCATCGGTTACAATGAGACAGTATCTTTCGTTTCATTCGTTCAAGAAAGCGAGAACCATGCCTAAAGAAACCTTGGGTTACATGAAATTGGAGTGGACCTGCCCGCGTTGCAATAGCCGTAATCCAGGTCCACAGAAGACCTGTTTGAGCTGTGGTGCTCCCCAACCCGAAAATGTTGCCTTTCAATTGCCTGAGAAAGCGGAGCTGATTGCGGATGAACAGGAGATCGCTCAAGCAAAGAAAGGTGCTGACATCCATTGCCCCTATTGCGGGGCGCGCAATCCCGCTGATGCTGAAGTTTGTGCCCAATGCGGTGGAGATTTGCAGGAGGGCAAGCAACGGGAAAGCGGCCGCGTTGTTGGCGCATTTGTGCCCCAAGCCTCCGCTCAAATGATGCTTTGTCCGCATTGCGCTGCCGAAAATGATTCCCGGTCGTTCAACTGTGTTTCCTGCGGCGCGCCGCTGGGCGGGAAAATCTCCCCCCAAGTAAGCGTTGCAAAATCAAAAGGCCCTAACCCCATGATTTGGATCGCAACAGGGTTGGTGATTTTCCTTATGCTTTGCGTCGGTGTTTTGCTCTTGGCGGCGCGCACAAAGGGCATTGAGGCAACTCTCCGCGAGTCGTATTGGCAAACCAGCTTAGTGGTCGAGGGCTTACGGGCGGTTGAGCGAGCTAATTGGCGGAATGAAATTCCAACCGAAGCGACCCTCTTGAACTGTGAATTTAGAGTCCATCATACCCAAGAGGAAGCTGTGCCCAATGCCAACAAAGTGTGCGGCACTCCCTATACTTTAGATAGCGGGGGTGGATATGCGGAAGTGGTTCAAGATTGCGTCTATGAGGTTTTGATGGAATATTGTTCGTACACGACGATGGAATGGCAGGTCGTGGAAACTCGGACAAAGCAGGGCAAGGTGCTACCGGTTACCTATCCCTCCATGGAGCTGGCTGCTGATCAACGACCGGGGAAACAGCAAGTACTGTATGTGTGTGTCTTTGATAGCTCACAGGGGGAGTATCGTTATCCAACGAGCGATGAGAATTTTTACCGCCAATGTACACCCCAAAGTCAATGGATTTTAGAAGTCAACGCTTTTGGACAGGTGCTTGCAGCGAAACCAAAGTAAACCGAAAGGAAAGGCAAATTAAACAAAAAATCGCCTCCCTATGTTGGGGAGGCGATTTTGATTTTGACTAGCTTTCAAACACCGATTGCGGCAACATTCCTTCTAAAATCATCTCAAGCGCCATGGTGTGGCTGCAACGACCGCGCGATTGGAAAAAGTCACAATCACAGCGCCAAACACCATTTTCTAAATGAACCGTATGAGGGTTGTTTTCACCTTCGAACGTGACGGTCAGGGCTTCGAAACGAATGCGGTTGCGTTGCTCGGCATACCGCTTTGCCTTTTCGATTTTCCCGATCATCCCATAATCCATAATTCGGCTCCTTTCCTCTGGTTAAAATGCGCAAGAGCACGCCCTGCCACGCGTGCTCTTCTTGGTCACGAAACGATTCTCCTGAAAACCTTTTGGGAATACCTTCATTCGCTTTCAGTATATACAGGAATGAGCGGAAAGTCAATCGAAAAAGCAAAAATTCATCAATCCTTAATGCGGTTTTTATGGGTAAATTCGCTCGGCCGGGCGGCTCGGTTACCGTTTGGAGCGCGGCTTCGAGCGATGATTCTCGTTTAGGAACAGACTGAGCGCCACAGACACGATGGAGACAACCAAAGAGCCTAAAAAGGCAGACCAGAAGTTGTCGACCGTGAAGCCAACCCCGAAAATATCCCCAATCCGCCCGGAGAGCCAGAATAAAAAGGTGTTGATCAATAAGGTGAACAATCCCAAGGTGAGCAAAATCAGGGGACAGGTTAAGAACTTGAGCAGGGGCCCAAAAAAGGCATTGGTGACCCCGAAGATCAAGGCAAGAATCAGAATAGCCAACCACCCTGTCGTTTGCGGGTGAATCCCTGGCACAATGCGAATCGCCACATAGAGTGCAACGGCATTGATCAAAAGACGCATCAAAAAACGAGACATAGGTTTACTCCTTTTTCATATTCCTAAGCTGTTGTCGCAAAAAACTGCGCGCCAATCTTAAGGGCGCAGGTTGGCGATGATCCTTCATCCAAAGGTGGATGAAAGCAAGCAAACTTTCCAGGTCGACGCGGTGGCCGATCGAGAGAATGCAGGGCTTCTTCACCCTGTCAGTGTACACGGCCACTCCGACGGCCCCTTCCGCATCGGTCACCCAAAAAACCAAGGGGTTTGGGCTAGGCTGGAGTTCATTGTGCGGCAAAAGCGCTTGCGCATAGCCGATGGTGGGGATGTCCAGAAGCACGCCCAGATGGCTAGCCAAGCCAAAACGGCGGGGATGTGCTAACCCGTGACCCTTCACTATAATTACGTTTCCAACCCGATTTAGTTGCTCAATTGCCTGTAAGATGGCCGGGCCTTGATGAAAAGCTAGGTAGCCTGTGCGGTATGGAAAGGTTGTGGTGGCTGTGCCAAGGCGAATTTCTAGATAGGGACGATCCAAATCAACGGTGACGGCGACGGCAAAAACCCTATCCGCCCAGTCTGCCGCTGCAACAGCCGTTAACGAATTTTGCTGTTCGATGGGGAGGGGGGAGAAAATTACTTTCTGGCGATAGTTGGTTTGAATCCATTGAGCCTGTTCGAGCGATACGTCCCATGCATGCGGTCGAGCAAGGGTTGGGTGCATGTTAATCTAAAAAATCTTGTTTGATTTACCAAGGCGGGCAAGCATCAGCCGGTTTAGCAGGTGAGTCCGCTTGCGGGGACAGGGGTTTTTAGACTCGCAGCCGAGATTTTGCTTGACCATACAATTGTTTCAGTATGCCGAGAGTGTTCCACTGCTGCGGGCGTAGCGTTCAGCAGCTCGATAGAGCCGATAGCCGAGCAGGGGCATGAAGACCCCAAAAGCGGTAACGATGAGAACTTCAATCGGGAAAGGAGCTAGTTCTGGATAACCCGGCGGGAAACCCATTAACGCTGAGCGAAAAGCGTCCACACAGTAGGCATTGGGTAGCAGGCGGGAGAAGAAGCGCAGAAAAGGGGGTAATGCGGAGAAAGGGAAGAAATTGGCGCACAGGATGAGAAAAGCAAATTGTAGGAAATTTGCTGCGGTTTGAGCAGCCTCCTTCAAACGGATGGTCAAGGCGGCAAAGGCAAAACCAATGCCAAAGGTACCGCTCAGGGACATCCCCAACAGATAGAGTCCTAAAAGGGGATTTTTAAACGGCAATTGACCGATCATCGAACTCATCAAAATAGCGGCGGCGATGCTTAAGAGCCCTGTCCATAACAAGGTGTTGGTCACGCGGGCAATGAGATTGAGGAACTTGTTTGCCGGCGACAGATAGAGTTGTTCTAAAGTGCCCTGCACTTGCTCGTGACGGATGTTATAACCGATCGTCCAGAGGGTATCGCTCAAAAACATGAAGAGGATAAAGCCATAGACCACCACACCGGAGTAACTAAAGCGACCAACGCTGCTTGAACCTGCTGCAGGATTGCGATAGTCGGAGAACATTAATCCGCCCAAGGTAAAGATGGCTACGATCAGAAAGACTTGCCCAAATGAAGCCACAAATTCCACTGGATAGCGGCTGAGGATGATCAATTCTTTACGTGTCATTGCCCAAAAGGTATGCCAGTGGATCATCAGATGGTTGAGTCGCACGGCGGCTTTTTTAGAACTGTCCAACACCTTCATTTCTTCTGACATTGTTTTCTACCTGACAAAAAACCCAATAGCCAAGCAAGGGCGCAAAAAGCATAAAAACCCATAAGACAGCCAGGTCAAGATACCAATGCCCTAAAAAGAATCCAACGCCCAGCAAAGCCGAACGCACTCCGTTGGTCATCCATGTGGGGGGAAAGAGAAGGGCAATCGCTTTTAGCAGGGGTGGAAAGATGGTGATCGGGAAGAAAACTCCCATCAGAAAACTTACTGCCCATTGCATAAGGTTGACCAAAGCGTTGGCTTCTTTTACTTTCAGAATCACCGCTCCGTAAAGCAGGGTTAGACCATAGAGGGGAATAAACCCTACTAAAATGAATAGGAAAGCTAATCCTAGTTCTCCCTGCAATGGGTTAAATCGTAGAATCAATGCCCCTAAGAAATAAGCTGTGAAAGCGGCAAAGAGGCCCCGTCCGCAGCTATAGAGTGCTGTGCCGGCCGCAATCCAAAAGCGGTGTACCGGCGCTAAATACAGGGCTTCTAAGGTGCCGGCCTCTTGTTCCCAGCGCAACCAATAGGCGATGTGCCAAAAGGCAAAGGAGACGATGGTGAACACGCTAGAGCCGATTAATAAATAGGCAACATAGTCGGCGGTGCCAGTGTTGCGTTGAAAGGCGATCGCTGCGTTTTCTTCTCCCCCTGCCCGTCCCAGTAAAATGGGCATGGCGGCAAAGACGATGGGGATAAAGGTATCTAAGATCAATTGACCGGGATAACGGGTGATGGTCAAGAAGCGCATCCGTGCGCTTGCCAAAACAATAGAAAGCAGGGATCGCCAACTAACTTGATTCATGTGCTGATGCGGGTGTCTTCAGCTAGGGTGCGGCCGGTTTTAGCGATAAAAACATCTTCTAAAGTTGGCTCTTCGGGAAGGACTTTTTGAATGTGCGCCCCTTGCTCAACGAGGACACGGATCAGGGCGGGCAGGATTTCGACGCCTTCATAGCTAACCACCGTCAACAATGTTGCGCCGTTGCGCGCTGAGCGCGTAGCGTTGCTGACCATTGGCAGGCGAAGGACTTCTTCTACCGCCTGGGCAGAGATGACCCCTTCGATGTGGATGACGCGTCGTGAATTCAAGGACGCTTTGAGTTCAGCAGGGGTGCCAAGCGCCAATAACTCCCCGCGGTCGATGATCGCCAGGCGATTACATAAAGCGTCTGCCTCTGCCATAATGTGGGTGGTGTAGATGACTGTTTTGCCTTGCTGATTGAGTTGGCGCACAATGGCACGCAATTCGCTTGCCGAAGGCACATCCAAAGTGTTTGTGGGTTCATCCAATACGAGCAAGGGCGCATCTTGGATTAGAGCTTTGCCAAAGGCGAGTTTCATTTTCTGTCCCGAAGAATAGGTCTCGACGGTTCGGTCGGCGATGTCAGTTAATTGAATGAGGTTTAGGATTTCATCCGCCCGTTCTTTGCGCTTCTTGGGAGGAAAGTGATATAGGGCGGCAAAATACTCAAGGTTTTCGCGCCCGGTCAGCTTCCAGTATAAGCCACGCTCGCCCATCAACATGCAGCCGACACTGGCGCGCACTTGATTCTCCTGCTTGATGACATCAAAACCATTGACGAAAACCCTGCCGCTTGTGGGGAGCAATAAGGTGGTGATAATCTTGATCAAGGTGGTCTTACCGGCCCCATTGGGGCCTAACAAACCAAAAATTTCCCCTTCTTCCACCTCAAGGGAAATATCCTTCAAAGCCTGTACTTCCACCTTTTGGGATCGAAACAAGCCTTTTCGCTGGCGCACAGTGTATACTTTGGTCAAATTCTCGACAATTAATGGCTTGATCATGGCAAGGTGTATTTATACTACGATTCAAGCAAAAATCAGTTGCGGGATTTTTTGAACAGTTCGGTACAGTGAACCGCTATTCGAATGTTCAGTTTGTTTACAAGCGCCATGCGCAACGGAGAATGGATTTTCCTTATGTTGACAAAACCCTTGCCATAGCGATAGAAAGAGATGGATGATGGCAGACGAATTAATCCACCAGAAAAACGATGACCTGTTCTTCCGTTGGTTCGGTGTGGGCGGTATCCAACTCCGTTGGAGACAGCAAGTTTTGTTGATCGATCCTTTTCTTACCCGCCCTTCGCTGAGGCAAGTGCTGTTTCAGCCACTAAGGACGAATAGCGAATTGGTGCGCTGTGAGATTCTGAGCGCAACTGCCGTCTTAATCACTCATGCCCATTATGATCATCTGATGGATACCCCCGAAATCATCCGTCAGACAGGCGCAAAGGCTTATGGTTCTGAGAATGTGATCAAGCTCTTACGAGCAGCGGGTGTTGCCGAGCAAAACAGTGTGCTAATCCAGAGCGGTGATCGGCTTGAGATTGGCGAGTTCCACATAGAGGTCATTGAAGGAAAACATATCCCCATCCCATTCTTTTTACCAAAGACTCTATCCCCGCTAGTGCCGCCCCCGAGAAGGGTGTGGGATTACCGCATGGATCGCTGTTTTAGTTTTCTTGTCTCGAACACGGCTCCGTCAATCTTGATTTGGCACAGCATTGAAGCTGAAGGCGCTGTACCAGCCGAGTGTCTGATCATCGATAGCGAGATGCCCTATCGTTCTTTTGAGCAGCTTGTCCGCTTGGTAAAGCCTCAGTGGGTTATACCGATTCATTGGGATGATTTCTTTTTGCCCCTATCCCAACCGCCCAAGCCTTTCTTCCGCCCGCCAGAAAAATCCGCTTTCGGTTTGGGTAGAATCGATCTCCATAAGTTTGTAGGCCGCTTGCAGAGCTGTCTTCCCGAGGGAAAAGTTTACCTTCCGGAGCGGTTGAAAGAAATCCATCTCAAAACTTTGATTGAGGCGAAGGTTTGAACGATGGAATGCTGTTTTGTCCTTGATTTATGCTTGCCGGCAGTCTGGTTCAGCGTGTAGGCCGCTTGGCTGATAACGAGCTCAAATGCATGGCTTCGTATATTCTATATTGGCAGAGACGAAGCTGTGGTGGCTGAAAAGGTAAGAAGAACACTTATTGCTGCAAGCACGAAGGGGTTTGAAAGCTCGATTGATTCACCGCAGCAAAGATTTAGCGGATAGGTTATAATCTCATTAGGCATATCCCTGAAGTCGATCTTTGGTTTGGATTGCCTAAATTTTTTCTTGAAGGAGTAAAGAGATGGCAAAATTGGAGGATGTTGAGGGAATCGGCCCGACCTACGCCGAGAAACTGCGCCAAGCTGGGGTGCGGTCAACCGATGCCTTTCTTAAGGTGGCGGCTACCCCCAAGGGCCGGCGAGAACTAGCCGAGAAGAGCGGCATTAGTGAGAAACTGATTTTGGAGTGGGCAAATCATCTTGACCTTTATCGTATCAAAGGTGTTGGGTCGGAGTATTCCGACTTGCTCGAGGAAGCTGGTGTCGATACCGTTGTGGAATTGGCGCAGCGAAATGCTGAAAATCTTTATCAGAAACTGGTCGAAGTGAACAACGCCAAAAAGCTGGTGCGCAAAATGCCAGTCCAAGCTCAAGTTGCCGATTGGATTGAGCAAGCGAAAAAATTACCCCGCGTTTTAGAGTACTAAATCCTGGGTCTGCCCATCGCCAATTAGCGGAATGAACGCGTTTTGGGTTTATCCGTTATTGGTGATAAAGGCAAGATAAAAGCGAACCCTCAACGCCGACAAGGCAGCGTTATGGGCTCAACCTCCTAGGGGGATGTCACTATTTAAGTGGAGTGGGAGATTTCACTCTGAGGACTTGTCGTGTCTTACGTTGTGTGGTACGGGACAACTTTGCCTTGTTCCGAAAATGGGGTAATTTTGATTGTTTCTGATTCACGAAGACGCAACAACCTCTCTCAGCATTCAAAGTTGCCTCTCTTTGTCTAGCAATTCATTGATCCTTTTGGCATGGAAACCTAATAATTTTGTAAGAATTAAGCGCAATTTCTTTGCGATTTTGGGGTGAGTAGCTATAATGACAATAGGTTTCCTGGATAGAAAGCGAGGTCAAGATGTTCGACGTACGCACCAATTTTTTTGAAAACAAGCTGCTTTTCTTTGCCAAAGGCAAGATGGATGCAAATGAAGCGCGCGCCATGGGTGAGTCTTTGTTAAAAAATGCGCGTAGGCTGCAAAGCGGGTTTATCTTAATTTCTGATATTCACGAGCTCGATCCATTGCCTGAAGAAGGCCGTCTGGAATTGCAGAAGACCATGCAAGCCTTATTGGAAGCTGGAATGGGAGCTGAAATTCGTGTCATCTCGGATAAAACTGTGATCACCGCCAATCAATTTCAACGGACTTCACGCAGTGTGGGATATACAGCGACTGAGGTGCGGACGATCCAGGAAGCTGAGCGCTTGGTCGATCAACTGGCGAGTTAAGCGGTTTCAACGTTCATGCGATTGTTTTCGGCAGGCTACCCGATCGGGCAGCCTGCTTTTGTTGGTTTTGAGTAGGCGACCGCGCTGGTACTTTTTGAACGCGCTTTACCAATCGGGAGCAGATTGCTCAATTTTTTCGCCCAAACCACTTGCACAGAAATCAATCATGCTTTATGATTCAAATATAAATTTAAGGAGATTTAAAAAATGAGTGTTGGCATTCTCACGGATACAACTGCCAGCATCCCGCCCTCTCTTGTGGCAGAATTAGGAATCGAGCTTGTCCCTTACTATGTCATGCGAGGGATGGAAACCTTGCGCGATATGGTGGATGTCAAACCAGATGAGTTTGCGCAATATTTATTAACAGCTCAGACGTTGCCGACCACCTCAAACCCAAGTCCGGGCGATTATGTCAATGCAATTTTACGGCTCGCCGAGCGCAGTTTGAACATCGTTGCCCTAACGATGACTTCCAAGGGGAGCGGCGCATATCAATCCTGTTTGGCTGCGGTAGAGATGCTCAAAGAGAAAATGCCCAAGCTACGCGTGGATGTGATCGATACCTTGGCAGTGGCTATGGCGCAAGGATGGGCTGTGGTAGAAGCAGCCCGGGCAGCCAAACAAGGCTTTGGAATCGGCGAAGTGGTCGAAAAAGCTCGCCGAGTTGCAAAGCAGTCCATGATGATGATGACTGCCGATACCTTGCGCTACCTCTATATGGGTGGACGCATCGGTCGTGCCCAACATTTGATCGGGTCTTTGCTCAACATCAAGCCGATTATCGGGATGCAGGATGGTGTTATCGTTGCATTGGCAACTGAAAGAACGCGACCTAAAGCGTATACGCGCATTGTCGAGCTTATGAAAGAGCGCTTGAACGGTATCCGAAACATTAAAGTAGCATTCATGCATGTTGCTGCTGCGGATCAAGTGGAGAATCTCAAAGACAAGGTTTGTTCGCAATTTAATTGCGTCGAAATCCTAACCACATCTCTTTCGCCAGCGTTGGCTGTTCATTCAGGGCCTGGCACCGTAGGATTGAGTTATATTCCCGCTTCAACTCCGTGAGAGGTTCATTAACTGTAAACACGAATTTGATCGCGCCCGGCTTCTTTCGCAATGTATAGGGCGCGATCGGCTTTTTCGACCAATTCTTCGGCTGAGGTAGCGTGGTTGGGCAGGCAAGCAATTCCTTGACTAATCGTTGGCGCAGGGATGCTCATCCCTTGGGATGCGGTGAGAGTGGTTTGTGCCAGCGCGTTGCGGATGCACTGCGCCACTTCAAAGGCGTTTGCAAGCGAGGCCCCTTCTAGAATCACGCCAAATTCTTCTCCTCCCCAACGGCCGATAACATCGCCGCTCTTGACCTGTTGTTGGATGACTCGGACAATCAGGCATAACACTTCGTCACCAATTGTATGACCGTAACGATCGTTGTACTCCTTAAAGTGGTCGATATCGAGCATAATTAGGGAAATCGGATGGGGATGAAGTTGACTGGATTGAACCGCTTGACGAAGAGCTTCGTGGAACGCTCCATGGTTGTATGCGTTCGTAAGGGAATCGCGCCGGGCGCGTTCCTCCACTTCTGCGTGATGGCGGGCATTATCGAACGCCAGAGCGGCTTGTTGGGCAACATTGGATAGGAGTTGCAAATCCTCGTGATCAAAAGCGTTTGGCAGGTAACTTGCGACGGCTAAGATGCCTTCCAGATCATCCCCCTTGCCAAAAGGCACTCCAAGCCAAGAGGCGGACATATCTTTCTTACCGATGATCACAGGTTTTACGGGCAGAGTATCCATTTCACGTTGGAAGTCTCGAATAAGCAGGGCGGTTCTCTGACGGACTACGTAACCTGCCAGACCCTGGTTGAGTGGAATGCTCAGCCCTTCATATCGTTCCCCCGCATCGAGTAGCATCTTTAGCTCGATGACTTGTTTTTGCCAATCCACAATGCCGAAATAATAGGTATCAGCAGGAATAACTTGGATGAGTAAGTTGTAAAGTTGTTGCAATAAAGCGTCCATCTCAATGGTCGAACCGATCACGTTGGCAATGTGGTTTAATACCTCCAAACGTTTGGCTTTCTTTTGTTCTTGCCAATGCAGATGGGCGTTTTCTACCACCACAGCAATTTGATTAGCAAGCGTTTCGAGGAACTCGACTTTAACTTTGCCAATGGGTTCTCGCTCCTGCCCTCTGCTCTCTCCAATGGATAGAAATCCTACCACTTGAGCAGAGGTGACCAAAGGCACAACACAAGCAGTTTTGGTACATGCAGAAAAGAATTGATTGAAATCTAACCAAAAGGGGGTTAGATCAATTTGATCGCGATGGACTTGGACACTGTGTTGCGATTGAAAGGCGGCTTTGATCCAAGGGAGTTGTGTCAGGTTCGGATAGCAATGCAACTTAATCCACGGTTCAATACCATAGCGCTGCGAGGCGATTCCATAGGGGACTAATCGTCCATCTTCGATCAGATCAATGCGGGCGTAAGTAACCGGCAAGAAGGAAACAATTTTCTGCATAACTTGTGGCATGGTTTGGTTGAGGTTCAGCGATTGTGTCGCAGTTAAGCTAGCGTTTAGCAGGAGGGTCAAATCTTGATTTTCTTGCTGGCGTTTGTAGACCTGTGAGGCAAGCAAATTCCCTAATGCTCCACTGATGTGGGCAGTAATCAGGAATTGAATGATTAGAATCCCTTGATTTAAGAGTTGTTGTTCCGTAGGCTCAGAATAGAAATTATCCACGGCTATTGAGCAAAGTAGAGCAATCACTGCAGCAAAATAAGCCCCGAGCGGATAGCTAAAGATGCCACTGAGAAAAATCACTACCACGAACAGGCCATTGATAGCGAATGAGTGTTTCCCTAAAAGGAAATAAGCCCCGCTGATCAGTACGATGCTAGCCAGAATGTTGACAAATGGTATCCAGCGTTGCCGCCAAAAGCGGGGATAGATGACCCAGTAGAAAAGAAAGATGTAAGCGGAAACACCTAGCAGGTAGAGCAGTAGCTGTTGTTTTTGTTGAGCGCTGCGGGGAAGAAGTAAAGTTAGCAGCAGTAAACCCGCCGTTGCACCTAAAGCGCTCATTTTGACAGGGTTTTGATAACGCCGGAAAAGCTCTGCGCGTATGTTCCAATCTATCGATAGGTCACGCAAGTTCGCCTCGTGTGTTTTGGAACCATCCGACCTGCCTTAGAAAAGCTTGTACTCTTCCCCAAACATCTTGAATGATACTTTCTATTGTTATTGTATACTGGCAACAGAATTTTAGAAAGGTGTTAAGGCTTACAAATTTGATGGGTATGGCATAATTCTTAACCAGACAGACCGTATCGCTCTTCAAAAAGGTTGGCGTCAAAAGGGGCTTGGCGGGCGCGGCAGTTCTCACGCGGACAGAGTTGACAACTTGTGAAATGGGTCTGAGTTGGAAAAGCAATTCCAGAGACCGACTTAACCGGGAACATTAATTTGCTTTCGGTCATGGAAACCCCGATGTTGCCCTCTACATCGCCGAGCAGAGCGAAAAGGTCGTCTTGAGCGCTCAGCGGCCAATCGTCCAGAGAGCCGGGATGCATTTCTGACAGTAAGCCCGGATGAAAGCGCTGCACAAGATCCTGGTGCAAGGCTCTGCGGGCTGTCTCTAGGGCAACTTCTTGAATTACGTCTGCCCAAAAGCGATGCAACAAGTCAGAGAGTGTCTTAGACCACCGCTCGAGTTCTACGCCAGCTGTGGCGACGAAGGGAAAGGCGCGCTGAGCTTCTTCGAGGTTAATGCGCAGGATGCGGCTGGTCAAACGCCGCCCATCTAGTTGCACCCAATTTTCCCCTTTATCCTCTACGTAGACCATGCGGAACATGGCTTTGGGTTTGGCGATTTGTTCGGCTTGATCGACCAAGCGATCGAGCTCGGCAAGGTGATGGCTGCCTGGTTTTAGGCGTAATTGGTGTCTGAGCACAGCGCGATCGACTTGGAAAGGGATATTGGCTAGGACTTTAACCGTCGAAAGATTGGCTTGGGAAGGAGGCATAGAAGTTTTCCTTTCCAAAGTTTCTTACATTGGATTATACCAATCCTTCTGGTAACTGCTAATTTGTCCACTGAAGGAGCGCCGCATCGCTGTAAGCCTATCCCGCTTGGCTGCTTTTGGGCTATTGCTTGAAATTGGAAATCAGGGGCTATTGACAAAAAGGACAAAGATCGCTACAATAATAATAGAACAAAAGTTCTGTTTATTGATCTTTTGGGGAAGTGCTCTACAGGAGATACAGGCATGGCATTTTGGAAGCGGTTGCGTCCAGAGGGGAGGCGCCCTGCGCCGTCCAGTGAGGTGGTGATCACCGATCCGGAAATCCGAAGTATCTTGGAGGAATTGGCAGAGCAAGAAGGCCGCTCGGCGCAGCAGATCGCCGCCGATCTGTTGCGCTACGCTCTTTCAGCGCGCTACGCGGCGCAGGAATACCTGCGCCGTTGGCAACGGCTCTCTCGGCGTGAACAACAAGTGGTCGCCTTGTTGTGTTTAGGGTACAGCTACCGCGAAGTCGCCGAGCAATTGATCGTGTCGTATGACACGGTCAAAACCCACGCCCGCAACGCCTTGAACAAATTTGAACTGCGCAATCTGAGTGAAATGCGTCAAGCCTTAGCGGACTGGGATTTTAGCGCTTGGCAGCCTACTTCGACGGCTAAGTCAATGGGTAACTTGGGCTAGTCCCTTCTCGGTGATAGCTAAGGCTTCATCGATCTGCTCGGCGGTGACAATCAACGGTGGGATGTAGCGCACCACTTGCCCAACATTTCCAGCCATATATGCCACCAAGCCTTGCTCTAGCATGGCGTTCAGTAAGTTGAAAGCCACTTCCGGGTTGGGTCGCTTATCGGTATTGGGATACACGAACTCCATCGCCAGCATTAGACCCAAGCCGCGCACCTCGCCGATGACAGGATATTTTTTCTTCAAGGCGTTCAAGCCGTCTAGGAAGCGCTTGCCCATCTTGCGGGCGTTTTCGAGCAGATTTTCTTCTTGAATCACCTGTAGGGTTGCCAACGCAGCGGCACAGGCAATGGGATTCCCTCCATAGGTTGTCCCATGTGCGCCAGGCAACCATTGGCTCATCAACTTACGGCTAGCAACGGTGGCACTCAACGGGAAGCCGTTGGCAATGCCCTTGGCAATCGCCAGAATGTCCGGGATGACGCCGCTATGTTGACAGGCAAACATCTCACCGGTGCGTCCGAAACCAGTCTGAACTTCGTCCAGGATCAGCAGGATGCCATGTTCGTCACAGATTCTGCGCAGGGCTGGCAGGAAGTCGCGCGGCGGGACGATGTAGCCTCCTTCTCCCTGAATGGGTTCTACCAGGAAGGCAGCTACCTGTGAGGGCGGAATCTGGTGCTGAAACAGGCGTTCAATGCCCAACAAGGTCCATTCTAACGCCTTTTCAGGAGTTGAGCCAAGCGGGCAACGATAAGCATACGGATAGGGGGCGAAATAAATGCTGGGGACAAAAGGCTCATAATGATTGCGATATTTGGACTTAACCGATGTCACCGAAGCTGCTCCGTAAGTGCGCCCGTGAAAGCCGCCTTCAAAAGCAATAATGCCGGGGCGGCCACTGACATAGCGGGCGAGTTTGATTGCCCCTTCCACAGCTTCAGCACCGCTGTTGCCGAAGAAGAACATGTCCATCTCTCCCGGCAGAACTTTCGGAAGGGCTTCACACAGATCGAGGAGCGACTTATGAATCGTGACTCCTACGGCGCTGTGTACCATTTGCTCCATTTGTTGTCGCGCTGCTTCTAGGACGCGTGGATGTCCATGACCAAGGTTCGTGACGGCAATGCCGGAGGTAAAATCCAGGTAACGCTTGCCATCTGCCGTATAGAGGTAGGCTCCTTCGGCTTTGATCACAGGCAACTTCGGCCAATCCTCTGCCAAGCTAGGGGCAAGTACTTCGGGGATGCGTTTCATTTGTTCGAGAAAATCAGCCTGGGAATTCGACATGAGTCATTGCTCCTATATGGGTTAGAGAACATCGGTAGGGTAAGAGGATGTTTTCTGTAGTCTGGAGAAATTTTACCATCATTCCTGGGGGCAGAGCGTGGCAACCCTTTTGCTCCTTCTTTCCTTATAGGGTGCCTGTTGGGCAGTCTGAAGCCAAATGGTTTGTGGTTGTGTGAAGTCACGAAGATGTAGGTGGTGGTTTACTTGTTACGTTAACCAACTTGTTCAA
Source organism: Anaerolineae bacterium (assembly GCA_003130835.1). Classification (GTDB taxonomy): domain Bacteria; phylum Chloroflexota; class Anaerolineae; order Anaerolineales; family UBA4823; genus NAK19. The sequence continues at coordinate 4,703 of QEXX01000080.1, read as the reverse complement.
GCAGCCAGGCTGTGCCTGATTGATGCTAAGTGCAAGAAACTAGGCTGTCATCTCGCTTTCAAGGGATGCGTCTTTATCCGTGAAATCTGGTAGGAGCAAGCAGACTCGGTTGCGTCCACTCTGTTTGGCTTGGTACAGGGCTTGATCGGCAAGCTCAATCATGATTTCAATGGCGCGCCGCGGCTCGAGGCGACAATCCAGAGGATAAGCTCCACAAACACCAAAGCTGGCGGTAATAGCGATAGAATGGTTGTTAACCGGAATAAGGGTGGCAGCAATCTTCTGGCGTAACCGCTCAGCAAGGGATTCGCCATATTGCGGTGCAGTTTCGGGCAAAAGTAGGATGATCTCCTCGCCGCCGAAGCGTGCTACCAAATCGCTCTTGCGCACCGTTTCAAGAACCAAGTGGCTGATCGTCTGTAGGACTAAATCCCCAGCCGGATGACCGTAGGTGTCATTGACCGACTTAAAGTGGTCCAGGTCACACATGATCAGCGTGAGTGGGTGATGATAGCGGCAGGAGCGTGTGAATTCCTGGCAAGCGCGCTCAAAGAAATAACGGCGGTTATATAGCCCAGTTAAGGTATCCGTTACGGCAAGACGTTGAATTTCCTGAAAGAGGCGTGCATTGACCATTGCCAACGCTGCATGGTTGGCAAACATCTCAAGCTTGTGAGCGTGTTGTTCTTGGTAATAATTGGGTTCGAGCTTATCAAGGGAGAAAAATGCCAAAATTTGACCATGAGCATAGATAGGAGCACCGATCCAGGAGCGTACCGGGTTGCCGGTTTTGCGACGATCCCATCCCGCATACTGATCGACATCGGCTATCACCAATGGTTTTAAGGTTGTGAACATGGTGAACAGATTCGGGGTTTGGGGAATATCAAACCAGCTTTCGAGAACACGCTTTTCAATTTCTTCTCCGTATCGGTAATAATTCTTGGCACGCCGCACGTAGGCTCGCATTCCTTCTACTTCCATGATGACAGCCGAGTCATAGGCGATGAGGTCGCCAACCCTTTCCAGGATGATATCCAACACTTCTTCGTAGTTCAGCGTTGCATTGAGGGCCATCGCAGCTGCTTGCAGGGCTTCGGCTAATTGGCGTTGTTCCCGTTCTGCTGCCTCGGCGCGTTCGCGCTCGGCGACTTCGAGAATCAGGTTGTCGTTGCGGCGAATCAATTCGTCCTGTTGGGTTTGTAACTCTTGCGCCATTCGATCTAATTGGCAGACCATCTCATTGAATGCGTTCGAGAATTCGCCCATGAATTCAACTCGCTGGGTAAAGTCTCCCTGAGCGACTTGTTGGGTTTGCCAAGTGATGTGTCGCAGGTTGGCTTGAAGTGCCTTTAGGGCACCCGCTAACGCGCCTTTCTCTTTGATTTCATAAGAGAGATCGCCCTTGCAAAGGGCAAGCGCTAAATGGCGGATTTGGAATAGGGTGTGTAGGGCTTGTTTATACGCTTCCCAGGCAGGCTCTACGGTGGTTGGCAAGGAAGGTTCGTGCGTGTCGTAAATGAGCGCGCGAAACTGCTCTAAAAGCTGCAGGGCTTGTTGCATAGAGGGAGGTGTGGAAGCAGAGCTGTCTGTCATTGGATTTTCTAAAACAGGAAGCGGATAGAAGTTATTTCCTTGGCGATATCAGCTCTGCCCGAAAGCGGCAGGTGCGATCACCAGTACACCAGCAGTCAATTTCCTTGACTTTGAAGGACAAGCCAGTGAAGCTTTCCAGAAGCCCGCAGATGAATCCTTCGTCATATACGCAAATTTCTGTATCGATCTCGGGCAAGCCTGAACAGTCTAGGTCTTCCGAAACAGTCAGGATAATTTCTCCCTGCTCGATGTCCAGCTTTTCGACCCGCATGATGCCAATACCCCATTCGCGCAAAGTAAGGGCGAGTTCCCGGATAAATTCATTGAGCTCATGCATCGGTTTTAAGGCGTTTTGGTAGAATTGCTGCCCAGCCAATTTGCCGGCGTTGTAGAATATTTGGTCGGTTTGCTCTGTGCCAACCGTTTGTTCGAGCACATCTCGTAGGGTAAATTGCATCAGGCGATAGGCATGGATACTGGTGATCGGGCCAATATTGGGTCGTCCTAAGCGTAAGTCCCCAAGTAATTCCCAACGAAATGCGTATTTACGGGCAGGGGTAGATGCACTCATAGACTCTCTCCTCTTGGCAAGCGCTGGGTTGACGTTTTGCCAAACCAGAAGACCAGATTGGGATTTCTGCTTTAGCCACTCACATTGCGCAATGGGGCAGTCAGGGATATTATCGCATGAATATTATGAAATTGCAAAGACTTTTTTGCATGCAGGATTAAATCAGAGGTTGCTCTGCGGAAGAGCCATTGGGATGAGTTTTTTGTCTCGAGGTGTGCCCACAATGGTCTTTTCAATCCCTTCGGGCAGAGCCTTTTATATTAGGATGCTTTATGGTTTTTTATCGTCTGCTGTGCAAAGTTGAGGCATGAACAAACCCTCACGGCAGTCCGAAAACACAGTAGAAGCCGTTAGAAAGCAAAAGCTGGCTAGCTGCAAAGACTTGCCGGATCTCCTGTGCTTGCTGGCATTCCCCCCAAAGGTAGCGCACTTGGAAATCGATGGCCAGTTGTTTCCATAGGCTTGCTTCTATGCCACGCCCCGTCACAAAAGGTTGCTTTGACCAATAGATGGTCTCAATACCCCCATCAAGACTGTTCGCTACACCTAAGACAACCCCTCTTGGTTGGTGCCCAAGTTGCTCTGCCAGGCTTTTCATGTGGTCGTATTGGCGAGCGTGCGCTGCCGTTTCAGCCCCGTAATAGAAGTTTAACGGCTGTTGGCGGTAGGGCAGGATTGTCAATAGCCCCAGCAGCCCGACTCCCAGCCACAGTAGCCATGCTCCCGCTTTCATTCGCTGGTGCAGGACCTTCACGCCCTCGCCGATCAAGAGGTAGGAAGGAGGTAAGAGAGGGATGAGAAAACGCGTTTTATAGGTTGCCCAAAAGGCAATGGTTAGCAGATAAAGTAGCATGGGTGAGGAAAAGCTGATGAACAAACGTTTCAGAGAATGGTTACCAGCGTTGGATTTTATGGCTTCAAGGCAAGGTGTCAGCCCAGCAAGGATAAAGAAGAACCCAATCGGTGTGACCATTGCAAGATACTGGCGCAGACCTGCCCAGAGCGATTTTGCAAACAGCAGGCTATAGCGTTGCAAGATGATCGGCATTGGCGCCGCTTGGACTGTCCAAACCACCCGTCCTTCTTCATAGGTAATGAAGGCTAGGCGAAGCTGCTCGAGCAGATAATAGGCTGAAGGAGTATGGACCCATTGGGCAAAGGTGTGAACATTCCAGATGAACCATGGGCTGAGGCAGATGAACAGCGCCAGAGCGAAGATGCCAACGTGAAGAACTTTTTTTCCCTGTGCGCTCCTCGGGTCGCTCAGGATTTTTATGCCGAAGGAGAGGGGGAGTAAGATGAGATTCGCATGGGTGAGGATCGCCAGTGCAGAAAAGGCACCCAGGCTAACCATCAGGGACACGCGGCCAGGCAGGTTAGCTTTCCAGAGCCATTCAGCGAAAATCAGGATGAGGGTGATCAGAATATAAGGACTGCCGTTGGTGCTAAAATCAATTAGCCAAGGCGAGATGGCGATCAGCCCAAAGGGAAGAAGTTGGCTAAAGCAGGGTCTAGCCTCTGGCTTGGGTAAAAAACCTATCCACAGGCATAAGCCGATCAAGAAAGCGAGTACCTTGAGCATCAGGAAGGTATCCGCTGTGTCCCACAAGCGGGCGAAAACGGCACCGAAGAGAGGCCATAGAGGGGGATGTTGACTGGCGGGGCTTTCTAATGTGAGATATGGAGCTTGAGGGGTGTAGTCATACTTCATGGGGTAGGTCAGCCGGCCGTACAAAGCTAGCTGACGGGCAGTGAGTGCAAATAGGTTGACATCGCCGTAGAGGCGTGTGTTTTGCTGAAAACTCCAACAGCGCAACAAGACCCCCGCCAAAAATAAGCCGATTAACCAACGGTGACAAGGATTGCGGGGAAGGCAGGATTTCTCAGTTGACATGCAGGCTTAAGGATAACGAGATCGGCTAAATTATACGCAAATCACCTAGCCTCTACGGTTTTCGGCCGAGGTTTTTTGACGGGCATCGTAAGAATAGACGACTTTACCAGTTGGGGTCGGGCGGGAAAAGATTGGTGTAAAGGGCGCGGGTGCGAGGTTCGGCAAGCATCGGTTCAGCTACTTCACGCCACTTGTTGTAATGAGGGGTTTCTTTGTGTTTGGCGGGGTCTTCGGGTGTGCGATAGACTTCAATGAGCAGAAAACGGGTAGGGTCATCACTTTGCTGAAGGACATCAAAACGCGCCACCCCTGGCTCTTGCAGGCTCTGGCGCGCGTTTTCGAGCGTGGCTTGCTTGAAGGCGTCAACGAATTCGGGTTTTACATGAAGAGAAACGATTAAGATGACCATAGAGAGAAGGCTCCTCGACCAGGACTCGAACCTGGAACCAAGCGGTTAACAGCCGCCCGCTCTGCCGAATTGAGCTATCGAGGAAAGGCAATCAAAATTATATCTAGAAGCGGGTTGTGTGTCAAGGAATGTTTTCTGGTGATTGCCCAGATCTCTGGAAAAAAAAGGCTCTGCTCCTTTGGTATAACAAGATAAACTGAATCCCAATACCAGGAGCAGAGCCTATGCAAAGT
>QEXX01000079.1 GCA_003130835.1 Anaerolineae bacterium | reverse complement strand
CCACCTGCGCTCACTCTCTTCGCGCCAAGCTCGCATCTCCGCTTGGAATTCTTCCCGCATGGCTTCAAAGCGACGGTTGTTCTCTTCCCACCTGCGCTCGCTTTCTGCTTGCATGGCTTCAAAGCGGCGTTGGTTCTCTTCCCACTTGCGCTCACTTTCTTCACGCAGGGCGCGCAGTTCTGCCAGCATTTGTTCGAAGCGACTTTCCGTCTCGCTTCGACTAGGAGCATAATCATGCAGCAGATGCCAGACCCAATCCCGAATCTGTGGGTCGTTCATCACTAAAGCTGGTAGTTCTCGTTGAATTAGGGAACGAATATCTTCCTGCACCATACACTTCCCTTGTTATTATAATATAACATCCTCTGTATACCCCATCCATTTGGCGCTCGATGGCCGCTTTGATCTTTTCCAAGATGGTCGGCTAGGGATAGCAATGGCGATGCGCCTAAAATGTGTTTGCCAGCCGACGACATAACCCTCTCCTCTTTTTATCCTTGTCACCACCCCCTTGATGGAAACTGACTTTTGGCAGCTATGCTGATTGGTGCACGGTTGCGAGCCTTTCGGGTTGCCAACTCGGCCTACGCAGCCTATGATGGTGTGAACGCTCTGGCAGATGAAACAACTGAGGACAGCAATTGCACCTAACGCGAGGCCATTTTGGCCGCCAATAACTCTGCTGGAAATCTCAACGGTAGCGCAGGGAGCTGCACCGATGACCTCATTGAGTTCAGTGCCAATAGCGCAGTTGCGCTCACCAGTTCTTTACTTTTGAACCACCCCCGCAACCGGAAGGTAGAATATCAGAAGTAGGGCGGACTTCATCCGCCCTACAAATGAATTGGGGTGTTCTCCTTTTTCACCTACCACTCGCCGGGATTGGTCAGGTATTCGTGAATTGAGCGCGCCGCGCGCCGTGCGGCGCCCATGGCTAAGATCACGGTAGCGGCCCCAGTGACCACGTCCCCGCCAGCCCAAACGCGCGGCTTGGTGGTCTTGCCCGTTAGTGGATCGGCGACGATGTTCCCCCTGCGCCCAATCTCGATGCCTGGCGTGGTCTGTGGGATTAACGGATTTGGGCTGTTGCCGATGGCGTGAATGACGGCATCAAAGGGGAGGAAGAATTCCGAACCGGGCACCGGCACCGGGCTACGTCGCCCCGAAGCATCCGGTTCGCCGAGCTCCATACGGATACATTCCAAACCTTTCACCCAACCGCGCTCATCCCCCACACAGCGCACCGGCAAGGTCAGATACCGAAAGAGCACCCCTTCCTCTTCAGCATTCTCGATCTCTTCCAACCGGGCGGGCATCTCCTCCCGCGAGCGGCGGTAGAGGATGGTCGTCTCCGCTCCCATGCGCAAGGCCGTGCGGGCGCAATCCATGGCAACATTGCCACCTCCAATCACAGCCACCTGCGTGTGTCCTTTGACCGGGGTTGGCACCAGCGGGAAAGTATAGCCGCGCATCAAATTGAAGCGGGTCAGATATTCATTCGCCGAATAGACCCCGTTCAGGTTATTGCCTGGCATCTCGCTAAACCATGGCAAACCAGCTCCAGAGCCAACGAAGACGGCATCATACTCCTCCAATAGACTATCCACGCTGCGAGTCTTGCCGACCACATAATCGACCACCATCTTGACCCCCAAACGGCGGAGATAATCCACTTCGCGCTCGACAATGCGCTTCGGCAAACGAAATTCGGGGATGCCATAGACCAACACCCCACCCATTTTGTGCAAGGCTTCGAAGATGGTCACCTCGTGACCCAGCTTGATCAAATCGCCAGCAACGGTTAACCCAGCCGGGCCTCCCCCCACCACCGCCACGCGTTTACCCGTTGGTGGGGCGATCTGCGGGAGCATCAAATCGGCTTGCGCAGCTTCCCAATCACCCAAAAAGCGCTCCAAACGCCCAATCGCAATTTGGCCAGCTTTTTTCAGCAAGGCACAGCCGCCCTCACACTGCTCTTCCTGAGGGCAAACGCGTCCACACACCGAAGGGAGAGAGTTTTTGGCTTTCAGAATGCGCACGCCGCGCGCAAAATCTCCATCCGCAATGGCTTGAATAAAGCCGGGGATATCCACCTCCACCGGGCACTTTTCCACACAACCTGGCTTTTTACATTGGATGCAACGCGATGCTTCTTCCATCGCCAACTTGGCATCGTAGCCTAAAGCAACTTCTTCAAAGTTGCGCCGGCGCACCTCCACCGGCTGCTTTGGCATTGGGCGACGATTTAAGTCGAGGCCCTTCTTAACCAGTTGTTCCATGCTGCACTCCTCTAGAATGGGCGAGTAGTGCGCAAGGGGATGATTTCTTCTGGTAGATAAGCCTTGCGCCGTTGGGTAACCTCTGCCCAATCCACTTGATGTCCATCAAAGTGTGGACCGTCCACACAGGCAAATTTCGTTTCAGCGTTGACAGTCACCCGGCAAACCCCGCACATGCCGGTGCCGTCAATCATCAATGTATTCAAGGTGACCAGGGTTTTGATCTTCAAGGGCAGTGTTTCTTGTGAACCGCGCATCATCAGATAATTGCAGCCGTTTAAGATCACGCGGTCGATGCGCATGGGCAAGGTGCGGATCACTTCCGCCAAACTGCCGATATGGCCGCGTTTGCCGCGCGTGCCATCGCGGGTCAGATAAACCAGCCGATCGGAAACCGAACGCAGCTTGTCTTGCCAATAGATCAAAAAGGAAGAGCGGGCTTCCATAACGCAGATCACGGTGTTGCCAGCCTCTTTGAGCGCACGGGCAATGGGGTAGATACTGGCAATCCCATAACAGCCACCCACACATAACACCGATCCAAAATGATCAATTTCCATTGGTTTGCCTAGAGGCCCAACCACCGTAGGTAAGGTTTGCCCGGCTCTTAAGGTCGCCAATTTTGCCGTAGAGCGGCCAACATTGAGATAGGCAACCGTAATCGTGCCGGCTTGGACATCCCAATCGGCAAGGGTGAGTGGAATGCGCTCGCCGTCCTCTTCTGCGCGAAAAATGACAAACTGGCCGGGTAAAGCCCCGTTCGCCACCTCCGGGGCTTGAACCCGCATCACAAAAACGTTCGGAACGATCATGCGGTTTTCTAAGATCGTAAACATTGCCTTCACCTCTGGGTTTGTAGCCACTGCCAGCCTTGTACCCAATAGCTGAGTGGATAGGATAAATATTCGAGGTCTGCAGCGCGCAGAGGCTGTTGCAACTTATGGTCAGAGCCAATTGCCAAATGGAATCGGTCAACCGTCGCACCCTCCCAAAAACCGCTGACCACGCGGGTGATTTCGGCGCGGATTTCTTCCGCATTGGCGAAATCAAAGCCACGCGCTCCCATTGAACGAGCAACTTTGCAAAGCATCTGCCAAGCCGGCAATGCCTCGCCCAAGGGAGGCACCGCTGCATGTCCAATATGCATCACGCCGGCGTAGTCGATCCACGAGCCATTGCTCTCGCTGAACGCTGCCAGCGGCAGAAGCAAGTCGACGCGCCCTTCTGCCGGGGGGATGAGATGTTGGGTAATGACAAAGGCGGATTCGGGTAAATCCTTGGGGGGATTTTCACCAATAGTCATCAACACACGCAATCTTCCTCCCTGGCGCCAGAAAAGCGGATCGGTCGAAATAGCCGGTAGGGGAGTTGACCAACGCCCCATCACTTTTTGCCGTTGTACTTCGTCGTCCAAGCCGAAACCGCCTGGCAATAGATGTGGATAAGCGCCCATCATTAGCGAGCCGCTTAAGTTGCCCTGGGAGATCAGGGGAACAACGATGGCATGAAGCGCTTTCGCTAAGGCTTGCACCGCTTGCAGCAGCGTTTTATTTTTGACCGACTCCAATGCTGCTGAACCGACCAGAATGACCACGGGAGAGGCAGCCAGGGATTTTGAGGCACGTTGCAATGCTGAACGCTGCTCCTTGGAAAAAGCCCGTCCGCTTGGTAGTTTTCCCTGCGTCAGGTGAGTCAAGGCACTCAGGAAACCAGCTTCCTGTCCAGGCTCAGCAAGCAATTCCTCATCGGCAAAGAAGGAGAGGTTATGCGCTTGGGTATATAAGGTAACCAATTTTGCGCCTCGGCGCCGCGCCTGCACCAATTTTGTTTCTACAACCGCTTGTAGGTAGCGGGTATCCAAACCAACACACAACACCGCCTGCGCTGTATCCAACGCCTGAAGCGAGACAGATTGCTTCAGGAGTTCGATCACCTGCGGAAAACCGTGCCCGTACCGCTGGGCTGCTAAAGTGCTGACCTGATGCGTGCGCATGACCACCCTGGCAAATTTCTGGGCGATATAGAGGTCTTCATTGCTGATGCTATCGGAAATCAACAAACCAAAGTTCTCTGAGGGACAGTTAAACAACTTTTGCGCAAGGATTTGGGCAGCTTCCTCCCAAGTGAGTTGTCGCCAGCCTGTTCCTTCCCGCAATTGGGGCACTTTCAGGCGTTGCGGATGATTGACCAGTTCGGGAATCCCGAATCGTCCGGCAAGGCACAGCGGGCCTTTGCCCAACAGGTCAACGGGCAAGCTGTTGATCACTTGCCCCTTTTTGGTTAACAGGTGCACCTCACAGTTTAGGGAACACAGGGGGCAGATCGACGTTGCTTCGCCATCCGCTCTGCCATCCCATTTCGAGTATTTCTCAACCAGCGCACCGGTTGGACAAACTTCCACGCAGGCACCACAAAAACTGCAGCCGGCTTCCACGTGGCTGCGCCCAAAAGCCGTGCCGACCATGGTGCGATTGCCGCGCTCGACATAGGTCAAAGTGGTAGCAAAGTGCAATTCCTCACACACGCGTAAGCAGCGCCCGCACAAGATGCACAAGTTATAATCGCGGTCAAAGAACGGGTCCCCTTTTTCAACCGAATACCCACGATAATAAACCGGATAAGGCGATTGACCCTCTAACCCAATGCGCACCACCAATTCTTGCAACTCACACAACCCATCCTTCGGACAGGAACGACAACCGGTGGTTACACCGCTCTTGCGCAGGGTGATCATACACTCATCACAATGGTCTTGTTCCGGACAAACCAAGCAACAGATGGGATGTTCACTGAGCAACAAGCGTAAAATCTCGGAACGCAAGGCTTGCAAGCGCGGCGAATGGGTGCGGACGATCATCCCGTCTTCAACCGGTGTAGTACAGGCCGCTGGGGTCTTGGGCGAACCCTCCAATTCAACGATGCACAAACGACAGGAACCGTGCGGGGTAAGATGGGCATAATCGCATAGGGTAGGAATATAGAAGCCATAGCGGCGAGCAGCTTGTAAGACTGTTTCTCCCTTTTCAACTTCTAGAACCCGTCCATCGATGGTCATCCACAGCGAGGTCATAGGGTCACCTCCTGCGAATGGTAGGCGCTCACCGGAACGCCAACAATGGCATCGAATTTACAGACTTCAACGCAGGCGCGGCACTTGATACACCGTTCGACGTCAATGGTGTGAGGTTCCTTCTTCTCTCCGCTCACCGCTCCGCTCGAACAGACTTGAACACAACGCCCGCAACCAGTGCATTTTTCAGCGATGATGCGATATTCAAAAAGCTCCGTGCAAACAGCAGCCGGACAATAACGACCCTGAATATGGGTGAGGTATTCGTTCATAAAGTATTTCAGGGTAGTCAAGACCGGGTTTGGTGCTGTTTGACCTCCGCCACACAATGCGGTGCGCTGCATGGTGTCGGCGACTTTGTATAATACGTCTAAATCGTCCATTTCTCCTTCACCGCGGGCAATTTTTTGGAGGGTTTCAACCAAGATGCGCGTACCCACCCGACAGGGGGTACATTTGCCACATGATTCGTTCTTTGAGAAGGTCAGAAAATAGCGTGCCAAATCGACAATACAAGTGGATTCATCCAACACAATCAAGCCGCCTGATCCCATAATGGATCCACTGGCGCGCATATTCTCATAGTCAACCGGCGTGTCTAGATGGGCGGCCGAGAGACAACCGCCCAAAGGGCCACCCGTCTGAACGGCCTTGAACGGTTTAATTGTGCCGCCGCCGATGTCAAAGACAATCTGGCGCAGGGTCATCCCCAAGGGCACCTCGATCAAGCCGGTATGACGGGCTTTTCCAACCAAGGAAAAGGTTTTCGTGCCAGCATTTCCTGGTGAGCCTAGTTGAATGAACCATTGCCCGCCATTGCGTAAGATGTTGGGCAGAATGCCGAAGGTCTCGGTGTTGTTGATCAATGTAGGGTAGCCGCGGTAGCCTTTTTCAGCCGGGAAGGGTGGTCGCGGTCTAGGCATCCCCCGCTCCCCCTCCAACGAGGCAATCAAAGCAGTTTCTTCTCCGCAGACAAAGGCACCCGCGCCTTCTTTCACTTCGATATCGAAGCTAAAGCCGCTCCCCAAGATATCTGTTCCCAAAAGGCCATACTGGCGCATTTGTTGGATAGCCTGACGCAGGCGAGCCACAGCCAAGGGATATTCGGCGCGCACGTATACAAATCCGTGTTGGGCACCAATGGCATAGCCGGCGATTAACATCCCTTCGAGCACAGCATGGGGATCGCCCTCAAGGAGAGAGCGGTTCATAAATGCACCTGGATCGCCTTCATCGGCATTGCAAATAACAAATTTTTGCTCGCTAGGAGCTGCGCGGCAAATTTCCCATTTTTTATAGGTGGGGAAACCAGCTCCACCCCGCCCCCGCAATCCTGATTGCCTAACCTCCTCAATGACCCCCTCAGGTCCCTTCTGCAATGCCTGTACAAAGCCAACATAGCCGTCTTGGGCAAGATACTGATCGATGTCCTCAGGGTCGATAAAGCCACAATTGCGCAGAATCACGCGTACCTGTGGTTTCAGCATTGGTAAATCGAAGAAACGACCGATGCCGCTTTGCTGAGTGAAAGAATCGTCGCCAAAATGTCCAATGGCTAATTTTGGAGAGAGATCCCCATTGAGTAGGGCAGCCCGTAGGATGCGTTTGGCTTTTTCAGGGTTAACTTTCGCATACGAGATGCGTGGCAAACCGGGCAATTGCAGGTCCATCAAGGGTTCAAGATAGCAGGGACCAATACACCCTACTTGCAAAATCTGCGCCGAGCGGTTGATTTCTTCGAGGGATACCTGGATTGCTTGCAAGGTTTGCAAGGCGCCGGCTGCTCGCCCACAGGAAGCTGTGCCAAGATAAATCAGTGGCTGAGAGCTGTTTTGCAAGGCAGCCCATTTTTTCTGTGCCCGAAGTTGTAAATGATTAAATTGGGGAAAGGGAGACTCGTTCATTGCTGATCCGTTGGGTCAAGCAGAAGCTAACGCTGAGAGAGAGGATTCATCCGCCCCTGAACAAAGCGGTTCATGCAATCGCAGTTCATTCAACTTTTTCACCAAGCGGTCGGTCGTCATCTTGGCGTAGATCACCCCATCAATTTCCACCACGGCGGCTTGGGCGCAACACCCCAAGCAAGCAACTTCTTCATAGTCAATAGCACCATCGGTGGTTGTTTCGCCAGAGCGGAGGCTTAATTGTTTTTCCACCTCCTGAGCAAGTTGCACACCACCCTGAACATGACAGGCCGTGCCTAAACAAACTTTGAGGTGATGCTTGCCGGGCTTCTGAAAGTGGAATTGGGAGTAAAATGAAGCCACACCGTAGATGTGGTTTTCCGAGATTTTGAGCAGACGAGCAATTTGGCGCACCGACTGTTCGGAAATATACCCTTCCTGTTGTTGGATGCGTTGCAGTAAGGGAATCAGATGGCTGGGATCACAATCATCTACTTGGATCGGTGGAGGCACGTTTGGGTGGTCCATCGGCGACTTTCCTTACTTATCCGTCCATTTTGGACAGCCTAAGATGCAAAATGTTCAAAATTGCGCGTTTTTGTAAAAATTTTGCGCAGTTTGAGTATAAATAGCGATTAAGAAAAAGGATAGTGATAAAAATCACATATCTACTCGATAAAGAGAAGGAGGAGCGTTTCCAATGAGCGTTGGCCGTTTCATCGGCGGCGTGGGCGCATTGCTCTGGCGCAGCCGCGATAACCGCTATCTATTGTTGCAGCGTTCGCCCCAAAAGGATTATGCTCAGGGCATCTGGGAGCCGGTCACCGGGCGGCTCGAGCAAGGAGAAGGCTTTGAAGACGCCCTGCGCCGTGAACTCCAAGAAGAAGTGGGCTTGATTGCCCAACCGTTATGCATTTTGGGCACCACCCATTTCTATCGCGGTGCAGCGCTGGCGGAGAATGAACTGATCGGAGTTGTCTATCTCTGTCATTATGACAGCGACACCTCACCCCGTTTGAGTGAGGAGCATATCCAAGCCCACTGGTTGACTGCCGAAGAAGCTTTTTCCCTGCTCACCGACTCAACGCCACCCACCCTTTGGACGCGTCGGGTCATCGAACGCGCCGAAGCCCTGAGGAAGACCATTCCCTTGCAGGATTTACTCGCTCTGTCCCAGCATGGCTACGAATTAGGCTAAAGCGTGCCTCTGACAAGTCGGATATTTTTGGATTGAAAAAGGATTCCTCACGAATCGCTTGAGTTCCTGCAGAGTCCCGATGAGAATCACTTTAAGGCTAACCCATTAAGAGCGGTTGCAATGGCGACCTTGCCTAAAAACACAGGGCACAATAGCAAAACAAGCTACTCGAGAAGCACTTCGCCTGCGGGGCTCACAAAGCGAGGACGTTCACCTCTCGGTAGGTCGTCGCAGCACCGGCAGTCTCGCTTTATCTTTCCTGGAGTCGCAGGCGTCCGCGCCTGCGGCATTGGGCAGACGAAGACATCCACCCTGCAGCGGGCAGTAAAGCACAAACATTGGCTCATTCCACCCCTCGGAGTCGCAGGTCTCCCCGCTGGCGTCACTCAACGCAGGGAGGACGTTTAACATCCGATAGACAACGAACATTGACGCCTCGGCCACTGAACGAGGGGGTGGGGACAAGGGCATCGCTTCTTTTTTCCAGATAATGGGGTCGATGTTTGCCCTCAGCTATGCACGAAGCTTATCGCAGTAGGGGTCAATCGGATAGTGGAGTTTGCGCCTGGTGCAGGCAGCGACTCCAAATGCAAATTATGGGGTAAGAGAAGCCTGACAGGCTAGGTTAGACCATCCGCTCAGAACTCCATTCAAAAGCAACAACCACTGATCAGGGAACGCGCCTCAACGATAGAATGATCGCCGGCTTGTTGAATTGACCAACCAGAACCATCCAATCCCCCAAGCGGTCAACCTGAAAGCGCTCGCCGAAATCCCCAAAATAGTCTGGCACGCGCACGGTGTCACCTTCGACCCGATATGAAGAGAGTTTGCGCCCGCCAGCCCACAATTCCCCGCTAGCCGTGAACAGATACACTTCATCCGGCGAACCTTCGCTGCCGCGACCTTGCGCAATGCGGGTGTGATGATCTAAAGGGAAAGGTTGCCAACGCCCCACCAAATCTGCGGCAAGATCGGCTTGGTGAGTATCCCCTAGCACCTTGCGATAGATCAATCCTTCTACCCACTGCTCTCCCTGTAGGGTGTTTAATTGCAGGTTGAGGATCACTTGATTCGCCTGACTCGAGACAACCTGCACCCGGAAACAAGTGGATGGAGTCCCCTCATCTTTTGAATCCACACACAGAGACAAGGTTTGCTGATCTTCAAGACGGTACTGACCGCGCAAGTACCCGAACCAGAACACGCCGTTGGGCAGCAACACCAAATCGCCAATGTAGTTGCCCGGCGGTATGGGACGCTCAACTTCGAACATCCAATAACCGGTCGATAAGCCGCTCGGTAAGCGCTCAGACTGCGTCAAGAAAAGCACTGGCAAGCCCAGTTCTCCAACCCATTGATCCCAAACGGGTTGCCAAATCGAAGCGGTTGCAAGCAACGCGCTCAGGCAAACAACCCCGATTAACAATAACCCCATCAGCGCTATCCAAAGCCCCGTCTGCGCTTTGCCCCTTGCCGGTGGCTGCGAAACCTGTCTTAGGGCAGGCTGAGGACGAGCAGCAGATGGAATAGCGCTTGGCATCCTTTGCGGAGAAGAAATCGGCGTCGACCAGGGGCTAGAGCGTGATTGTAGGGTAGCGAAATCCGCTCGTGCTCGGGTATGATCGGGCTGGAAGCGCAATGCCCGCACCAGGCACTCACGCTGGCGGGCTGGGTCGTCTTGGGTCTTGGAGAGCCAATACCAAGCCTCGGCGTTGCGCGGCTGCTGCTCTAAGAGACGCCTCAGCAAACCAACTGCACGACTTTTGTCTCCTTCTTCGATGGCTAGAATAGCCAAATGGAGAAGATGCTCCGCTTGCACGCTCACATTTTACAACCAAAAGCGCAGGCGCTTGCGCTGTCTTAGGGCGAGGTCAGCTCTGGGGCACTGGAAGGCGTGCTAGGCGGTTCGGGCGGCTGGGCTAATCCGACCAACTGACGATATACCAAGGTCCACAACGTTTCCGCATAAACTCGATAGATGCCTCCTACGCCAATAGACAAGAGGGCAATCACAAACACCAATCCTAAGGCAAGGACAACGAGTATTGGCCAGAGTCCGCTCATGGCTGCACCAATGCCCATAACCAAAATCATTCCAACAAAAATTGCCAGGGGGATGGCAATCACGATCCCAACCAACAGGTTAATCCCAAACAGGATCAAGGCAAATAAGACGACAGGAGCCAGATTTTTCGTAAAAACCTGCCAGGCGCGCCCAAAGCTTGCCGTCACGCTGTGCCCTTCTAAAGCGATGGCTCGGCTGCCAAACACGGTGAAGATGGCAACAAACAATTGGATAATCAAGCCAAGACAGATCAAACCACAAAAAGCAACAATCGCCAGCGGCACCAATAACCCCACCTGACCGGCAATCTCATCGGGGAATGCGCCTCTGCTAAGAGCACCAGAACGTATTAAATTGAGAAGGATTACCAACGTGATCGTGAGCACAGATAATCCGATCGCCAGCGAAGGCAGGCTGAGGATCAATTCCAACCAAAAGAGCGGTCGGAAGGATGGCTTGCCCTCCTCCCACGCTTGACGGAAATCCAATATCTCACCGTTTTCAATGCGGTTCACCGAACGCACCAACACCCCGCGCGCATACGCGCCAACTGCAATGGAAAGCAAGGTCAGCACAAGAATCAACACGATGAGACCGACAATTAATCCCCAAAAGGCCGGGCTATTGATAAATTGCTGAATTCCCCGCATCACCTCAGGCGAAATAGGAATGTCTCCATTGCGATTGCCCTCGCGAGGGAAATTGTTCCCGAAATTGAAGTTTGCCCCATTGCCGCCCCCTTGGCCACGACACAAAGCGATGGCAATGCCAAAGACCCATAAAAACTTGTATTTCCACGTTATCTGCCAAGCGCGGCGGAGGATTTGACCGTATTCCATCGAAACCTCACTTTCCTTATGAAATGCTCTAATCCTGTCAGGAATAAATTGATTATAACTTGCTCCAACCAGTATGAATATACAATCACAAGTAGACCCTCAAAGGCAAAACCATTCCAGATCCGTAAAACAGCCAGGAGAAAGCCCCTTGTGCTAGTCTGTTTGGTTGTGGTCCATAATGCACCGTTTTGCCAGCCAGTGCTAGATAACACGTCTTCAGTTCGATCTACGCCAAGGAAAGGGAAAGGTTGCAAGAATCCCCCACCGGCAGGCTTCTCACTGCGGGTGGGGGAAAGAGATCAGGGCAGATACCGAAATCGTCTCCCACCGCTGGGAGCGCCCAGCTTCCACATTCCCATGTCGCCAGGGGCAGAAAAAGACTTTCGGCAAGGGGGAATGATCAAGCGACCATGAACCACCAAACCATACCTCCCGCTGGGAGAATTCCCCCCACAGCGCGGATAACCATATACCGGATCGTAGGCTTCCAGATAGGTGGCCGTGACACTGTAAACGGCGGGTTCAATAGTAAAGGTTTTTTCTGTCGGCGCTTCTTCGTCGCCTTTGGGAATGAAAAAATAGTAGAAGATATCTTCTCCGTTTTTGGTAGCTGTAAGCGATAAAGCGACCTCGATATCGGCTTTGTTGATCACCGTCAAGCGCACTAAATGAGGTGAGCTGAACCCGAAGCTGCTCAAGGTCGATAGGAGAGCAATCCCCAAGGCAACCAGGAATTGGCGGTAAGTCCATTTGGAGGAGAGATGGAAAAATCGCTTATTCACTGCGCAATGCCTCCACCGGTTCCAATTTCGCGGCGCGGTTCGCCGGATAAAGTCCGAAGAAAATGCCTACTGCCAGAGAGAACAAAGTTGCCATCAAGATCGAATCCAGCGTGATCACCGGGTTAATGGAAATGCCGCTCATAGTCGCCAGGCGATCGATGAGGAAGGAAATGGCATAGCCAAATAAGATGCCGATCACACCACCGCTTAAGCTCAGCAAGAGTGATTCTAAGAGAAATTGAATCAAGATGTCCAGCCGTCGTGCGCCGACCGCTTTTCTCAAGCCGATCTCGCGCGTGCGTTCGACCACCGTGACCAACATGATGTTCATGATGCCAATCCCTCCAACGAGCAAGGAAACACCGGCAATTCCTCCCAGAAAAGCAGTCATGATGCCGGTGATGGTCGAGGCTGTTTCCAAGAAAGATTGCGTGCTGCGGATTTCAAAATCATCGGTGCCAAGGTTGCGGCGGTGACGAGCGCGCAGGATGCGCGCCACCTCTTCCATCGCCGTCTCTACGCTTTCCGAATCTTTTGCCTGGACGTAGAGCATGCTCACTTCATCTGGGACGCTGCGGCTGACCAAACGAATCTGGGCCGAGCTTAACGGCACCAACACGCGATTATCTTGACTGCCAAAGGAAGTTCCCCCAGCCGATTCCAGCACGCCGATTACCGTAAAAACCTGCCCGTTGATCCGCACCTTCTCGCCGGCCAAATCCGTGGTGCGATTGAATAGCTCCTCGGCGACCTCACTGCCCAAGATGACCACCGTTTCATAATTGGTCACATGACGTGCTAATATCGTGCTTCCCTCGGCAATATCGATATCCTGAACCTCGAAATAGGCTGGTGTCACTCCAATGAGGGAAGTAATCATGCTCTCGCCGGCAATCGCAACGGTCACTTGGGTTTGGAGAATGGGGGCAACATTGGAGACCGAAGGCGCCTTGCTGCGGTCTTGAATGGCTTCGGCATCGCGCAGGGTCAAGGGCTCCGGGTCTTGGGCATCGCCGCCAGAGTTTACAAAGAGGAGATTGGTACCCAGGCTTTCGATCTGCTTGGTGATCTGCTGTTTTGTGCCGTTGCCAATACCCAGCATGGCAATCACCGCTGCCACACCGATGACAATGCCTAGAATTGTCAGCGCGGATCTCACTTTGTTTGCGGAAAGGCTTTGTAAGGATTCTAGCAGAATGTCTAAGAACTTCATTTGCTCTCCTCCTGCACGATTTGCCCATCGCGGATATGGATCACCCGCTGCGCATAAGTGGCAATTTCCGGGTCATGGGTCACCAGGATCAAAGTAGTTCCCATTTTACGGTTTAGATTCATGAGCAACTCCATGATTTCCGCACCTGATTTGCTGTCTAAATTGCCGGTTGGTTCATCGGCAAGGATGATCGAAGGTTGATTGATAATGGCGCGGGCAATTGCTACCCGTTGTTGCTGTCCGCCGGAAAGCTCATTGGGGCGGTGGTAGATGCGATGTGCCAATCCCACTGCCTCCAAAGCCTGGCGCGCTTTTTCGGTGCGATTGCCGTTGGCACCGCTATAACGCAAGGGCAGTTCCACGTTGCTGAGCGCCGTTGAACGCGGTAGGAGGTTGAAAGTCTGAAAGATAAAGCCCACTTTGCGATTGCGTATACTGGCTAATTGATCGTCTCTCAATTCTGCCACGTTTTCGCCGTCAAGGGTGTACTTTCCCGAAGTTGGACGGTCGAGACAGCCGAGTAAGTTCATCAAGGTGGATTTTCCCGAACCCGAGGGCCCCATAATGGCGGTCACGCTGCCACGCGCTATCTTAAGAGATACCCCGCGCAGAGCCGGGACTTCAACACTGCCCATACGATAGGTCTTTTTCAACTCCTCAGCCTCGATGACCCAATCGTTCATGGCTGCCCTCCGCTGTTGCCGTCCGTATTCTGCCGAATAATTCTTCGTTCACCAGGGGGTGGACCGCCAAATCCGCCGCCCATCATGGGAAAGAAACCGCGCGCAACGGAGACATCACTAGTATTCAAGAGGATGGTATCTCCAACTTGTAAGTCTCCGCTCAATACCTGGCTGTAGCTATCTGAGGAAGCCCCGATTTGGATGGTAACCGCGCTCACTCCCTCACCGGGTTTCACGACATAGACAACCTGATTGCCATTCTCATAACGGATAGCTTCATTTGGCACAAGTAATGATTTTTCGGTCTTTTGAATCAAGATTTCAGCTGTGCTGGTCATGCCTGGGCGGACTTCGTCGCTGGCATCCAACAACCGCACGGTGACGGTATAATCCGTGCTATCCGAAACCATTGCTACAGCACTGACTTCACCCTGAAACTGTTTCCCTCGCAAAGCATCCAAAGTGATCGTTACCGCCTGGCCGATCTGGATCTGATTGATATCCACTTCTGATACAGAGAGGTCAACATACAAAGTAGAAAGGTCATCGATGCGGAAAGCCTCAGTGTTCGAAGTTACCTGATCTCCCACCAAGGGAATTGCTTTGGTGACCACGCCGGCAAAAGGCGCTTCGATCCATGCCAGGCGCATGGCAGCTTCGGCTGCGGTGATGGCTGCCTGCGCCTCCGCTATTTCATCTGGGGGTGGTCCATCCTTATAGGTTTCGTAATCTTGTTGCGCCTTGGCAAGATTTGCCTTAGCAACCTGTAAGGCGTACTCATACTTCAGGCGTTTAACTGCGGTGTCATAGTCTGCTTGGGCCAAATCCAGGGCTTCTTTCAACTTTTGCCGGGTCGTATTATCGTACTCAGAGAGGCGATAGGGTTCGAATGCTTTGCGCGCGGCTTCCAAGCGCTCTTCCATCACGGCCAAGGCTTCCATGGCGGACATATTTGCCTGCTCGCTGGGCACGATAAAGTAATCCAGTTGATATTGGGCATCACGCACCGCTTCGGCATACGTGGCAATCTCGCTCATCGCGGTGGCTTTCGCCACTTCGGCGTTGGTGTAAAGCTCCTCAAGGGCTTTCTTTGCCGCCATCAAATCCGCCTCGGCTGAGATGACCGACTGGGGCAATGTATTCTTTGCCAGCTCGGCTAATTTCTGACCGGCTTGAACGGTATCGCCGACTTGAACATAAACCTTTTCCACCGTTCCGCTTGTTCCCCAGTAAAGGGTAGCACTCTGCGCGGAACGCACGGTGCCGGTGGCGTTCAGCGTGATGGATAACTCGCCTTCCTGTACCTGTGCCGTTTGGATATTGACTGCCGCCTGCTGACCGGCATTGCGCAGGCTATACCAACGATAACCGAAATATCCCCCAGCGGCTAATAATAGCACAAGGATGATTATCCAATAGCGTTTCTTCTTCATCGTGAACCTCCATAAAATTGGATTGGTATTTGCGCCCAAATTTCAACTTAGAGCATACCAAAAGGACGAATCTTTGCGCAGTGAATGCAGTCATCGATTGCAACGCCCAATTATGACAGCAGTCATAGCGTTGTATGATTGAAGTTTATAGTCACGAAATGGTGAATATGCTATGATTCCAGAAAATGAAAGCTATTGAGATGGAACCCGGTTTTCTCCAAGTTTTCCGCATCTATGCATGGATGCGCGTGGCTTGGCTATTCTTCTTACCCACCTTGCGCTTGCGCCTCTCCTCGATCCTTGCATTTGATGAGCTGGATTTTCCGGTTGCGCTGATCGTCCTCGACACGATCTTCCTCCTCGCCTATCTCTATTGGCATGGCTTTCAAGAAACGCTTGGGCGGGCATATATTCCTATTGCCCTGATCTTTGCAACGGTTACCTTGCTATTAGAAGGACATTTCCTCTCAGGCTACCGCGGGTTCATTCAATTGGAGCCTTTTACCTATATTTTATTGATCCTGACCGCCTGGCAATACGACTTTCGCGCCGTGATCCTGTTCAGCCTCGGAACAGCACTTTTGCAAGGAGGGTTAAATTGGTTTCTTCTCCAAGACGATCCTTTATTGCGTTTTCTGCCCGATTCACCGATGGTTCAACGTGCAGTGGTCGGCGGGTTCCTAATTTCACGTTCGATCACCTTTTTGCTGATCGGGTACGTGATTGTGCGATTGGTCAAAGCACAGCGCAGCCAGCGGGCCGAATTGGCGCGCACCAATCTGCGCTTGATGCGTCATGCTTCTACCGTGGAACAATTGACCCTTAGCCAAGAACGCAATCGTCTAGCGCGTGAATTGCACGACACTCTGGCGCATACCCTCAGCGCACTCACCGTTCAACTCGAAGCTCTGCTCACAGCCTGGAAAGCCATTCCCGAACAACCGCGCCAAATGCTGGAACAAATGTTGAATAGCACCCGTGCCGGGCTGGATGAAACCCGCCGGGCTTTGAGCGCATTACGCGCCTCACCGCTCGAAGAGATGGGGTTGAGCTTGGCATTGCGCAGCTTGGCGGAGGATTATGCCGAACGCAACGGTTGGCAACTCACCCTGGATTTAGCTCAACAGCTAGAGGGTCTTTCCGCGGAAGTGGAACAGGCCTATTATCGCATTGCTCAGGAAGCCCTGCAAAATTCGGCCCTCCATGCCAATGCCAGGCACGTTCGTCTATCTCTGCGAAAAGAGGCTGGCTTATTACAGCTCCAAATTAACGATGATGGCAAGGGTTTCGATCCCAACCATCTCTCGGAGGAGCAGTTGGGTATCCGTGGGATGTTCGAGCGAGCGGAATTGATCGGCGCGAAGTTAGAAATCCATTCTGAACCCAATCAAGGGACACTCATTGATCTTCAAGCGGAGGTGGAGCCATGATCCACGTGATGGTTGTAGACGATCAAGCGGTGGTTTGTGATGGTTTGGAGATGATTCTCGGCTCTGATCCTCAAATCCAAGTCGTTGCTAAAGCCTACGATGGCGATCAAGCGGTTGAACAAGTAGCGGAAAAATCACCTGACTTGGTACTGATGGACCTAAAGATGCCGGGCATGAACGGCATCCAAGCCACACGCGAAATCAAACGACGTTATCCGCAGGTAAAAGTTTTAGCGCTGACCACTTACGGGGATGACGAATGGGTGTTCGATGCCATCCGCGCCGGCGCAGATGGGTATCTGCTTAAGGGGGTCAAACGCGATGAGTTGCTCCAAGCTGTGAAAGGCACGATGGAGGGAAAAACCCATGTAGACCCAGCCGTCGCCGGTAAACTCTTTCAGAATGTTGCTCGAGCTCCCTCGGCAACACCAACGCGCCTGAGTGAATCGCTTAGCGAGCGTGAAGTGGAAATCCTCCGCCTCATCGCCCAAGGCTATACCAATGCAGAGATCGCCGACAAACTCTACCTGACGCGCGGGACGGTGCGTAATTATGTCAGTTCGATCTTGGAGAAATTGGGGGTCGAAGACCGCACCCAGGCAGCAATCTTGGCTATCCAAGCCGGTCTGACGGAGAGATAGTTGCTTTGCGCGCAACCTGAATGTTTTCCTCAAGGGGCAAGCCACCTGCCACACAAGTATGACCAATTTCGCTGCATTGGTAAATAGCTCCCACAAGCAGAGCACTGCATGGGTGCGATTGAAGGCAATCTCACCAATCCAAAAGGATTTTTTGCACCGATCGGATGGGCAAGATAAGCCATCTTGGCGTGGACAATTTCCGCTTAAGCTAGCTGGACAAACACTCCCTTACCCACGCTGCTGCTCTCGACTTGTTCGGTAGCCGCCGCTGATTGCAACATACCTGGCAGACAACCGTCCTTGCCCGCCAAGTGGGAAAGTGTGAATTCAACCCTCCTCATCTTGGGAAAGCACAATCCGAGCGAGAACTTTTGAGGTAAAATACCCCTAATCATCTCTGAATTGAATGGGAAGAAGATTATGCCATTTACACCAACGCGCGATCGAGTTGACCCGCAAACCCTGAATACGACCCCGCTCCGCCGCCCGGAGTGGATTCGGGTGCGCGCCCCGGCAGGCGAGACCTACCAATGGGTGCAAAGTCTGATGCGCAGCAAAGCCTTGCATACGGTTTGCGAAGAAGCCATGTGCCCCAATTTAGGTGAATGTTGGGGTGCCGGCACGGCAACTTTCTTAATGATGGGCGATATCTGCACGCGCAGTTGTGGCTTTTGTGACATCAAACGCGGCCGCCCAGAAGCTCTAGATTGGTTGGAGCCGGAGCGCATTGCCCAAGCGGTAAAAGCAATGAAGTTGCAACACGCCGTGATCACCAGTGTCAATCGTGACGACCGTCCCGACGGGGGCGCGCCGATTTTTGCCATGGTCATCCGCCGCATCCGCCAAGTTCTTCCAGGTTGTTCCATCGAAGTCTTGATTCCCGACTTTAAGGGCAGCCTCGAAGCGCTCAAAATCGTGATGGATGCCCGACCGGAAATCCTCAACCACAACGTCGAAACTGTGCCGCGCTTGTTCAAGCTCGTCCAACCCCAAGACCGCTATGAGTGGGCGGCAGCCACACTGAGCAACGCCAAGAAACTTGACCCACAGGTGCTGACCAAATCGGGCATTATGGTAGGATTAGGCGAGACAATGGAAGAAGTCAAGGCGGTGATGCGCGATCAACGCTCTTGGGGTGTAGACATCTTGACCATCGGTCAATATCTGCAACCCAGCAAGAAACATTTACCGATCGCGCGCTATTACACGCCTGAAGAATTTGCCGAGCTGAAGGAATACGGTTTGAGCATTGGTTTTAAGTGGGTGGAAAGCGCGCCCTTGGTGCGGTCATCCTATCACGCAGCCGAACAGGTGCGCGCCCTGAGCATTATCCATCGCCAGTTATACGGCGACCTGGATGATCCTCAAACGGTTTCAGATTGAGACTTTCCTTGACCATCCACTGAAGCCCAAACACCGCAAGAGTGCAGAAATTCCCTGCCTTTAGGGACAGGGCAGCGGCTCAGCTCTGGGCACATACCAACGGATGGTGGCTGTACGCAGCAGCTTCTTCGGTTCGTAATAACACAGGATGGGGGTAGCCACTTCCTCTACCCAATAATCGTTTTCATCGCCAAAGTGAGCGCTGGTGCCTTTTTTACGTAATCTCAAGGGATCACTGACGATTAACGAGAATCGTTGAGAGCGAATATCCTCATGAAAGCGATCCAGATAGGCTTGATTATGCGCCATCGCCATCATAATCAACCATACTTTTTCGTAATCGTAAACAATATTGTATGAACGCGGAGTGCCAAACGTCAATAATTGTCGCTCTGTGAGAAAGAGCATTGGACCTTGGGCGTTGGCTGCTTGGAGAGCCTGCTGCAGCAATTTTAAGTCGCTCTCGACGTCCTGACTTGAATACAGGAATCGCGGCGCACCACTGCTCAGCGCAGAAAATAGCAACATGAGGAAAAGCCATCCAAGCAAAACAGCGTTGCCCAACCTTTCGATGCGAGAGACTGCAGCCCGCATTTCAGGGCGATCGATCGGTTGCTCGTTTTGGTAATGTCCAAAGTAGAGAGCCGCAGCAAGCAGCCAAAGCAGCGCCCAGTAGGCATCCAGATTATGCAAATTGTTGCCACCGCCAATTTTGGCGCTCACCACAATTCCACCAGCAAAGAGGACAAGCAACATCATAGCAAGAGCCAACCAACGCCAAACCCCTAATCGCACATGGTTGTTTTTGACGCGCCAAACGATCCAAACCAACAAAGGAAAAGACACAAAGATCGCTGTGGGCAGGATACCGGTTGGGAAAGTCGGGTTGGGCAGCAGACGGTACCATAAAATCTTTGATGTAAAGATGTACCCGTATGTATGTGCCTCAGCACCGGATAGCAGGATATAAGCCCCTTGGCTGATGGCTGCCATCATGCTGCCGAAAAACACCCAAAGCAAGGGTTGAGAAAAATACCGATAGAAGGGTTGTTCCCCCTTCGGCTTCTCCAAGACATAAAATAAGGTAGCAATTAAAGCTGGCATGGGAAACCAATTGATGCGGCTCAAGCCACACCACAGCGACGCAATCGCAAGGATCAGCAAGGTCTTGAACAAGTGACGCCGCTCCCAAAAGTAACGCTCTAAACCGATACAGACAAACCACACAGCTAACTGAAGTTGAAAATAAACCGGGGCGAATAGCAACCAGAGAACCGTTGCGCTAAAAAATACCCAGCGTTGGAGTGCATCACCGATACCCAATCGGCGCGTCAAACTATTGGCGGTGAGAACCGTTATCCCCATCCAGAGAACCGCCTGCCAGAGACGATGAACCCACAGAGGCAGGTTTGAAAACAAAAAAGGAATAGCTTGCAAAAGGGCGCGGCTAGCATCGTAGGGTGGCCAAGCAATTCGTTGGCCGTACAGGCGTTCTGAAAAGAAGAGCGAGGCATAATAAAAGCGGGTTGTCTCTGACCAAGTGAGCGAAAAGGGATAATCCGTGACATCAGCGAGAAATACACTCAGACGCAGGACAGCAGCCGTAAAAACTAGGCTTGCAAAGCCAAGTTGCCTCCACCTTAGGTCGCTCATCCAAGCTTTCAAAACCAGCGTTGCTAAGCCAGCATAAGCCAGAAAAAGCGGTAAGCGCCGCCAGATCGAAGAGAAATACCAGCTATAATCTCCTGCCATCCAGAAAGCAAACGTGACGTAGAGCAAGCCTAGCAACAACAAATTCTGCTTGCCTAACCGCTGAAACGGTTTGGTTATCCTATCACCAAGCTCGATGAACAGCCTCGCCCCCCGGGACGTGAAGCTAGCCGTTAAGAAGCCTATGAAAATGAGGCAAATGGCTAACAGCGTCAATCCTGCGGCAAATAAGCGCGGGGAATCTCGCAAACTTCCATCTCGCCACGCCGCAAACCAAAGAACACCGACAAGCCAGAAGCCAAGCAGGAAAGCAATGAATAGCCCAAATCGCCAGCGAAAGAGAGCGCTATTCATCCTTCACAAGCAGATTAATTCCTTTTGCGGTCGGGAAAGAAATTCTGCCCCGTTCGGGGTTACGACTACATCCTCTTCCAAGCCAATATAGCCTCTGCCCGGCACCATCAGACCGGGCTCAATGGTGTAGACCTGTCCGACTTCCAGCGGTTTCTTCGGCGAGTCACCATAGCGTTCCCACAGCGGGCCTAACATGCCACCGCCGTCATGGGCGCGTCTGCCCAATTGATGGCCCGTTCCATACATGTATTCCTCATAGCCGGCTTGCGTTACCGTACTACGGGCAACGGCATCCACTTCGTATCCCAGCACACCGGGTTTCATTGCCTCGGCTGCCTTTTGGATGGCTTCAACGATCACCGCAAAACCGCTCTGAACTTCAGGAGGTGGTTGAGTTTCGCCTTCGTTAAGCACATAGACGACGCGCTGAATGTCCGAACAAAAACCGTCTTTACGGACACCGAAATCGAAGTGCAAAATTTGTCCCCGTTGGAGGCGTAAATCGGTTGGACCACTATGCCCAACCGGCGAGTCGGGCCCGGCGTTAACCGCCGGGCAATTTTCTGCTGACCAAGCCAATCCCAAACCGCGCTCGGCGGCGCGTTTCTGCATAAAGGAGGCTATTTCGCGTTCACTTTGGCCAGGCCGCAGGAAATTGAAGGTCTCAACGAAAATTTCTTCGGTGGCTTGCACAGCGGCCCGAATGCGCGCCAGTTCCCCTTCGGTTTTACGCCCGACAAGAGCGTGGATGATCTCTTCAGAGGAGATCAAACGATTAGCGTAGGGGGTATCCGCCAGAATATCCAGCAGTTGCTGATACATCCCATGCGTTAAACCGTCAGCTAGGGGATCGCTTCGAGAGATGTTCACAGCAATTTGTTGCGGATCAAGGGCTGCGATGCGTTCACGCAACACGGCGCTAATGCCATGATGGTAGGGAATCACCTGAGTGTAGGCGCCCAAGCGTTGAACCGCTTCAGCCTCGTAATGCCCCACAATGGCAATACTTTCTCCCTTGCGAGAGATGAGTAAGGCGCTATGCCAAGTCAGGTCGCCCTCGCCGTAGATGAGTGGCAGGATGGGATCGGCTGCCAACATGGTCTCGCGCACAAAGGTCAGCCACAAGTCAACCCCTTTTTCTTGCAAGATTTGAACCGCTTGGGTTACTTTTCCTTGCACCAAATCAGAGACCATCATCGCCTCCAATGGATAGAATTTGCATACGGTCGAGGCGGAAAGAACGTTCTTCGCCACGCAGATAACAATAAGCAACGACGTACGTTTTGCCGAAATCAGAAACCACCTGCAAGGGCCGAATGCGCCGCCGAGTGAGGTTGCCCGTTCCGTCTTGATAGACAATCTCTATATCCGCCTGAGCGTGCAAAGCTTGGCGTAAGGGAAGGGGCAAATCCAAGCCGCTCTCCACCCCTAGCATCATATTCCCCAATAATTGCCCCGGCATGGAAACCGAACCGTCGCTCGATCGGCTCAACTGCTG
>QEXX01000078.1 GCA_003130835.1 Anaerolineae bacterium | reverse complement strand
GTGTCTTTGTGTCTTGGTGTTTGGAGATTTCTAAACCACAAAGGCACGGAGACACGGAGAGTTTTTAGGGAAGTCCTTAGTGTCTTTGTGTCTTGGTGTTAGGCGAATTCTAAACCACGAAGGCACGGAGACACGAAGGAAAATAAAAAACCTTGGTCTCTTGGTGTCTTGGTGGTTAGATAGATGGGGAACCACAAAGACACGGAGACACGGAGCAAACTAAAAAACCTTAGTGTCTTTGTGTCTTGGTGTTTGGAGATTTCTAAACCACAAAGGCACGGAGACACGGAGGGGCATAAAGGCAATTCTTAGTGTCTTCGTGTCTTGGTGTTAGGCGAATTCCAACCACGAAGGCACGGAGACACGTAGCAAACTAAAAAAAACTTCGTGTCTTAGTGTCTTGGTGTCTTGGTGGTTAGATACATGGGGAAACACAAAGACACGGAGACACGAAGAGCACCCGCATCCTCGACCCGCTATTGACAGGGCGTCAGGCGGCTGCAGCTATGCCCAGCCAAGCAAACGGCGCAAGACGAACGGCAAGAGGCCGCCGTGCCGATAAATCTGCGCTTCGGTTGGGGTGTTCAGGCGCGCCGTCGCTTCAAAACGAATTTCATTCCCAGTTTCTTGCCTGGCGATCACCTGCACGCGCTGGTTGGGAGACAGATCAGCGAGGCCGCTGATGCTAAAGGTCTCGCTGCCGTCCAAGCCCAGCGAATCGGCGTTCTCGCCCGGCAGGAACTGCAACGGCAACACCCCCATGCCAACCAAGTTGGAGCGGTGAATGCGCTCAAAGCTTTCGGCTAAGACGGCACGCACCCCCAGCAGGCGGGTACCTTTGGCTGCCCAATCGCGGCTCGAACCGCTGCCGTATTCCTTGCCGGCTAAGACGATCAGGGGCACACCTTCTTCACGGTACTTCATCGCCGCGTCATAAATGAACATTTTCTGGCGATCGGGGAAGTGCAGGGTATAGCCTCCCTCGACCCCGGGCACCAGGCGGTTCTTCAGGCGGATGTTGGCAAAGGTGCCGCGCGTCATGACGCGGTCGTTGCCGCGCCGCGCCCCATACGAGTTGAAGTCGCGCGGCTGCACGCCGCGCTCGATCAGGTATTGGCCGGCCGGCGACTCGGCCGGAATC
Source organism: Anaerolineae bacterium (assembly GCA_003130835.1). GTDB lineage: Bacteria > Chloroflexota > Anaerolineae > Anaerolineales > UBA4823 > NAK19. Next base: position 7,981 of record QEXX01000078.1, on the reverse strand, counting down.
GATCCAGCCGGAGAGATATGGTCGGTGGTGATCGAATCACCTAAGAACGCCAGCACGCGCGCTGCTTCAATATCCTGTGGCGGCACGGGCTTCGGGCTGAAGGACTCAAAGAACGGCGGCTCTTGGATATAGGTGGAGGCTTCGTCCCACGGATAGACGGCGCTCACCGCTTCGCCGTAGCGGGCGGCGATGGCGTTCCAAGCGCGGTTGCCGTCGAACACATCGGCATATTTTTGGCGGAACAGATGCGGGCTGAGCGTCTGGGTGATGGCCTCTTGGATTTCCTGCTCGGAGGGCCACAACTCGGAGAGATAGACCGGCTTGCCCTGGCGGTCAACGCCCAGCGCCTCACGGGTTAGGTCAACGTCCACACTGCCGGCCAGGGCATAGGCTACCACCAAGGGAGGCGAGGCGAGGAAATTGGCGCGCACGTAGGGATGCACCCGCCCCTCGAAATTGCGGTTGCCGGAGAGCACGGCGGCTGCCACCAAATTGGCGCTGCTGATGGCTTTGACCACCTCGCCCGGCAAGGGCCCGGAATTGCCGATGCAGGTGGTGCAACCGTAGCCAACCACGTTGAAGCCCAATTCAGCCAGCGGCTGCAGCAGGCCGGCTTGGTCTAGATATTCGGTGACCACGCGGGAACCCGGCGCCAAGCTGGTCTTTACATAGGGTTTGACCTTCAGGCCGCGTTGGACGGCTTTCTTTGCCAGCAGGCCGGCCGCCACCATGACAGACGGATTGGAGGTGTTGGTGCAGGAGGTGATGGCGGCAATCACCACCGCCCCGTGCTTTAGCTCGACACGGTCGCCGTTGACGCCCATGACCGCCTTGGCATCCACCTCCGCCGCCGAGAGGGCATAGCCGCGCTCGCTCAGCGGCGCAACCAGCGCCTTGGCAAACGCCTCCTTGACCCCGCCCAACGGCAGGCGGTCTTGGGGGCGCTTGGGGCCGGCAACGCTGGGTTCGATGGTGCTCAAATCCAGCTCCAGCACTTCGCTATAGCTCGGTTCGGGGGCGGTGGGGGTGCGGAACAAGCCCTGCTCTTTGGCGTAGCGCTCCACCCGCTCCACCAACTCGGCACTGCGCCCGGTGGCTGCCAGATAGCGCAGGGTCTCGGCATCGATGGGGAAATAGCCCATGGTGGCGCCGTATTCCGGCGCCATGTTGGCAATGGTCGCTCGGTCGGGCAGTGAGAGCCGTTCGACCCCTGGTCCGAAGAACTCGACAAACTTCTCCACCACGCCGTGTTTGCGCAGGATTTGGGTGATGGTCAGGGTCAAGTCGGTGGCAGTAACGCCGGGGCGCAATGCGCCGCTCAACTTGAAGCCGACCACAGCGGGCGTGCTGAGATCGATGGGGATGCCCAGCATGGCTGCTTCGGCTTCGATGCCGCCCACCCCCCAGCCGACCACGCCCAAGCCGTTGATCATGGTGGTGTGCGAATCGGTGCCCACCAAGGTATCCGGAAAGGCAATCCACCGGCCGTCTTGCTCGGCGACCATGACCACTTCCGCCAGATACTCCAAATTGACTTGATGGACAATGCCGGTCGCGGGCGGCACAACGCGGAAATTGCGAAAGGCTTTTTGTCCCCAACTGAGGAACTCATAGCGCTCGCGGTTGCGTTGGAACTCCAGTTCGGCGTTGCGCTGTAGGGCATCGGCGTTGGCGAAGAAATCCACCTGCACCGAGTGATCGATCACCAGATCGACCGGCACTTGCGGGTTGATGCGCTGCGGGTCACCTTTCAGGCGCTGCACAGCCGAGCGCATGGCGGCTAAATCCACAATGGCTGGCACGCCGGTGAAATCCTGCATGATCACCCGCGCCGGGCGGAAGGGCAAATTGGGGCGTTCGCTCTGCTGTGGCTGCCAAGCCGCTAAATTGAGCACATCTTGGGTGGTGATTTCGGCTTGATTGCAACCGCGCACCACCGCTTCCAACAGGATGCGGATGGAATAGGGCAGGCGATCCAGTTGGGTCAGCCCCTGCTTTTCCAAGAGCGGCAAACTGTAGTACACCAACTCTGCGGAAGACGTTTTTAAAACCTGGCGAATACCGAATTCATCTTTGGCAATCATCTTAGCTCCTTTGGCTCTAGCGTGCAGCAGAACGGCGTACGATGGCGTCGGTCATGCGGGCAACCCGCGTCATGGCTTCGACATCATGGACGCGCACGATGTCGGCGCCGCGCACAATGCCCACCGCCACCGCCGCAGCCGTCCCTTCCAGACGTTGATCGGGGGGTAGATCGAGGGTATAACCGATAAAGGATTTGCGCGAGGGCCCATACAGGATGGGATAGCCCAGGGCACGAATTTCATTGAGGCGGTCCACCAGTTCGAGGTTTTGCTCGGTGGACTTGCCAAAACCGATGCCCGCATCGAGGATGATGCGCTCGTCGGGGATGCCGGCAGCATGGGCGAGGGCGACGCTTTCCAACAGCTCGCGTTGGATGTCGGCGATCAGGTTTTCGTAGGGGACGCCCACATAGCGTCCGCCCAGCTTTTCTTTGATCTCGGCGTGTGCCCACGAGCTGCGGTTGTGCATCAGAATCACAGCTGCCTGATGACGAGCAGCCACTTCGGCGATGGTCGGATCGGCGTGAAAGCCCCACACATCGTTGACGATACAGGCGCCGGCTTGCAACGCGGCTTCGGCGACGGGCGCTTTGTAGGTGTCGATCGAAATCGGCACATCCAGCTCTTTGGCAATGGCGTGCAGCACCGGCAGGACGTGTTCTAGTTCGGCATCGGCGCTGATCGGTTGCGAGCCGGGGCGCGTGCTTTCGCCGCCAATATCCAGAATGTCGGCGCCGGCAGCGACAAAGCGCCGCGCCTGTTGCAGGGCGAGGGCGACCCAATCCCCCCCGTTTTTCAGCAAGCCATCGCCGGAGAAGCTGTCGGGCGTTACGTTGAGGATGCCCATGATATAGGTGCGCCGCCCCCACTCAAAGGTCCATTTGCCAATTTGCAAGCGGTCGGATTTCAATTTCTGCATAGGGCAGGAGCGGTCAGATCAATTGGGTTAGTGGGCGGCTGAGCCACGCTTCGGCTTCGTCCATCTGAGTGAAGATGCCCAATTCCACCCCGGCCGGCACGGTGAGCGCTTCGATCTCCTCGATGGCGCGGCGCACGGCTTCGTTCTCGACCACCACGGCGACGCGGATGTTGCGGGCGGCCGGATCGGTGTTCAACTCCAAGGCGACCTGCACGGCTTCGGGAGGCACGCTTTTGACGGCGCGCAAGTCATACAGGTTGCGCGTCAGGCGGTCGGAGTCCAATAAGTGCTGTAGGGCGAACTCGCGCCAGTGACGCAGGGTCTTTTCGTTGATCTCGGTGAAGACATAGTGCATGCCCCCATCCGGGCGGCGCTGAACGGTATAACCGATGCCCGGCTCGGAGTGCCAATTCAACGGTTTGATGGAAGACTCGGTCATCGTTCACTCTCCTGCTCAAGGGTCAGATGAATGCCGCTGCAATCCAGCTCGGTGGCGATCTGCTGCGCCGTTTTGCCCAATTTGGGATAGATCAAGTGGGGAGCGATTTCCGCCAGGGGCAGCCACACGAACGCTCGCCCTTCCATGCGCGGATGAGGGATGGACAATTGGGGGGTTTCCAGCTCAAGGTCATCGTAGAACAAAATGTCTAGGTCAATCGGGCGCGGTCCGTTGCGCACGGTTTCGGTGCGGCCCAGGCGCTGTTCGATTTGCTTGAGGTAAGTCAACAGGTCATGAGGCGAGAGATCGGTCACGGCACGCACCACTTGGTTGTAGAAGGGGGGCTGGTCGAGAACGCCCCATGGCGGGGTTTCATAGACGCTCGAGGCGGCTTCAATCTCGACGGCCGGCGGCAAAGCCTGCCGGGCTTGGCGCAGGTTTTCCAAGCGGTCGCCCAAATTGGTGCCTAAGGCGAGGTAAACCACATGCTGTTTGTGCTTCATGGAGGTTAATTTTAACCCCAATTTCGGCGAAATTGGCGGGAAGAAGGGGGAATTTTTTGCCGTCGCCAGTGCGGGTTGAGTAGCGTAGCGTACCGAAACCCGCATCATAGGGTCTCGATACGGCGGGAAGAGCACCCGCCTACTCGACCCGCAGGAAGGCGCGGGTTGAGCTTGCATTGAGTTTGTCGAAATGTAGCGAAACGAAGTGGAGCGTATCGAAACCCGCATCATAGGGTCTCGATACGGGCTGACGCCCTACTCGACCCGCAGGAAGGGCGCGGGTTGAGCTTGCATTGAGTTTGTCGAAATGTAGCGAGCACCAGCGAACGTATCGAAACCCATCACGCTCCCCTCTCCCCTCGTGGGAGAGGGGCCGGGGGTGAGGGCTCTCCCTACAGGGCGGTTCACGTTATAATACAAGTATGATTGAGTTAAACATCCCCGGGCGCGGCTTGCTGCGCCTTGAGCATTTAGTCTGCGATCTCAACGGCACTTTGGCGGTGGATGGTCAGCTCTTGGAGGGCATCCCCCGCCTGCTAAAAAACCTGAGCGACCGCCTTTCCATCCATGTCCTCACCGCCAATACCCGCAGAAACCGCGAAACGATCGAGCTTCAATTGGGGCTGAGCCTGCACACCATCCCGCGCGGGGAGGAGACCCAAAGCAAAGCCGCCTACGTGCGCCAGCTTGGGGCTGAAACGGTGATCGCCGTGGGACAAGGGGCAAACGACGCCGCCATGCTGCGAGAAGCGGCGATTGGCATTTGTGTCTTATCCAAAGAGGGCACCAGCGTTGCCACCCTGCAAAGCGCCGATCTTTTCGTGCCGGATATCTACACGGCGTTTGAGTTGATCGAAAAGCCCCTGCGCTTGGTTGCCAGCTTACGCCAATGACCCATCTGGCAAGCGAACAGATTCCGGATGACCCAAACACCTTGCCGCCAGCGCGGCGGCGGCGCGCGCGCCGCCTGCTCGCTCCGTTAGGTGTGGACGAACGGGCAAATTTTCTCGATCAATTTGCCCACCGCGCCTCGCCCTCCTTTGACTTTTTCCTCTTCTCCCTTTTGGCGGGGATGGTGATCGGCTTAGGACTGCTTGCCAATAGCGCGGCTGGGGTGGTGTTGGGATGTGTGCTGGCGCCCCTGCTGGCGCCGCTTGTGGGCATGGCGCTGGGGACGATTGTCGGGTCGCTGCCCTTCTTCTTGCGCAATTTGGGCGGCAGCGTGATCGGGGCGCTGCTCACCCTGCTTGGCGGAATGCTGGGGGGCTTGCTGGCGCGCCTGCTCCTGTGGGCTGGCTTTGAAGTGCGCTTGGACGAGGTGCTGCGCCTGACCCAATTTAGCCTGCCGAATTTCCTCGTCCTTCTGGTCTCGATGGTGCTGTTAAGCGCTACGATGACCCATCCCGAACGCCCGGCTCATCTGCCCAGCGTTGGGGTTGCCTATTTGCTCTTTCCGCCTTTGGCGGCGGCTGGGTTCGCTTTGGCGGCCGGCCGCCTGGTTCTTTTCGCCGATGGTTTGGCGGTTTTTGTTGTGCATCTCTTCTTCGCCGTGTTGGTGGGGACGCTTACCCTGGCAGCGCTCGGTTTTCGCCCGCCTTCGCCGTTTGGCTACACTTTAGGCGGGGCAGTGGCTTTGCTGACCGCGGTGCTGCTCCTCGGGGTTCTCAGTGCCGGGCTGGCAGCGCGCAACTATCTCGGATTCCCCACCCCAACCGCGACCCTCACCCCCACCCGAACACCTAGCCCGACGCTCACCGCCACGCTGCCGCCGCCAACGCATACCCCGACAGTGACTTTAACGCCAACCCGCACCCTCACCCCCTCACCTTCACCAACCCTGACCCCGACGCCCCTGTTTGCGGTGGTGCAGGCTGCCAACAGCGAGGGCGTCCTGCTGCGCGATCAACCCGGCGGGGCAATTGTGGGGAGCTTGCTGAACGGAGCGGTTGTCGCCATCAGCGGCGCCGCCCAAGAGCATCAGGGAGCGCTCTGGGTGCCGGTGCTGCTGCCCGATGGAAAAACGGGCTGGATACGCCTCAGTTACCTCGCAACAGCCACGCCCGTTGCCCCGTGAAGGGCGCAGCCGCAAGGTGACCTGCAGAAAAAACTGCGGCGCTTGGGGTATGACCAACGCCGCAGTTTTCATTCCGATGCCAGAGGGTAGCTGCCAGAAGGCTGGGAGTTCTTAGCTAGGCGCAGGGGGCGCAATGGCTAGGCGGGGATTAATCCCCTGCCGGCTGCTTGGTTCCACTGCCGATTCCCAGCGGCTGCCATTTCTTTTCGTCCTTTAGGCGGTGTTGGATGCCGTGGCGGTCGTGCACTTCATCGAAGCCTTCGGGCTTGATGAACATCTGCTCCCCTTGCAGCAAGCCATGCACGCCGCTCTGTCCGGGTTCGGGGCGCTTCTCGCCTTTGAACTTGGCAGCCTTTTCAGGCAGGTAGTCGACCGGCTCCTCGTAGGTGGTGATGTAGCCCTCGTAGTTGCGCAGCACGACTTTGTGGTCTGAGTAGCTCAACAGGTAATTGGGCATGACCGGAATTTTGCCACCCCCGCCCGGCGCATCGATGATGTACTGATGCACGGCGTAACCCGACGTATGGCCGCGCAACCCTTCCATAATTTCGATGCCTTTGCCCACCGGGGTGCGGAAATGCCCGGCGCCTTCTACCAGGTCGCACTGATAGAGGTAATACGGTCGCACGCGGATGCGCACCAGATCGTGCACCAATTGGCGCTGCACATCAACATTGTCGTTCACCCCCGCCAATAACACGGCTTGATTGCCGAGCGGAATGCCGGCGCGGGTCAGTTTATCGCAGGCTTCTTCCAGCTCTTTGGTGATCTCGTTGGGGGTGTTGACGTGAATGTTCATCCACAACGGGTGATATTTCTGCAGCATGTCGCACAGTTCATCGGTGATGCGCATGGGCAGGAATACCGGCACCCGCGTGCCAATGCGCAGTATCTCTACATGCTCGATCTCGCGCAAGCGGCTGAGAATTTCCTCTAAAATTTTCGGGGCGAGCACCAACGGGTCACCGCCCGAAAGCAGGACATCGCGGATTTGAGGGGTGCGGCGGATGTATTCCAACTGCATCTCGAATTCACTGCGCGAGAAGGTCGCCGAGGGGTCGCCGACAATGCGCGAGCGCGTGCAATACCGACAGTAGCTAGCGCATTGGGTGGTCACCAGCATTAACACCCGGTCGGGGTAGCGGTGCACCAAGCCGGGCACGGGGGAGTGGCGATCTTCTGCCAGCGAGTCTTCCATCATCGCCGTAAACGGCACCATCTCGGCGGCGGTGGGGATGACTTGCTTGCGAATCGGGTCATGCGGGTCGTCGGGATCGATGAGGGAAATAAAGTAGGGGGTGATGTCGACGCGAAAGAGGTTGGGGGCGTTGAGAGCTTTGCGCTCGCTCTCGGTGAGGGGAATCACCTGGCCGATCTCGTCGGCTGTGTTCAAGCGGTGGCTCAATTGCCAGCGCCAGTTGTACCATTGTTCATCGGGGACGTCGCGGTAGATGGCAGCGCGCTTGGAGGGGAAGGGATATTTCGCCATGCAGTAACTCCTTTTCGAGATCACACAAACAGGACGATTTTTGTCGTTATCTCGATTTTATATGATTATCGTAAGGACGTCAACAAAGCTGCGCTGCCCCTCGTCCTGCGACATTTGGGATGGCCTGCGAAAACAGGGCTCCCATAAAGGCGGTTTTTTAAGTTGAAAGGATGACAAAATCTCTTAAGGCAGGTTTATCTCTCCAAAGCGGGCACAAACAAGCGCACAACTTGGGCTAAAATTAAGATTGCTGCAGGGGCTCTTCCCGTTTTACAGATCAGGCTTAATTTATAACTCACCTTACGCAGTAGCACGACGCAGTAGCACAAGATTTATCTCGTGGATTTAGGCGACATAAATGTCGCGGTACGAATGATTTATCTCGTGGATTTAGGCGACATAAATGTCGCGGTACGAATGATTTATCTCGTGGTTTCAGGCGACATAAATGTCGCGGTACGAATGATTTATCT
>QEXX01000077.1 GCA_003130835.1 Anaerolineae bacterium | reverse complement strand
CTTACCACCGTGCCTTTCGTAGAATTCGTGCGTGCGCTGGAGATATTCTTGTTTTAAGAAGCGCACCCGTCCACTGAACGCCCGTGGTCCAATGAGGTGACCGATCCAGTAATTGACAGTATCGCCGAGAATGGCTGCCACTGCAAGGAGGAGATAGAGAACTTCAACCTTCATTGCTCCGAGCCCGGCGAACGTGCCGGCGGCAAATAAAAGCGAGTCGCCAGGTAAAAATGGGGTGACGACCAGCCCGGTTTCCATAAAGATAATCAGGAAGAGCAGCAAATATGTCCAAGCATCGTAGGTCTGAATTACGGAGCTTAGGTATTTATCCAAATGAAGAAAAACATTGATGAACGACAACAAGGTAGCCATAAGGGTATAAATTATCCTTCAACCGAGATTGAGCCAATTGTACTCCACTCTTTGCGGATTTGTTGATTGAGACCCCAGAGCCCCAAGACAGCTAGAGCAGCGAGAAGCAGAATGGCGAAGGGAGCAATCGTTGCTAAGTTTTGGGTCAATGGCAAGCTCCAAAAACCTTGTGAAGAGTCCGAGATGCCGCGCAGGGCAGCGAGGATGATAAATCCGTTCCAGACCCCGTGGAAAAAGACACCAATCAGGTATGCCAAGCTCAAGCGCAGATAGCTTTGGCGTTGCCATGCGGTGGTTAGAGCGGCTCCGATGAGGGCAGAGGTAAAAATATGGATGGTGCCAGTGCCACTGCGTCCCAAGACGGCAAAAAGCCAATCGGATTTTGAACTGCCCAGCAGAAAACTTTCTAGGAGTGCATAGCCTGCCCCACAGAGCGCGCCGCTGACAAAACCGTCCAATGCCCCACGCGTGCGTCCATAGAGCAACCAGACACCCAGCGGTTTGATCGCCTCCTCGATCAAGGGCACGATCAGGGCGGCAAAAAAGAGAAGGGTGAACACCACTGCTGCTTCGCTCAAATATGGTTGAAGCTCGTTCAACATCATTTGCGGGTCTGCAAGCGGTTGACGCAAGATTTCACTAAGCCTGCTGAATTGGCTCAGCCGTTCGGGGTCTTGGGAGACCCAAACGGCCAGCAGAACGATGGGCAGGATGAATGCGAAAAGTTCCAAGATGAAGATCAAGAAGGGTGACAAAGTCAAGCCTACACTCAAGGCTCCCCATTTGCGCTGGTGAGAGACACTGTCTAAACCCCGCAAGCCAATTTGCAGGATGGCAGCGATGGGCAGCCCAATGGCTGCGATGTGGAAAAATGGCAGGAGCAGAAAAGCCAAAACAGACTGTTTTGAGAGCCAATTGCCTGCCAACAAAATCGGTGGATAAGCCAGTAAGAGGATTGCCAGCCATGGAAGGCGCAGGGAGGAAAACCAGGTGGGCCGCTTCCAGCCGAAGAAACGCGAGAAAGCCAGAAGGACTGACGGAATGAGGAGCAGCCCAACGGTAAACAATCCGCTTGCCAGAAGCATCATCGAGAAGGCGCTCTCTTGATCGGCATTTGAGCTAAGCACCTGCAAGAAACTATACAACAACAGCCCCAAAGACAGGTTAAAGAGGAGAAATACAACCAAAGCGGTTGCCAATGCTTGTCCGAGGGAAAGCCATTTGATTCTCTCAGATGGCAGTTGCGCTGAGTTTGGGGGGGAGTCCAAGTTGTTCAAAACGGCCTCGTATCCATTGGTCATTGTTCTAGAATTGTCACTGAAATCAACCGATCGCCCGGCGGTGGGGGTGGAAACTGACTTGGGTCGCGGAGTGTGATTCGTCTTAGGACATCCATTCCTTGAGAGACTTGACCAAAGATCGTGTATGCACCGTTCAAGTGAGGTGCAGGGGATAGAGTCAAGAAAAATTGGCTGCCATTGGTATCCCGCCCGGCGTTTGCCATGGCAAGCACTCCCTCCCGATCGAACGTGAGCGATGGAGAAACTTCATTGACGAAAGCATAGCCTGGTCCTCCATAACCGGTGCCGCTGGGATCGCCGCTTTGGACAATGGCATTTTCCAAAACTCGATGAAACGTGATGCCGTCATACCAGCCTTGGCGGGCTAGGAAGACAAAGTTATTAACTGTGATCGGGGCTTGATCGGCAAACAATTCCACCCATATCTCGCCCTTCTCGGTTTCAAGGCGAGCTGAGTATCGTTTCGTGAGGTCAATGATCGGTGGAGGACAGCTTTCGAATTGGCGTTCCTCGAGGAGAGCGAGCAATACATAATTTCGCACGGTGTAATAATTGATCGGTAAATTGCTTGGCCAAATCTGTCCGTTCAATAAAATAAACGGCACGCCTGGTAAGCCAATGCTTTGGTTTCGTTTCCAGGCTGCCTGTCCTTTTTCGGTTAAGTCGGGGTTGTGGAAGTCGCTTTCAAAAGCCGTTTGGTCAAGAGCAAGTTCCTCAGCGTGTTCCACTAGCCATTGCTCGAATTGTTCAGGGCTAAGCTTCACCCAAGCATCGGCATTGGTGTACAGCCAATCGTGCATTTCCCAAAATTTGCCCTGCAGCGCAGCAGCTTCAGCAGCTTTTACACTGAGGATGGCTTTGTCGTGCACTTCAGCCAATGGGAAATAACGATAGACCCAGCGTACGTCGTTGGGAAACTCGCTCAGGATTTGCTGCATGAGCAGGGAGAACTGTGCGCAGGGCAAGGCTTGGAAATCACAATAAACAACAAAGGTCACTTTAGCCCCGGCAGGGCCGCGTTGATAATCCTGTTCAGCTACGGGAGGAAAGAGAGAGACCTCCGTTGGTCCCGGTGTTGGGCGAGGACTTTTGGCAGTGCATCCGTTTGCGATCAGGCGGGTTAAATCGGCTTTGGTCATGGGTTGGAGTGAGTTGCTGGTGGTTGGGATTGCAGGAGGTACGGTCATTGGCGCTTGGGGGGATGGCACCGCAAGCTGCTCAGGGCTTTGACAAGCAGCCAACATCCATCCTACCAGAAGGAGCAATATCCGCCAAGGCGGTTTATTCACCGACAGCCTCCATTAACTGCTGAGGCGACCACATCCAGGAGATGCGGTTGAGGAAGGCAGCTAAAGACGGGGACTGGGCGCGCAATTTCCGCACTGCTGCCCCGATGGGGTCTTCTCCGGCTGCGCCAACCGGTTCGTCGGCATACGCCCCGTAAAACGCAAAATAGGCTTGGTTGAGCTTGCGGATTTGGTAGCCATTTTCCCAAAAGAAAACGCGCCGCTCTTCCATATAGGCTTCGGCTTCTTCAATGCGGCCTTGCGCCAGCAATTCATCCACTCGCAAACGAGTTTGGTGCATTTCTTTGCGAAAATCGAAGGGGGGTGGTTCGGCTGGCACCATTGGCGCTGGCGATGGGGGAGTCTGCGGTGGCGGGGGCGGTAGAAATTCGGGATAATACCCTTCGATTAAAGCTCGCCCTAACTCTTTACCGCCGATCGAAGCCGCTGTTTCGTTCATGGTGCGTAATTCCCCGCTGGTGGCGTAATTGATACCTAAGGGACGGAAGCTCAAAAAATTGTGAATCCATTCATGAGCAACCACTTCGCTCATCCAATTCAGATCGGTGGTCTGCATGACCATCGTGGGGTAAACCCCGATGCCCCCGACACCCACAACCAGGGAAGAAACGTTAAGGGATTTATCTACCTGCTCTTCAAGGGCTTCTTTTTGATCGGTGGTCAAACCTACTTTCAATGAAATGTTGGCGTCCTGACGGATGACTTCACGCGGGGAGACGATCAGTGAGGAGGGCAGGGGCGAAACGTGGTAAGAGACCGGTGGCAGCGGTTGTCCACCGAGCGCTAAACCCATCTGAGCGATGACATTGGAAAGCTGATTTTCTAGAATGGCTTCGACCATCGGGGCAATCTTGCTTTCCTCATGGCGTAGATCGGCGAGCCGCTGACGGACCGCCTGAGAAGCCTGATAGGGATCGGTTATGGTCGGGTCAGCATAGATACGGTTGAGCTCTCGGTCAACCTCTTCGATTTGACGCACGAGAGCGAGATAGTCCAAGACCAACTGCTTGCGCTCTGCGGAGGAAAGGAAGTGCGCCGTTCGCAAGGCAGACTGGCTTATTTTTAGGTAAACTGCATCGGCGATCCAGCCGACATAATCGAATTCTAGCGGACGGGTGAAGGCCCGTACCCGTTCGACCGGATTCGCAAGGTAGATGGTCGAGCCACTCAGGAGCAGGATACACAGCAGATACACTATCCCGTTGTTGATGACTTTGCCCCATTGAACTCTGGGTAAAACGTTGAGAATCGAGGTTGCAGACATGACTGGGACGTTTCAACTGCCGAGGTTT
>QEXX01000076.1 GCA_003130835.1 Anaerolineae bacterium | reverse complement strand
ACCCCCTTCCCCTCTCCCAGAGGGAGAGGGGAAGGGGGTAGCCGTCAGGCTGGGGGATGGGGTGAGGGACTGGAAGAAGGCGGCGGTGTAGGTGTCGCAGGCGAGTTGCAGGCGTTGAAATTCCGGGCTGGCTTGCGCCTGGCGGTAGGCGTCGCGCTTGGCGCGCACCTGGGCGATGGTCTCTTCGGGCATGGCGGCAATCTGGCGCATTTTCCCGGCGAACTCCGCCAGGGGCTGAGAGACGAATCCATGCCGGAAGAGCGAGGCGGCGCGCTCGCGGGCGTTGCGCTTGCGGGCTTCGGTCAGGCGGGCGCGGTCGGCGCTGCCCAGCGGCTTGTAGGCTTCATCGGGGATGCCGTCTTCGAGAACGGTCAGGTCGCTCACTCCCACCAGCGAATCGCCGTGCCGGATGTGATGCTCCAAAAAGGTGAGCGGCTTGTCCTTTTCGTGACCCTCCAGCCAGAGCGCCACGCGGCAGAGTTCCACCGCCAGGGGATTTTTATCCACGCCGTAGATGCAGTGGGTGATGGCGTCGCGCACGCCCTGATGCAGGGCTTCGGGGGCGGGTTCATCTTCCCCGGTGCGCAGACGGGCGAGTTCTTTGCCCAAACGCCGCGCTGCCGCCAACAGGAAATGTCCCGAACCGCAGGCAGGGTCGAGGACTTTCAGGTTGAGAATGGCGGTCTCTTTTTCGGCGTTGGTGCGGCAGGCTGCCAGCCGTTCCTGCAAAACCGGTTCGAGGGCGTGCTGAATGAGCGGCGCAACCAGTTCGGGCGGGGTGTAGTGCGAACCGGTCGAGCGGCGTTCCTTGCCGTGCGCTTCCATGCGGAAGAACGGGCGGTTGCCGCGCCATTCCACCTGCGGATGCAGTTCGAGCAAACTCTCATAGACCGAGCCGAGTTCTTCGGTATCGAGCGCGGCGTAGTTGACGCGGCGCGGCGGGGAATCGTAGAACGCCAGATGCCAGAAAGCGGTCAGCAGGTCGCGGTTGGTGATGACGGCGTCGTCCAGTTCCTGATGGGCAAAGAGTTCGCCGTTGAGGGGCGGCACGCCGAGCAGCGGGGCGAATTTCTCGTCGGTTAAGACCAGCCATAGGGCGCGCAGTCCGTGCCACAGGTCAGTTTGATCGTTGTAGGCGCTGCGCTGCTCACACAGGCGGCGCAGGCGGGTGACGCCGTAGTGTTCCAGATAGAGCGGTTCGCTGCTCATCAGGCCGCGCTCTTCGGCGACCAGCAGGAAGAGCAGGCGATAGACCAAGCGCAGCAGTTGGCGGTAGAGCGCCAGCGCTCCTTCCCGTTGTACCCAAGCGCGCAGGTGTTGGCTTTGGGGATGGGTGAGGAAACCGTCTGCCAGCCATTTGAGGCAGGCTTCCACGCCTTCGCGCAGGCGTTCGCGCACCCGCCCGCCCTGCTCGAGGGATTGCTGGTAATACTGCTCCAGCCAGCACGCTTCCACCTTGGCTCCCTGCGGCAGGCGACTGCGGTGCAGCAGGCGGTAAAGCAGGACGAAATCGGCAAAGCGCTCGGTTTCGAAGAGCAGTTCCAAGTCGAATTCCAGATACGCCTGGCGGCGCAGGAAGGTGGAGTTGCGCAGCAGGCGCAGCAGGCGTCCGTTGGAGACGATCCCCCACAGGGCTTCGCTGCGGTTCAAGTATTCCTGCACCAGGGCGTGCGGCGAAAGGCGCGGGCGGCCGGAGGGGGAGAGTTTGCCAAGCTCCTGACGGTAGCCGACCAAGTGGATGGGAGTCGGCTGAACGCCTTCGACCAGCGGTTCGAGGCTGTGCGAGACGGCAAAGCTCAAGCCATCCAGCTCAAAGGCGCGAGCTTGATAACGCAGCTCGTAGCCCAGCATGGAGAGGAAGGGAATTAGCCATTGATCGCGCGTCAGCGAGGTCGCCAAGTCCTGTTCGGGCAGTTGCCCCAAACGGTTGCGGAAAATTTCCCATTGCTTGCGGGCGTCGTTATAGACGGCGGCGATCTCATTGATGAGATTGCGGTTGGGCGGCAAGCCAAAATCGGCTGCTTTTTGCCCGCTCAGCTCGCCGTTTTGCAGGGCTTCGATCAGGTCTGGGGCGAACAAGCCCCCTTCAAGGTGCAACGACGGATAGGCTTTCATGGGTTGGCTTGGGGAATCAGCACCATCAGGCCGAGCAAGTCCGGCGGTTTTTGGGCTTCGAGGCGCAACTCGCGCACGCGCAGGCGCACTGCCTGACGCAGGCGTTTGTGGGCTTCGGCAAGCTCCGCAGCGCGTTGGTCAAGCAGCGGCTGAACTTGGGACTTGAGATACTTCTGCCAGGCTTGCAAACCGAGGTCGATGGCTTGGCGCTTGGTCTCGAGCGGTAGATTGCCGCTCGGTTGGGCTTCCAACAGCAGCGACAGGGCTGTTTGGTGATCGAGCCAACGGTCGTTGCCGTCTTGGCTGCGCTGCAAGCCGAGCACGCGCACCTCTTCGCTGAGCTGATCGGGGCGTTCGGGGAGGAGCAGCAAATAGCGCACGCGCAGCAGAAAGAGCAAGGTGGGCTGCGGCACGGCTTGGGTGAGGAGTACCGCGCAGCGGGCAGCCGTCGCCTGCGCGCCCTTCGCTAGGGCTTCTTCAAACAGGAAGCGGGCAAGGTTGGCGACAAAGGGATGGTTACGCCCCAAATACTCGGCCCCTTGCGGGGTAGGGGAGACGAAACTCACCCGCCACCAGCCCTCTTTGCGCTGCGGCAGGCTATAGCGTAGGGCTTCGGGCAATCCCTGCAGCGCAGACGGCGCAACCCAAAGGCGATACACCGTTCCGTTGATGGAGTGCGCAGGCGGGTTGCTTGCCGAGCGGGGTTTCTCGGCTTCGATGGTCAGCCCCAGCCGTTGGGCGGCTTCGAGCACGAACAAGCGCACGGCTTCGGGGTCTCCCAAGACGGCATCGGCGGCCTGCAGTTCGCGCTCTACGGCGGCGGGTTTCAAGGCGCGCTGGGCAAAGCGCGTGCGGTTCTCGCGTTCCCGCTCGGCGTCGCGTTCCCAGCGGCGATGCAGGTTCTGCACTTCGGGCAGTGCCAAGTCCAGGGTGAGTTGTTCGGGGGCAGCCCCCGTCCGCAGGAAGAGGGCATTCAGCACTGCTTCGGTCACGCTCTCACTCTCTTCGGGCACCGGCACATGCGTGCCGAGCGTTTGATAGATCTGGTGTGCCTTGTCTAACAGCACGCGCAACACCACCCCATCGATGGGGTTGTCGGGGCTGTAATATCGTACCACGCGCACCAGCGGCGCCGTCTGCCCGAAGCGATCGACACGCCCCTCGCGCTGTTCCAACCGGTTGGGGTTCCACGGCAGGTCATAATGGATGACGGCGGTGAATTTCTCCTGCAGGTTGATGCCTTCTGAAAGGCAATCGGTGGCGACCAACACCCGCGCTTGCGTGGCATCGATGGCTTCAATGCGTGCCCGGC
This sequence comes from Anaerolineae bacterium, assembly GCA_003130835.1. Taxonomy (GTDB): domain Bacteria; phylum Chloroflexota; class Anaerolineae; order Anaerolineales; family UBA4823; genus NAK19. The sequence continues at coordinate 11,254 of QEXX01000076.1, read as the reverse complement.
GCACTTCGTCTTCTTCCCGCGACGTCAGGCAAATCACCTGCAGATCAGGCAGATGGGGCTGCAGCGCCTGTTGCAAGGCATCCGCCACATACTCGGCGGTTGCCACATAGCGGCACCACACGATGGGGTGAAACCCTTCTTGCAACAGCGCCCGCACCTGTTCGATCAAACCCTGTAATTTGGTGTCTTGCTCTTGCTGTAACAAAGCTTCGGCAAGCCCAATCAATTTCCTGAGTTGTCCTTTTTCATGCTGTTCGAGCTGGCGGTTTGCCACTTCGAGGGGGCTCGTGGGCTGTTCGTCTTCTGTCCAATCCTCGCTGGATTCAAAGACAAACTCGCGGAAGTCGAATTCCTCATCGACGTCCGCCAGGCGGGCTTCCCGGTTTTGCAAAGCCGCTAAGGCGGCAGCCGGGCTGGACATGACGCAGCGCAGCAGGGCTAAGGCTCCCCAATAGCGCACCCGCTGTTGTCGGCCGCGCAGGCTCTGCCCGCTGCGCACAATTTCGGCGCAAAAGCGGTAAGTGTGCTGAAACAGCTTGCGATAGAGGGACGAGAGGCGATAGGTTTGGTCTTGAGCTTGGCGGCGCGGAAAGCAACCTGCGCCCTGCCATTGGGTTTCGATGTCCTTGCGCGTGCGCTGGACAAAGTGTCTTGCCAGTTCTTTCCGCTGGGATTCGGTTAGGGCGTTCATCTCCCATGTGGAAAACTTCTCGTTGAGTAGCCCTAACAAGGTCTTGAAAGCGTGTTCAACGCCGCTGTGCGGCGTGGCGGTCAGCAACAAGAGGTGACGCTGCGCATCCTGTGCCACGGCTTTCACCAATTCATAGCGTTCCTGGCGAGCTTTTTGGGCGGCGATGGTGGCACCGTGCGCTTCGTCCACGATGACCAGCTCTGGAGCGTGCAGCAGAAAGGCATGGCGGTTGCGCTCGCTCTTTACCCAGTCGATGCTGATCACCTGCACGGGATAGTGTTCATAGACCGTCTTCTCAGCCGCTTTATGGCGTTCCAATTGCCCGATGGTGCCCGAACGGACGATCACTGCTTCGAGGTTGATCTTTTGCTCGATCTCGGCTTTCCATTGGTCGCACAAGTAGGGGGGACACAGCACAGCAAAGCGTTTGATCTCGCCGCGCTCCCACAGTTCGCGCACGATCAACAGGGCTTCGATGGTTTTTCCCACCCCGACGTCGTCGGCAATCAACAAACGCACTGGGTCGAGGCGCAAAGCCATCAGCAGCGGCACAAATTGATAGGTGCGCGGGCGGATGGAGATGCGTCCCAATGAACGCAGCGGAGAAGCACCTTCGCGCAAACTCAAGCGGGCGGCTTGCCAGAGCAAATGAGCGCTGGCCGCACTGGATACATCCTGCGCGGTGGGCAGAGGGAAGGTAGCCGCTTGAATGCGCTCGCTGGGCAAGGTGTAGCCCAATAAATCGGATAACTGCCGATGAACAGCCTGAACCGACTCGGTTGCCCCGCTCAACGGGCGCAGCAGCAACACTTGCGGGTCTTCGTTGGGCAACAGCACCCACAAAGCCTCGCGGAACTTGACCACCGTGCCGAATTTCATGGTCTTTCCCGTTGAAAGGTTGGTTTCGCTTCAAGCTTCATTCGTCACCCTCTTGCTCAAGAGCACTTGCCAAATGGCTACCGCTGCGTTGGGGGAATTATAGCAGAAAATCCGCCGCTCTGCTCTGCTGCGGCGTGGCTTGGGTGAGCCGGCGTGCTGAAGGTCACCACAATTTGCCAAACACGGCTGGGTAGTCTTGCAGGCGCTGGCGCAGGTCCTCGTCATAGCGCAGGACGATCACCTGAAAGCCCTTTTCGGCTAATTGTTGGCGTACCTGCTCATCTCGGCGGCGTTGTTGGGGCTCATCGTGCACGGCGCCATCGCAGAAGACGCAAGTTTTGGGGTGATAGAAGAAATCCACCACACAGTCCGCATCCCTCAGGCGCACTTGGGCGTCATCGGGCAGGCGCGCATGAGCTTGGGCTAAGGTCTCCAAGAAGCGCCGCTCGAGCTCCGAACGGGGATCGCTGAGCGAACGCAGCCACTCCAATTGCTCAAACCAAGAACGGTTGCCGCTGCGCAGCAAGGTCTGGCATTGGCAGAGCTGGGACAACGCCTCGGCAATGCGGCGCCGATCCAGATACAGAGCTTCTAATTGATTGTTGTAGCTCATCAGACATTCATAACAGGCTGCCACACAGCGCGCTTTCAGGTTCACGCCTTGGGGGTCGTAGTGGCAGCGTTGCAGGGCTTGCGCTGCCACGCGCGCCAAGGCATCGCTTTCTTCGACCAGCCGCCGTAAGACTCCACTGCCCCCTTCGGAGGTCTCATACAGCAGGATGGCTTGATGGTTGCCTTCTCCCACCTTTTCGGCAGCCAACTCGTCTTCCTCTAGTTGGAAGACGGTTTCGATGCCGCGCTGCAAGGCGATGCGCAGGGAGGTTTCAAAGACGCGGTCGGCGAACAGGGCTGCTTCACTCGGGCGAATCAGCAACAGGTTCTGCGTGCTGCGCACCATTAACCGCACCCTTTCGGTTCGCCTGGCTGGGTGGGTGGGCTGAGGGGCGTCGTCTGCGCTTTCACTGCGGATTTCGCCGCTGTCGAAGTCAACCAAAAAGCCGGCTGTGCGTTGTGCCCGCCAGCCGTGATTGATGCGCAGCAAGCTGGCGGCTGGGGCATAGATGAGGCGGAAGAGAGCCTTATCCTGCAGAAAGACATCTGCTTCTTGGGTGCGCCACCCAGAGGCCTGTGGGGCAAACTGGTAGGTCGTCTGCAATAGATAGCCGCGGCGGCGCCGTTCTTCTTCTTCGGAGGTGATTCGCTCGCGCCGCACCGTGCGCACATTGGGCATTTCCAACAAGGTAACCAACTGGCTGTTATCGCCTCGATAGACTGTGCCGCAGGTGGGACACAGGTCGTCACTGGCTTCGGAGTAGGCGCCGCACGCATGGCACAAACGCTTTTGGGAGCGCCGTTCCTCCAAACTGCCGGCGGCAGCGGTGAAGGCACGGATTTCCCACTTGGCGCCTTCGTGGTACAAGATATTGAGCGGGGCGAACTCGCGAATGCCTAAGAAGCGCGGCCGCGAGACGAATTCGCCTTGATTGCGCGGCACCCAAGCCCGCACCGGCAAGGCGGGGAAGTTATAGCCGGGCAAGAAACCCTCGCTGGCGAGGTAGCGGTAGGGATAAAAGTCGCTCTCCTCCGATTGAACATTGATTTGCAAGAGCAGATTGAGCTGACGCCGCGCTTCATCTTGTTTGCGTTTTGCCCGTTCCTGAGCTTCGGGCTTGCGGGCGCGGTCTTCTTCAGCTCGCCCTTCTTCCAGTTGGCGGCGGGCGGCGCGGTAAAGTTCCCGCCAGCGGTCAAAGGCGCGGTCGAAGGTCTGAGGAGCTTGTTCGAGCAGGCGGTCAACCCATTGCGGCGTGAACCAAGCGCTGCCCGCTAGGGCGGCTGCATCGTGTTGCAGCATTGCCAGAAAGCGCTGGCGCAATTGTTGGCGCGCAGCTTGAGGCAGTTGAATGGCTGCGGCGGCGTGTTCGGTCAGGGGTAACTCGTCCCGAGTGGTATCGATCACTTCTTCGATACTGTTTCCCAAAGGCAAGCGCACTTCAGCTAACCACAAGGCCTGCAAATGGGCGCGCAGTAAGGCTTCGTTGCCAAGCTCTAGGCGCGGCGGGCGCACACTGCCTGCCACCATTTCTTGGCGATGGAGGAAGAAGTATTGGTCGTGCGTGTTGAGGGCGCCGCAGTAGGTGAAAATCAGCCCGGCTTGTCCCTGTCGCCCGGCTCGACCACTGCGCTGGGCATAATTGGCTGGGGTGGGTGGGACGTTGCGCAAATGCACCAGATCGAGGTCGGCGATGTCGATGCCCAATTCCATGGTGGGCGAGCAGACAAGGTAGGGGAGCCGTCTGCCCAATTCGCTTTCCTTGGTGCTATCCCCGTCCTCCCAGCGAAAGCGGCGCTCGCGCCGTTCGCGTTCGCCGGGGGCAACCACTTGGGCAGTGTGTTCGCGCGCTTCTAAGTTGACCAATTCGGCAGCCGTCTCTTGGTAAAAGCGTTGAAAGAAGGCGTTGACCGGTAAGGGTTTGGATAGATAGATGTCACTGATTGCCCGGCGGGCATACAGGGGGTCTGGAGGGGGAGCTTCGCCATTGCCGAGCTTCCAGAGCAGACAAGCTGCTGCCAGACGATAGCGGCGGTGGTCATCGCGGGTGGGCAAACGCACGACTAAACCGTGCTGCTCCAAGCGCTCGAACAAAGTTTGGATGAAGCCACCATACGCCTCGCGACTCAAGCCCAAGCGCTGCCGCAAATAGCGCCCAATGGAACTGCGCTCGCCCAGACTAAACCCTTCGGTGCGCGGTGCGCTGCTGCCGTATAGGATAAAGACACTTGCCTGGCGAAATTCGCCCACTTCTTCGTCCAATCCCCAAAATTCGTTCAGGTACTGCGCACAACGGCGCCGCAGTTGATTTTGGCGATCTTCTTCCAAAATGTCGGCTTGGATGGCAAATTTGCGCCGCAAGCCATCCAGCACGGGGGTGAGCAGGGCTACCCGTTCGGCTGGGCTCATCTGTTGCAGGTTGGGTTCAAAGGTCCAGAGCGCGTCTTGTGCGCACAGTTCTTCTAAACCCAGGTACTCGATTTTCAGCAAGCCCAGTTCTTCAAGATTGGGCTGTAAGATGCGCCAGCCGCGCCGCAAGTCCTCGTACAAACGGTATTCTGTCAGCTCGGTAAAGGCGCGCCAGACCTCCCGCGCTGCCAGCGATTCTTCGTCTAATTGGCTCTGCTTGGCAATATCTTTTAGGCGCAAGGCGGTGTGAGAGACCACCTGGGCAGCGATGGTGTCAAAGGTCAACTGCTTGGCTTGGCGCAGGGCAGATACCAAGGCGGAACGCAATACGGCGAGGTGGACAAAGTCATTAAAGTGGCCGGCTTGCAAGGAGGCATCCTGACGGTTATCAGTGAAACTCAAGAGCTTATCCTTCGCCACCCCGCTGCGGGCTGCCTGACGCAGCAAGGAGGTTGCCAAAACCGTGGTGGCGCTGGAACGCGCCTCGCTGGAGAGCGAGGCTAGTTTGGTAAACTCGCGCTCGCGACGGGTGAAGAACTCCCCGCAATTTAAGCACAGCGAAAACGGGGCGGTTTGTAGCCACATTTTTTGTGCCCCTGCCATGGGGGTATCGAAAACCTTGCCTTGAGGGGTTAACCACACCGCCCGCGGAACGCGCTCGCGATATGCCCGTTGCACCTGACCGCGCGCGTCCAGCCATTCTTCGGGTAGATGCTCTTCCGACCAGTCATTCTCGCTGCGCGCCAGCATCAAATAGGCCGCCTGACCTTCAATTTCTTCCGACTCCCAATCTCCCAAGGGGTGCGGCAACAAAGTGGACTCGGTTTGCAAGACATGATAATAATCCTGCCCACACTGGCGACAGAAGCGCAAGGGGGCAAACCGTTTTTCCTGTTCGCCTTGCACTTGCCCGTCCAAAGAAAATTGGCGCGTTTCGGCGCTTTCGAAGGTGGCATATAATGCCCGCCCTTGTCCGATGAACTGGTGTAGCTTGAAGGCAAAGGCTCGCTCACCGCTTTCGCCTTGCAAATTGCCGCCAATCGTAAGCCAGTGCTGCAGCGCAGCGGTACATGCTTCCTGAGGCAACCCACAAAGCTGGGCGAGCTCTTCTGCCGCTTGGGTGAGGGTGCGCGGCTGGCTGCGCCGAAAGCCGCCCTCCTCATCGGGTTGGATGCCGAAGGTATATTCGATCCAGCGCGAGAGCGGATGACGGCGGTAGTCTTCAAGCGAGATCGGCGACTCTTCCAAGTGGGTCAGGGCTTGGTGTAACTCCGGTGCAGAGGGCATCCCGCCGATGGTGAATGGCGTCAAGCGTTCTTCGATAATGTCCCCTTCAGCGAATGGATATCCAAACAAGCGCGCAGCAAACTCTGCCACTGCGGCGCGTTGGGCAGCGCGGCTGGTTTCCTGTTGGGCGATCATGGTCGCCGATGTGCCGATGTTTATGACCTGGGGACTGGCGGCGCGCTCCTTGAGGCGACGGATGAGCATGGCAACATCGGCGCCTTGCCGGCCGCGGTAGGTGTGCAGTTCATCAAACACCAAAAAATTCAGCCCGCCCCGCGTTCGATCCAGAAATCGTTGGTCTTCAGGGCGCACCAGCATCAGCTCCGCCATCACGTAATTGGTCAAAATGAGGTGCGGTGGCTGCTGGCGCAAGGTCTCCCGCTCGGCTTCGCTGGTCTCTCCGGTATAGCGGGCAAAGGTGATTGGGAATGGCTGTCGAAAGCTGGCTTCATACTGCTGTTTGAGCTTCTCGAGGGCTAAGACCTGCGAGTTGACCAGCGCATTCATCGGATAGACAATCAGGGCAACGCAGCGCTTGGGCGTTTGGGGTTGGCGCAGAATGAAATCGGCTATAGGCAGGAAATACGTCAAGCTCTTGCCAGAGCCGGTGCCGCTGGTGACGATATAGCTTTCGTTGCGTTGGGCTTTTTGCAATGCCTGCGCTTGATGCCAGTACAAACGATAGGGCTGTCCGTCTTGCCTACGGAACAAACGCGCCGTCTCTTGGCAGAGAATCCCCTGCTGAGCCAATTCATCCACCGTGGCGGCGCGTTCGTAGGCGGGGCTGACTTGCAGGAGAAAATCTGGCCATAGGTGAGCTTGTTCATCCAAGGCATGGTCAACAAACTGACGGATGCGTTCATCCGCAATCACCAGAAAGGAGCGCACAAAGTCGCGGTATTCCTGTAAGACCGCAGCATGCAGGTCGAAAATCGTCATCGAGCGGTTTCTCCTTCCTTCAAAGTCCAAGCGGAAAGCAGGTTGAGACATAACCACGCAGTTGTGGGTAGCCTCGCAATGGCTGCAAGGAGATGCGCAGTGTTGCCAGGTGGTTGCATGGCGAAAATTCCCCGAGAGATAGGCGCCCCCGGAGCGATTCGAACGCTCAACCGTCTGATCCGAAGTCAGGCGCTCTGTCCATTGAGCTACGGGGGCGACCGCCCTTATTATATCGCGTTATCGGGGAAGGTTGTAGTAGTTATAGACCGCGCGCGAAAGATCGGCAATCAGCTTTGAGGCTGGTTCCCAGATCAGTTGTTGGGGATGATAAAGAAAGATCACCAGAACATAGTTCCCGCCGGGTGTGTAGACGATTCCGGCGTCTCCGATGGTGTTGATGATGCCGTTCACCGAAACCCAGCCGTGTTTATGGGCAACGCGGGTGCCATCCGGAACACCCGCTTCGATGAGCACGCCGATTTTATTGAGGGCGAGGTAATCGATCATCTGGCGGCATTCTTCTTGGGTGATCTCACCGGGAAAAACAGCCGGTAGAGAACCTCCACCGTTCTCGGCGCACAGATAAATATCTTGCAGTAACATTCCCATGTCGGAAGGGGTCGTCTGACTGTATGGATCGGGATCGGTGAAGACGTCACTGCGTTGATTGGCGGGGGTTTTGACCACTTCGAGCAGCGGTGCGCCGGTGTAGAAATATCCCGCTAAAAAGGTATTGGGTAAACCGAGCGCGCGCATATCCTCCCCAACGGCCAAGGGACTGCGGTTCGTTCCAATCACGCGGTCCATCAGCCAATCGGCTGCTTCGTTGCCCGATTTGTCAATCATGTCGCTGATTAATTTCGTGGTTTCCGCATCCGGCTGGTCGCCCAAGCGGCGGAAGACCGACACCATGATCGGTATCTTAATGATGCTCGAGGCGGTAAAGGCGATATCGGTTGGCATAACCGGGATGTTTTGTAACTGGCGATACCCGAAGTGAATTTCAGCCATGTTCTGGAGATCGAGCAGGTATAAACCAGTAATGCCATCAAAACCGGCTAGGTCAATGGTTTGCTTGAGCAGGATCTCCAGGTTTTGGAAGGCCGGCCGAGAAGCACTGCTGGTAATGACCGGCAGCACGACGCTGCGGTTGTTGAGCGAATTTAAGGCTCTGGCGATCAATGGGATGGCTGCATCCACATCTAATACCGTACCGGGTTGACCGGGTTCGAAGTTGACCGTCCCGACAATCGGTTTGGCAGGGATCGGAGGGGTATCGTAGCGGGTGGCGATCTCTTGTTGCAGGTAGGTGCGCAAGCGTTGCTCGGAAAAGGTAGCCCGGAGGGGAATTTCCTCACTGGGCGTTGTGCGCCCCCAAAGGTAATCCCAAAAGTCAACCCAGAAGGATTGTTGTGCCCGCTGCATCTCGGCGGCTGCCAACATCGCCTCGAGGTCAAGTTGAAAATCTACGATCGATGGATCGAGATGGATGATCGCCTCGCCATAGCGCAGTTCAACCGGCAGATCGTAAGCTTCGATCAGGCGTTGCGCGGCTTGTTGACGGTCTAAGCCTCCGACCGGCACGCCGGCGATCACCTGCTCTGGAGCGAATACAGAACGGGCACGGCTAAAGTTGACCAATTCAAAACTGGTCAACCCCACAGCCGCCAATAGGAAAAAGACCGAAAACCAGCGTAAAGGCGAAAAAAGTCCACCGTTGTTCACGGTTATGTATCATACCATAGCCTCGCCGCTTGATCGCGCAAGAAAACTGAACATTAAGTCCGTCTTAATCACCCGTTCGTAGCATTGCAATCCCTTAACGGGAGATGGAGAGCTTAAGCAGGTTCCCCTTTTCGTCCAATGTTAAGCGAGCATATTGGGTATAGATGTGCTCTTTGCGGCGTTCTTGCCGGGTGAGGATAATGATCTTACGTGATGGCTTGGCTTTGCTCTTGGCATGTTCAAGGCTTGGGGTGCTGTGAGCCTTGCGCCTTTCTTTGAATTGACAAATCGAACAGCTTTCAGAACAGGTTCCAAGTTCACTCAATACTTCCACTTTGGAGAATTCCATGCCGGGCAGATGTTTTGCGACCAATTTTTTGACCATACTCTCTAGCTGAGGGGTCAGCGCGTCTGGCTGAGGTTGAAAGGCATGGTCACAAGTGGAAACAAAGTTGGGAAGGATGGATTTGGCATGGCGGATAACCTTCGGTGAAGATTTGGCTGGGCTGACTTGGGCAAGCGGATCGCCATATAAAACGAAGGAGGTCAAGGTTTTCTGGTCTTCTCCATCTAGATAACCGTAAGTCTTACTGAGTTCTTTTGCCATGCTCAATTTCGCCTGACGCAGGCATTCACCAACCGGCAGCCCCTGGCGGAGATTTTTCCAGAATTCATAGGCAAGGAAATCCGCTGCGATTAAGGGAGTTCCATTTGAGCCATAAGAAGTGGATGTAGAACCGACGAAGGCGCGACAACCTTTCTTGAGAAAGGCGAGGGCAATAGAGTTTGTTGCATCTTTCTCCAGGGTGTAAGCTCCAAAACAGGCTTCGCTGAAGATGATCTCAAGATTTGCTTCTGGATTGAGCAGGATATCGCCGGGTTGCAAAGCTACTGGATGGTCGCCGCTGGCAACCAGATTGCTATCCCCTTCGGTCGGGTCGCTTTGTCCGAACCATTCCGGGGCGTCGCATAAACCGTGTAGATTGAAATACCCTGCTGTGGCAGCCGGCAACCGAATTTGAGCGGTCGTGGCAAGCAGAGATTGCGATTTAGCCTGGGGCATTGTTGCCACTGTCTCAAGCGTGCCGATGGCTTTCGTGTGACGAACTAAGCGCCGTTTTGCCGTCTCAGCCGGGCTCATTTTCTTGACGAGCTGCGGAGAAATCAACATGGCTTGCGGATTCCCGATTTGGCGGAAGACGGCAAACGAGGCGAAGCGCCAAGCCGCGGCCGTATATCCGAAGGCAGAGAAAGTATAGGAAGTGGGCTGGAATAACGCCAGTAGATATTGTATCCAACTCCACAGCGGCGCTAAAGACTTCGCGTAGCCTCTCGGTTTTGCTTTTGAGCCGCTGACTTTTCGATAGGGTTTGGTCAGGTTTTCCAGCAAGACTAGCCAGTCTTCGGGATGATGAAGCGAGCAGGGTAAGCGGCCGACCGGCCAATCCATCACAAGATAATTTTCATCGCGAGACCCGTAAGGATTATCGCTAAATACCTCTGCATCACCATCTTCGAGTGGGTTCGGTAAGCGATGGAAGGGGATGATCTCGTGCGGTCCCACAATTAAAACGGCGCCGATCATTTCGCCTTGTTTCGCCAAGAGAGAATCCAATTGCTGTAAGCCCCTCTTGATCGCCCAGGGATCGTTTTGGGAGATCGGTTCGATCCGATGAGGGTTCTTTTGGCTTGATACGGTTAGCCCTTGATCGACAAGGTACAAAATGCCCCGCCACCCTTTGGCGGCTTGAACAGCGTCCAAGAGCCTGGCAACAGCCTGCAAGATGTCTTTGGTATATGCCTCGCCCAAATGCCGCATTAATTCACTTTGATTGCTCAATGCCACATATACCGGCTGTCGCCCGTCCATCTGGAGGATGTTCTGCTGCTTTAACCGAGCTCCGATGTGATCAAAAGTCTCTTGGATTTCTTGCAGTTCTTCAGAGAGAGAGGGAAAACCCTGAGCAAAATTTGGTGTGGCGCTTTGGGTTGGTTGAGACAAAGGATTTGAAGGGGAGGCTAAACCTTCGGAAGAGCTGAGCAAGCGCCCATTAGATTTTTCTTGGAGTGCAGCCTTTTTCCCTCCCTCGGCAAATGGGGGTGGCTGGTCGATTGCGAACATTGGCGGCTCAGAAACCTGAACGGGCAGCCGGTTCCAACCTAACATCGCAGCAATCCTAGCAGGGACAGGGATGGCCAGAGTTTTTTCAAGCTTTTCGGGCCAAATATCCAAAAAGGGATGACCGGGTTGCCATAGACGGAGCGCAACTTGGGCGGTCAAATCGCGGGCAGCAAGGTTGTGTAGGCATACCACCGCTTGCTCGTTTTCGCCATTTTCTAAGTAAACTTCGACGGCTACGTATCCGATATACAAGCAATTTGGAAATGTCCGCTGGTAGTGCTCCACTAACTGCCGAAGGGCTGGCAGAGGGAGAAATCCGCCTCGATAGCTAAGGAGCAAGCTTTGAAGATGGGTTATGGCGACCAGCGGGTGATCGGGTTTGGCGGCCAAGACGACCTTAAGCTGATTTTGCAATTCCTGCGCGGAGAGTTGATCGCACAGCGTCTCCAACTTGGCTAAACGGCTGCGCAACGGGTAAAGTTCTTCACCCCAACGTATTTCGGGGCGAGTGTAAGGGCGTTTCATCGCAGGGGCGTCATACCCCTCTAAGGCGATTAACCACTCCTGATAGTCCGATAACGGATATGTCGTT
>QEXX01000075.1 GCA_003130835.1 Anaerolineae bacterium | reverse complement strand
GGGTACCCTGAAAGTCGGCGAAGTCATCCTGCCCGGTGAGAGCGAGCAAACCTTTGTGCTGGTCGCCCACCTGTGTCATCCGGCCATGGTCAACGACGATTTGACCGGCGTGGTGGTCGGTTTGGAGGTCATGCGTCACCTACTGGCTCAACCGAAGCCCTATTATACCTATCGCTTCTTGATTGTGCCGGAAACGATCGGTTCGGTGGCTTACTTGAGCCACAACGAGGCTTTGATCCCCAAGATGGTTGGTGGCTTGTTTCTGGAAATGCTGGGCAACGATAGCCCACACGCTCTGCAGTTTTCCTTTCAGCCCAAGAGCCGCGTTGACCGCTGTTTGGCAAGCGCTTTCAAGGGATTAGACCCGGCCGGTTATAGCGGTCCTTATCGTAAGATCGTGCCCAACGACGAACGTCAGTTCAACGCTCCCGGTGTGCGCGTGCCCATGCTCTCGCTTTCGCGGGTGGAAAAGCCTTCTTACCCACCGCAGCCTTATCGCGAGTATCACTCCAGCTTGGATACACCACAGATCGTCACCCAAGCGCGGCTGGAAGCTTCCCGCGATGTTGTGCTGGGCTTATTGCAAGCCTGGGAGCGCGACCAATATATCGTCAATCATTTCAAGGGCGAGGTCTTTCTCTCCGGCTACGGTATTTGGATTGATTACCGGGTCAATCCCGAAGGGAGTTTGCGCTTGTTTGAGATCATGGAACGCTGCGATGGCGAGCATACAATATCGGAGATTGCCCAAGAACTGGAGATTTCTTTTCAATCGGTTTGGGAGGTTGTCTCCCTCTTCCACGAAAAGGGACTGGTTTCTTTTGCCCGTTCCCCCGTAAATACAGCCCCCAGAAGGGAATAGAGACCATGGGCGAGTGTTCAAAACGTGCCAAAGTGGCTGGAGTTGGTCAAGGAAATTTCAAATAACCAATGACACCGATCCTTGAATAGAAGGACTCTTAAGATGACTGCTCCGTTCTTTTTATCCATCAAAGTTCTCCTCAAACACCTGCGTTGGCGTCTTCGTCGTTGGCAGGCCGGCTTGCGCTGGGGTTTTGATTACCAAGCCAGCTTGCCGGCTGTGCTGGGCAACGCCATGCCCAAATCGGGGTCGCACTTGATCATTCAGGTGTTGCAGGGCTTGACGCGCCTCGGACCCTTTGTCAATCCGGGTTTTCCGCCGGTCAATCGCGCTGAAGACAACCGCAAACTGGATGATGCCGAAACCCTGCGTAACTTGAAACGCTTGCGCTCGGGAGATATCGCTTATGGCTACGTCCAAGCCCGCGAGCCGTTCCTCTCCCTGCTCACCCAACCGCAATATGCCACCATTTTTGTTTATCGCGATCCGCGCGATATGTTGGTCTCGCACGTCTTTTATGCCACGCAGATTCACCGCAGCCACGGAATGCACGCATATTACACCCAACGCTTGGAGAATATGGAACAGCGCTTGAACGCCGCCATCTACGGCGTGGATGACCCCGAAGCGCGCCTGACCGGAGTGCGCCAAAAGTACCTGGATTATCTCGGCTGGTTGGAGACGCCAGGAGTGTTGTGTTTGCGCTTCGAGGAGTTGATCTTGAACCGCCGCGCGGCCCTGCTGCGCATTTTAGATTATCTGCACGAACGCGGCTTTGAACAGCGGGTTGAGCAGGAACAAGCCTTGATAGTATTGGAACAAGCCATTGTCCCCAAACGGTCGGGCACCTTTCGCAAAGCTCAACCGGGCAACTGGCGGGAATACTTCAGCGAGGCGAACAAGGCCGCCTTCAAAGCCGTGGCTGGCGATCTTTTGATCCGTTTGGGGTATGAAAAAGATCACAACTGGTAAAATAGCAGCAGTGTTCTCTGGAATCAATGCCCATTCTGAAGAGGATTGAGCCATGCAGTCAAGCGATAGGTTTTGTACGGTGGTTAGTTGCATAGATGGCCGCATCCAATTGCCCGTAAACCGCTATCTCCAAGAGCGGTTTGGGGCTATGTATGTGGATACCATCACGGAAGCAGGGGTTAACAAGGTCATTGCCGAGCAAGCTCCTGAAACCCTCGTTGAGTCTATCCTGAAGAAAGTAGCGATCTCGGTGAATGCGCATCGTTCCTGTGGGATGGCAGTTGTCGGGCATCACGATTGCGCCGGCAATCCAAATCCACCTGAAATTCAAAGAGAGCACATTCTCAAGGCTTTAGAATTCCTGCGTCAACAATACCCTCAGATGGAAATCATCGGTTTGTGGGTGAACGAAAATTGGCAGGTTCAAGAGCTTGACAGCAGGGTGGAAGGGTAGTCCGTGCGGCGCACCGTCGGACTTTGTGATTTCAGGGCTACCCGACTGATGTGTCAGGCTTACCCGTGACCGACCTGAGCCAGCTATTGCCTATCGACTACAACAATCAAGCACGCAGCTTTTGGGTGAAGGCATAGGAAGTTCAAGGGGAGATTTTCGTTGCAGCCAATGCTGCCAATCCTTCGGAATGTGATTCGCTGTGTGGCTTGTTGGCGACTCGAGGGGTGGGATGCACGAGGAGAACCGCAAACTTTACGTGGCGTGGAAATCTTCAGGATCAGAGCGGGCCTGATCTGCGAGCACAATTCCTACTGTAAAGCTACGCTGGAGGGATAGGGCAGTTTCCCTATCTTCGTGTTACCCTGTCTTAGGCTATAATTTGCCTTTGGCAGAAAGGCTTTGCCTTAGGATCAGAATGCTGGAAACCCTCAGGCACAAAATCTCTCAGCTCAAGCGGGAAGCCTTTGCGCTTTATCTCGCTTATCGTCATCCCCGTTGTCCGCGTTATGCCAAGATTTTCACCGCCTTAGTGGTTGCCCACACCTTTAGCCCGATTGACTTAATTCCGGATTTTATCCCAATCTTGGGTTATTTGGACGATCTCGTGATTACTCCTCTAGGAATTTATTTTGCCTTGAAGATGATCCCTCCCCAAGTTATGCAGGAGGCACGCCAGCAAGCTAAGATGCTTGAACAGGAGGGAAAGTTATAGATATGAGTGACTCTACTGAAAAAAGCCTGTTCACCACGAAGACACAAAGGCGCTAAGACAATGTAATAATGAAAACTTCGTGGCTTTGTGTCTTTGTGACTTTGTGGTCCCATACCCATTTTGCAGTGGACTCATGAGTAAAAAACTTGGGCGCTCTCTTCATCAACCGGCTTGGATGATGCAAGCACGTCTGGTACGGCGGTTTTTGCGCCGCTTGCGCCAGCAGATTCGCTATAGACGATTTTCTCTACAGGGGATACCTATCTTGTTTGCAAATTCGTTCCCTAAAAGCGGTACCCATTTGCTGACCCAAGTCCTGCAGGCTTTTGCGGAGATCGGTCCGGCTGTGGACAGTGGTTTAGCAGCCGTGGTGATGTACGAAGGGGATGCTGGCCGCTTGCGCTCTGAGGTCGAGATCATCGCTGATCTGAAACGGTTTCTGCCGGGCGATATTGGTTATGGGCATGTCCATGCTTTTCCAGAAGCAGTGAAACTGCTCTCATCGCCCCTCTATGCCACTTATTTTATCCTCCGTGATCCGCGCGATGTGGCTATCTCGCATGTGCATTATGTCACCGAAATGGAACCGCGTCATGCCCATCATCATCTCTTTGCGCACGAATTGTCAACCTTCGAGGAACGTTTGGCAGCCACCATCAGCGGGGTTGCCCATGCCCAGCCCCCTTTGCCAAGCCTTGCCGAGCGTTTGAAGCCCTATTTAGAATGGTGCAAGGAACCGAATGTCCTGACCATCCGCTATGAGGCGTTCTTTGAAAATCGTCCAGCGGTTCTACAGCAAATTCTCGAACAGGCTCTTGGGCGGGGATTCCGCTTGTCTCACACCGTAGAAGACGCTCTGCGGGTGTTGGAGAGTCACATCCAACCGCAACGTTCTCCTACCTTTCGCAAAGGCGGCGCGGGAGGATGGCGGCAAGCTTTCACCCCACGCCATAAAGAATTATTCAAGGAATATTGTCCCGGCATTCTTGTGGAATTAGGCTACGAAAAAGATGAAAATTGGTGAGCAGGCTGCACAATATTCTATGATTCGGAGTATCATTTCTATAAGATGAAATGATAGCCCCAACGCCTAGCTCCCTCGTTCGATGGTTTGAAAAGAACCAGCATGTTGCTCCCCAGACGAATGAGGTGGCGGAACGATCCGATCTGCGTCTGATCAATCTTTAACCCAAGAAAGCGAGAACGGATGAATAGCGATAATTTCTCAACCTTATTTGCTCTTTTGTGTGGGGGAGGCTTCGTCTTGGTCTTCGGCGTGCTGGGAATTTGGTTAATCATCACCAGCCGCAAGCAACGCCAAAAAGCGGAAGCCAGTCAAAATTGGCCAACGGTGGCAGCCCAGATTGTGCTCTCCGAAGTGCGGGAGAGCAGTAGTCTCGATGAAGAGGGTGACATCCGACGATCCTATTTTCCGCATGTGGAATATACGTATCAGGTCGGAGAAATGACTTATCGAGGGGATAAACTGACCTTTGGCGCCAAACGAGGCTATGCCTCACCCAAAAAAGCTCAGGAGCAAATCGCGCGCTACCCGGTGGGTGCACAAGTGAGAGCGTATTACAATCCTGAAAATCCTCAAGAAGCAGTTTTGGAACAACGCGCCGTTGGCTCGAACTTTATGTTGATCTTCGGCATCATCGCTCTGCTGATTTCTTTGTGTATTCTGTGTGCTCTGATCGGGAGTTTGATTAGCAACCTTGCCTCTTCCTAGCATCGCACCCTGCTCGGTGGTCATCCGAGCTTACAACGAAGAAAAGCATCTTGGACGATTGTTCGAGGGCATCGGCCACCAAACACGGCAGCCGGCTGAGATCATTTTGGTCGACTCTGGCTCAAGCGATCGGACGGTTGAGCTTGCTCGAAGCTTTGGAGCGCACATCGTGCATATCGAACCGCAGGAGTTTACCTTTGGACGTTCGCTCAACTTGGGAATTCAAAAAGCCAGCCAGGAATTGATCGTCATTGCCAGCGCGCATGTGTATCCGGTCTATCCGGATTGGCTGGAAAGGTTACTCGCTCCCTTTGAGGACGAAAGGATTGCGCTAACCTATGGAAAACAACGCGGGAATGAACAAAGCTTCTTCTCCGAGAAACAAATTTTTTACCAATGGTACGGCGAGCAAAGTAATCTCCATCAAAGTCATCCCTTTTGTAATAATGCAAACGCAGCCATCCGGCGAGCCTTATGGCAAAACCACCCCTACGATGAAACGCTAAGTGGTTTAGAAGATATTGCTTGGGCGAAGTGGGCACTCGAACAAGGTTATCGGATTGCTTACATCGCTGAAGCGGAGATTATACACGTTCATCAAGAGACCCCGCAGGCGGTTTATAATCGCTACCGTCGCGAAGCCATGGCGTTTAAGCGCATTTTTCCCCAAGAGAGATTCTCCATAATGGATTTTCTTCGTTTGACCTTGAGCAATATCACCACCGATCTATGGCATGCGTACCAAGAGCGGGCACTCAGCCGCCATTGGCGCAATATTCTTTGGTTTCGATGCATGCAGTTTTGGGGCACCTACCGCGGCTATCGTCAGGCAGGCCCGCTCACTTGGCAACTGCGCCAGACCTTTTACTATCCGCGCCAATTTCGGGGAAAGATGCCCCATGCGAACAGTCGCAATATTGAGCCGATTCGGTATAATGATGCCTGAACCGATGACCAGCGAAGTCAAGACCTCAAGTTCGACACCCAAAATCGCCGCCCTGGTGCCCATGCGGCATCACTCCCAGCGAGTGCCCGGCAAGAATTATCGCCCACTCGCCGGCAAGCCCTTGTTTCATCATATTTTAGAAACACTTCAGCGCTGTCCGGAAATTACGGAAATTGTAGTTGATACTGACAGCTCCGTGATTATCGAAGACTTGCAACTCTATTTCCCAGAAGTGCGCTGCATTGATCGTCCTGAAGCCCTACGGGGTGATCGGGTACCGATGAACGAAATCTTAGCTTATGATGTGTCTCAGGTAAAAGCCGACTACTACTTGCAAACTCACAGTACCAACCCTTTGCTGAAAGCTGAAACCATTTCGCGGGCGATTGATACATTTCTGCACAATTATCCCGCTTACGATTCCCTCTTTTCGGTCACGCGCTTGCAAACCCGCTTATATGATCAGCTTGGACGGGCGTTAAATCACAACCCTGCGATTCTGTTGCAAACGCAAGACTTGCCACCCGTTTATGAGGAAAACTCTTGTATCTATCTCTTTACAGCGGAGACCCTATTGCGGCGGCGCAATCGCCTTGGAGACCGACCGCTGATGTTTGAAATCGATCCGACTGAGGCTTGGGATATCGATGATGAACTAGACTTTGCTATTGTGGACTTTCTTGCTCAGAGAAATACCCCAAAGTAAAGGATGCTTTATGACATTTGTGGTGCTTTTTTCGGCTCCTTATATGCTGCCACGCCGCCATCACTTTCAACCGTTGTTAGAAAGCTATGGGATTGACGTTCTCGCGGCTGCGGTCGAAGAGCGACTATCCGAAGAGGAATTGCTGGCTTACGCCGCTCAATATGACGGCACCATCTGCGGCGATGACCGCTATACGGCGCGGGTACTGGAGGCTTGCGCTCCACGCTTGAAGGTAATTTCCAAATGGGGCTCGGGTGTGGATTCGATCGACCATCAAGCAGCGGCACGGTTAGGCATTCAAGTTTACCGTACTCCGAATGCCTTTACCTTGCCGGTGGCAGATACGGTATTGGGATATATGCTGGCGTTTGCCCGCCGTCAACCCTGGATGGATCGGGCGATGAAAGCCGGACATTGGGAGAAGATTCCGGGTCGTTCCCTGAGTGAATGCACGCTTGGGGTGGTGGGCGTGGGCAACATCGGCAAAGCCGTCATCCGCCGGGCGCGCGCCTTTGGAATGCACATTTTAGGAAACGATATTGTCGAAATTGCCCCCGATTTCATCGTCGAAAATCAAGTTGAAATGACCAGCCTAGTGGATTTGTTGCAGCGCTCTGACTTTGTGAGCTTAAACTGCGATCTCAATCCCACTAGTTATCACCTGATCAACGAGCAAACGTTGAGACTAATGAAACCAAACGCCGTGCTGATCAACGCTGCCCGTGGAGCTGTGGTGGATGAACAAGCCCTCATCCATGCCCTTCAGAACGGACAGATCGGCGGCGCTGCTTTGGATGTCTTTGAACAGGAGCCGTTACCGCCCAATTCGCCATTGCTCAAGATGGATCAGGTGATGCTTGCGCCGCACAATGCCAATTCTAGCCCCAGCGCTTGGGAACGCGTGCATCGCAATACTCTGCGCAACTTATTGCAGGGTCTTGGAATTGCTTGTGAGGATTTGGAAGAACGCTATCAGCATTTTTGCGAAAAAAAGTAGTGCACTCCTAGCCACTGTAACATTCTGTCTCGATACACGCATTGTTGGCGACGATTCAGCTTGTCAACCGAAAGGCAATCGATCAGCCTATTGGAGAGCCTCAAAATCCCCTATCCCTAATCTCAGTATCAGGATTGACTCGTAAATTGTGGCAATATCCGTTATCATCAGTACTCGACTAAGGAAGGAATCCGAATGGAAAAACCTGAGCTATTATCCTCACGGGTTGTTCTAATCACCGGTGCTGCAGGGGGGATTGGACGAGCAACTGTTCGTCATTTTGCGCAAATGGGCTGGAAAGTGATTGGCGTCGATCGCGCTCCCTTTGGGGAGGATTTTCCATCTGGTGGCGCGTTTATCCAAGCAGATATTTCGATTAGCGAAAACCTGCAGGCTATCTTTGCGGCTACCCAAGAGATCACACCCTACTTACACGCTTTGGTCAATAACGCCGCTGTTCAAATTGCAAAACCAATGTTGGAAACAACCATCGAGGAATGGAATCTGGTTCTCGCGTCTAACCTGACTTCGGTGTTTCTGGGAGTTAAGCTGGCGTACCCCTTATTGAAAGCCGCCGGCGGAGGAGCGATTGTCAACGTTTCATCGGTTCATGCGGTGGCAACCTCAGCCAACATCGCTGCCTATGCAGCCAGCAAGGGGGGACTGTTGGCTTTGACGCGAGCCATTGCAATTGAATTTGCTCGGGACAACATTCGCGCCAATGCGGTCTTGCCCGGTGCGGTAGATACGCCCATGTTGCGGGCGGGCTTAGGGCGCGGGCATGTATCCGGAGGCGATATCTTAGAACGGTTGGACAATTTAGCCCGTAAAACGGTCAATGGCCGCATCGGCAAACCCGAAGAAATCGCTCACGCAATTTACTTTCTTGCCGATGAGACCCAATCCTCGTTTATGACCGGGCAAGCCCTCATTGTTGACGGGGGTGCAACTGCCCGCTTGAGCACAGAATAGATGGGCACCTACGCACCCTTAATCAAACGTTTCTTCCCTCCGGCAATCTGGCGTCCAGTGAGTCAGGCGCGATATGCCATCTTACGCGCAGCCCAATATCCCGCAGCGACCCTTCATCCTTGGCGGCGACAGAGCAAGCGCGTCTTGGAACATTATCGTCAATGTCACCGCGGGCAACGTTGCTTTATCATCGGTAATGGGCCAAGCCTAAAGCAAACAGATCTGACCAAACTGAATGGTGAGATTACTTTTGGCATGAATCGCATCTACCTCGCCTTCGATTCGATCGGTTTTAGCACCACCTACTATGTAGCGGTCAATGATTTGGTTATTGAACAATGTCTGGCGGATATTTTAGCGCTTCCGATGCCGAAATTTCTCTCATGGCGTTCGCGACGCTTTTTCACCAGCCCGCCAGATGAGCAGACGATCTTCCTCCACACCACCTATAGCGGCCCAAAATTTGCCACCGATGTGCGCGGCCGATTGTGGGAAGGAGCCACGGTGACATATGTGGCTTTACAGCTTGCGTTCTTTATGGGTTTTCAGCAAGTGATCCTCATTGGCGTCGATCACAATTTCTCAACCCAGGGCAAGCCAAACACGACTGTTGTCTCTCAAGGGGAAGACCGGGATCACTTTCACGCCAATTACTTCGGCAAAGGCTTTCGTTGGCAACTGCCGGACTTGGAGACCTCGGAGCGTGCCTACCGAATGGCAAAAGAAGCCTTCGAAAGAGCCGGTAGGCAAGTTTTGGATGCTACCATCGGTGGAAAATTACAAGTCTTCCCCAAGGTGAACTTTGATCAGCTCTTTGGTTAGAAGCGAGGTTGACTGCAATGCAGGAATCACTTCGTAATCGTCGTTCTCTCCAGATTCTCTTCGCAGGTGGGTTATGTACCCTCGCAGTGGTCGGCTTTTGGATGGTGCTCTATGCCACGGTGTGGGGAGCTGGTTGGGTGTCTGATTCCTATCAATACATTGGTGCAGCACGCAATTTTGCCCACAAGGGCATCTTGGCTTATCCTGGGCCAGGCAATTCTCTCATTCCTCTTACCCATTATCCGCCCGCCTTTTCGGTTGTTTTGGCGAGCTTTGAATGGTTTGGTTTGGATGCTTATGGGATCATTCGTTATTTGCATGCCTTGCTGTTCAGCTTGACGATTCTCTTGGTAGGAATGACCGTCTTGCGTGTCACTCATTCCCCTTGGAGCAGTCTATTTGCCAGCCTCTTAACCCTTTTCTCGGCTGCTTTATTAGAGCGTCATGCTTGGGCATTGAGCGAACCCCTCTTTCTATCCATGACCTTAGGTGGATTTTTGTTGGTCGACGTTTTTTACAAAACCAGTCGGCGGTTCTCCTTGGTCTGTGCTCTAGTTTGTTTGACTATCGCTTGGCTGACTCGTTACATCGGAATTGTGGCGATCGTCGCATTGATTTGCATCTTAGCTCTGATCCGACAAGGGGGCTGGAAGCAAACGTTGTTAAACCTTGGGTTAACGATGGTGATTCCCGTGCTGCCCATGTTATTCTGGACATTAAGAAATTTCCAAATCGAGAATCAATTCCTGAACCGTCAACTGACATTTAACCCGTTAGGAATGAAGAACTGGCTTTCTATCATTCAAACCTTAGTGGGATGGTTATTGCCGGGTAGAGTCGTTTATGGACGAGAAAAATGGTTCGTGATCTGTGGAGGGGGATTTCTCGTTTTGATCCTAGTTTGGTGGTTCTACGAAGCAAAGAAAAGAAAGATTTCACCCTTTCAAATTCTTCATCCTATCCCTTTAGTTCCCCTTTATATTCTATTTGGCATTCTTTACGTTCCCTTTGTCATTCTGAGTAAATTGTTTTTCGATCCAATGATCGGTTTCACAGAGCGAATGCTCATCCCTACGCAACTATCCGTGATTGTTATCGGATCGATGTTACTGGACTTCTTTTGGCGGAGCCGGAAATCACTGATAAAAATCATGGTGATTGCCATGGGTGTGTGGCTGCTCTTTTATTACGTGAATGAGGGATTAACTCGGCTGGAACGAATTCATAAGCAAGGGCTAGGTGTAGCCAATCGGCGTTGGCACGAATCACAGGTCATCCAGACCCTTCAAACCCTAGAAGATGGGCAATTTTATAGTAATTCCCTTTCAACAATGTATTTATGGAGAGGAGAAACTGGTTGGCATTTTACGACACTTGCCAATAGCCAGATCCAGCCCATCAGTAGGCCAGTTTATCTGGTTGTTTTTCATTACTTAAAACCAAATGCGCTTTTGCAAAAATTGATGACCCGATTTGCGGTATTGGTGCAAGATCCAATTGCAACCATTTATCTCGTTTCCGAGGATTGAATCATTCGATGACAAAAACTCAACAGACTTTCTTCTCTTCTGTCTGGCTTGTTTTCCTAATGCTCTTAATGGGGGCTTTGCTGCGTTTTTACGATCTCACCGATCCGCCACTAGACTACCATCCCTCCCGCCAGTTGCGCGGTGCGATCATCGCCCGCAGCATTTATTATCAAATCCTACCCGATGCAGATCCAAACCAACGAGAATTGGCAATCTCCATTGCCCGTTCCACTGGGCGTTTTGAAGCCCCGATCTTAGAGACCCTCGCAGCCTATACCTATCGTCTTCTCGGTAGCGAACAAATCTGGGTAGGGCGTGCTTATAGTATCCTATTTTGGCTTATAGGATCGTTTTTCCTCTACCTCCTTGCCAGGCGGTTATTCCCCCCTGCCTCTGCCCTATTTTCGATGGGATATATGCTGCTCCTACCCTTTGCCGTGCAGGGCAGTCGGGTTTTCCAACCCGATCCGGGGATGACCATGTGGATCGTTATTGCTGCCTATGCTCTCATTCGCTGGCAGGAAACCCCTACGTGGCAATGGGGGTTCTTTTCCGCAATTGCAGCCGCAATGGCTGTGTTGACCAAACCCGTTGCAGGTTATATGGTCGGTATCGCTGCGCTCTTGATTGTGCTTGCTCGTTATTCACTCAAACGAGCGATTCTAAACCCCCAGATATGGGGAATGGCTTTGGTGATGGTCGCCATTCCGTTTGCTTATTATTTCTCCAATCGACAAGGGAATATTCTCACCTATTTTAGCAATTGGACAGCCTCGCTCACTTACCTTCTTAAAGAGCCGGCGTTCTACGTGCGTTGGCTGTCCTTTCTCAGCGATTTGGTGGGATTCTCTTCGATTGTATTGGGATTGCTGGGTATCTGGCTGGCCTCCCCGCGCTTACGTCCGCTCTTATTAGGGTGGTGGATTGGTTATTTCCTTTACGGATTAACCCTTCCCTACCAGATGTACACGCACAGCTACTATTCCATCCAGCTTGTGCCGGTTTTGGCGCTTTCGTTAGCACCTGCGGCAGAAATTTTGATCGAGCGGCTGAGGAGCATCCAAGGATTTTGGCGTCTGAGTCTGGCGTTTTGGATTCTCTTGCTCGTGGTCTATCCAGCTTGGGTTAGCATCACAACCGCCCGAGCGGAAGACAATCGGGCTGCACCGCAGTATTGGGCAAAAATCGGCGCATTATTGCCGGCCGAGGGACGGATTATAGCCCTGACCCAGAGCTATGGCTATCCGCTGATGTATTATGGCTGGCGCAAGGTGACCCTTTGGCAGACCAGTGGCGAGCAAGACTTGGCTGCCTTGCGGGGTCGCGAAAAGGATTTTGAAACCGCTTTTACAAATCGTCTGGAGGGGATGGATTACTTCTTGGTGACTGCCCTCAATCAGTTTGAGGCACAGAAAGACTTGAAAAATGCGCTTTATGAGAAATATCCCCTAATTGCAGAAGGAAATGGTTACCTAATTTTCGACTTACGTCATCCATTGCAATAAGATGTCACCTCGTCCACTGGTTAGTATTATCACACCATCTTACAATCAATCTGCTTTCCTAGAAGAAACAATCCAATCCGTTATCCATCAACCTTCTCTTGGTGAGTTGTTCGATTTGGAGTACCTGATCATCGATGGGGCTTCGACCGACGGCAGCCAAGCCATTATTCAAAAATATCAATCCTACTTAGCCTATTGGATCTCCGAAAGCGATCACGGGCAGGCTGAAGCCATCAACAAGGGGTTGCGCAGGGCAAAAGGGGAGATCGTCGCTTGGCTCAATTCGGATGACCTTTATCTACCCGGTGCAATTGCTCATGCCGTGCAAACCTTCCAACAAGACCCTACATTGGGGATGGTTTTCGGGGATGCCATTGCCATTGATGAGACAGGTAAACCGATCAACCGTTGGTCATTTGGAGATTGGGGACTGAGAGAGTTTCTGCGCTTTCGAGTGATCTGTCAGCC
>QEXX01000074.1 GCA_003130835.1 Anaerolineae bacterium | reverse complement strand
ATCAAACGGGCGAAATTCGCCTTTCCCAAGCATGGAACAATATTTTGTAATCGCCGCCGTCAGGGTCGTCTTGCCGTGGTCGATGTGTCCCATCGTCCCTACGTTCATGTGCGGCTTCGTCCGTTCGTACTTTTGCTTTGCCATGCGGTTTCTTCTCCTTACTTGATAATTTCTTTAAGGTTGCGCTTCATGGCTCTTGCAAAGAGCCCTCAATGGGACTTGAACCCATGACCCCGTTCTTACCAAGAACGTGCTCTACCGACTGAGCTATGAGGGCTTGACGTTGCCGTACCGCGCAAGAAGCGAGGTTTGTGCGCATTCCCTGCGACCAAACACGCCTTCTGCAAAGAGCCAAGTGGGCGGTGAAGGATTCGAACCTCCGAAGGCTTCTGCCAACTGATTTACAGTCAGTCCCCGTTGGCCACTTGGGTAACCGCCCATTCATTTAACTGGGAAGCCGACGATGGGAATCGAACCCATGACCTGCCACTTACAAGGCGGCTGCTCTGCCGATTGAGCTACGTCGGCATACCCTGTGTAAAGCGTAAAGCATTATACCAGACTGCTTGCTTTCGGGCAAGGTTAACTGCCCTTGTGCGAAGGAAAAGTTTATCAAGGGTTGCCCGAATCGTCAAGAATTTTGGATAAGATTTTTATGAGTTTTGCTTATGGCTCGAACACCGTGTCCAGTAAGCTCCGTAGAAATTGGTCTACTGCTCCACGTAGAACGACGTTGGCTGTCATGCCATAGACGGGTGTCATGCTGCCTTGCAGTTCAGGATGGCTCTTGACGGTTTCCACCGCTTGTTGTAGGTCGGACAGGAAGCGTTCCGCAACCCCTTCTTGGGTATGACGGATGGTAACGGCTAGATGTACTGCGGGCGGGTTTTGCAAACCGTTCAAATTCCACCCAGCTTTGCTCATCACATCTGAGATGGCATAGATGTCCAAAGGGTCGGAGGTAAAAGCGATCACGAACAGAGGATCGCCGAGCAGACGCAACTCTGGGATGGCAGCAATTCCCTTCTTAATCGTCTCGGCACTCTTTAAAATCCGCCGAGCTGCTTCGAGATAACCGCTTTCGCCCATCGAGACCAAGGCTGCCCAAGCTGCGGCCGATAACCCTCCGGGGCGACTGCCGGTTAGGGTCGGAGAGAGATAGATCCCACCACACCAATCAGTGCTGACGTAATACTGATAATGGCGCAACTCGCGGCCGCGATAGAGCACCACCGAGGTTCCTTTAGCAGCATAACCGTATTTGTGGGTATCACAAGACATCGAAGTGACACCAGGCAGGCGGAAGTCGAACTTTGGCACAGGATAGCCTAACTTTTCTGCCCACGGCAACAAGAAGCCGCCCAAACAAGCGTCGGTGTGGAAGCCAATGCTGCGCTGACGAGCGATCTCCGAAAGTTCCTCAATCGGATCGACAATGCCATGTGGGAAGGGCGGCGCAGAGCCTACCATCACAACCGTATTCGGCGTGAGGGCTGCTTCCATCGCTTGAACGTCGGCGCGGAAATCCTCCCCAACCGGGACGCGAATCAGTTTCATGCCGAAGTATTGCGCCGCTTTCTCAAAAGCGACATGGGCAGTTGAAGGAGCCACGATCTCCGGCTCGGTAATATTTTTCGTTGCTCGCGCCCAATCGCGATATGTTTTCATGGCAAGGAGAATGCTCTCGGTGCCGCCGGAAGAAACCGTCCCGACGATTTCATCATCGGTTTGGTCGGCACCCAGCATGTGGGCAGTCATCGAGACGATCTCAGCTTCGAACTTGGTGATGCTTGGCCAGATATCCATGTGTAGCGGATTGGCTTGGGATTGCAGGTTATAAACGGTGTTTTGAAATTCAATATGGCTGGGGTCGCCGTGGTAAACAGCCCCGGAGACCTTGCCGCTCTGCCAACGAGGCGCTTCCCTTTGGGAGAGTTCGGCGATCATATCGACAATGTCAGAGCGACTCAACCCTTCTTTGGGCAAACTCTGAAAACTTGGCACTTCATCTCGATAAGGTTTGAGAGCTGCCTGTAGCTCTTGTTGGATTTTCGCGATGTCCATAAGTATCCTTTCTATTCTTGATATTCGATTACGATTTGATGTCGATCGGCGCGGAATACGGTTTGGGTGACCTCGATAGGAATTTGTTGAGCGTCGTAAGCAAGGCGTAGGATGCGCATCACTGCTGCGCCACTCTCTACTTGCAGCCAATGCGCCACAAGGCCCGTAGCCGTATCCGCAACCAGCGTGTCTTTTGCTGTGACGGGGCGCCGCTGATACTCCCGCTCCAAAATTTCATAGATGGATTGATTGGTGAGATCAATCTCAGCCAGGCTTGGGAAAGCGTGATAAGGGTGGTAGCAGGTTTCCACACATAAGGGGGTTCCATCGGCGGAGCGCAAACGGCGGATTAGGATGACAGTTTCACCTTCTGCGAGATTGAGCTGTCGCCGAATCTCTTCATTTGGTGTAATCACTTTTTGCTCCAATGTTTTTGAGGTAAGCGTCAAGCCCTCCTCAGCCATCTCTTCGGTTAGACTACGCAAGTAAGGTCGGGTGAGAACGAAAGATTTGCGCGGCTCGGCAACAAAGGTGCCTAGAGCGCGTTTGCGGATGAGATAACCTTGGCTGGCAAGGTTATCTAGGGCTTGACGCACGGTAATGCGGCTGACTCCCAAAGTTTGAGCAAGCGCGATTTCGTTTTCGATGGCGTCTCCTGGCTGTAGTTCACCGTTGCGAATGCGGTTGCGAATCCACTCTTCGATCTGACGGTAATAGGGAACCGGGGAGTGTCGATTAATTCGGAGGGTTGTCATCCTATCTGCCTCTCTTGACCAATGATTATATCATTATAACATAAATGCGGGTTGAGGAGGTGGTTTTGCCCAAAATATGATTTCTATCTTTTTGAGAGCATACGTAAGGCACTTTTTGGTTTTTCACAGATGTCATAATATCATCATACATAAACTTTGAAAATCAATAAAATATTGATATATTCTATCTAGATAGGAGGCTACTATGAAAGGTTACATGGGGAAAATGTTGTTTGTTAATCTCTCCACCAAGCAAATCGAGGCGCAATCGATCCCCGAAGAGTGGTTCGCCCAATTCATTGGCGGCGAAGGCGTTGCCATTCGGCTTTTGAATGACCTCATTTATCCTGAAAAAGATGTTCTTGACCCGGTTCAGCCTTTGATTTTTGCTACCGGACCGCTGACGGGTACCTTGGCGCCCTGTAGTGGTCGTTGCGTAGTGGCGTTTTGGTCGCCTGCAACCAAGACGATTGGTGTTTCCAATGGCGGTGGCGATTTTGCGCCAACCCTGAAGCGGGCTGGCTGGGATATGTTGGTTGTGACGGGGCGGGCAGAATGCCCGGTTTCGATTGTGATCGATAACGACAAGGTTGAAATTCAAGACGCTTCGATGCTTTGGGGAATGACGGTTACCGAGACCGAAGATACCCTGCGAGAAAAGCTTGGCTTGAGTAATCTTTCGATTGCCTCCATAGGGGTAGCTGGCGAAAAGGGTGTCCTGTTTGCCAGCATTATGAACGAAAAATATCGCGCCTTTGGACGCGGTGGCCCTGGAGCTGTGATGGGGAGTAAGAATCTTAAGGCGATTGCTGTACGAGGCACCAAGCGACTGTCCACCGCCGATCAGGCAGCCCTGAAAGGAGTTGCTAAGGATGCCAAAGAGGAGATGTTCCAGGAAATTTTTGTGCGTGATGAGCTTCGCCCCTATGGAACACCTTCCTTCTACGATGCGATTAATGCCTTAGGCATCCTGCCGACCAAGAACTGGCAACGGACGACTTTCCCCGAATCACAAGATAAATTAACTTATCAGGCTTATCACCAAATTTTAGATGTTTCACCGAAAGCTTGCTTCAACTGTGCCATCCATTGTGGGCGATACACTAAGGTCAAAGAAGGCCCCTATGCTGGTATAGAAGGTGGTGGGCCAGAGTATGAATCCATCGCTGCCTTTGGGAGCAAGTGTCTGGTGACCGACCTAAATGCCGTGGCGGCTGCCAATCACCTTGCCAACGATTTTGGGTTAGATATTATTTCCACTGGTCAAGTCATTGCGACGGCAATGGAATGGTATGAAAACGGGATTCTGAACAAGGATAAGACGCAAGGTATCGAGTTGAGCTGGGGCAATGGGGACGCTGTGGTCGAATGTGTCAAGCGGATTGCTCATCGAGAAGGCATAGGAGAACTGTTAGCTCTCGGTGTCAAGCGCGCTGCCGAAGCTTTGGGCGCGCAGGCCGAATACGCTGCCATGCATGTCAAGGGACTGGAAATGGCAGCCGACGAGGTGCGGGCGAGTAAAGGCGAAGCTGTTGTGCATGCCACGTCGGCGCGTGGCGCCGACCATCTAAGGCCATACGCTTCGGCTATTGACGCTTTTGGTTATCGCGATGAGGAGTTAGGGATCGTTGGTGAAATCGATTACCTGGAAGATGGCAATAAGGCGTGGATCAAACCCTTCCAAGAACTCTCGATGGCAACCAATCTGTTGGGGGTGTGTTTGTTTGCTTCGATTACCTTAGCCATTAAAGCTTCCACTTGGGCAAAGCTGCTCTCTGAGGTGGTTGGCAAACAGGTGACCAAAGATGAGCTTTTGAAAGCCGCGGAGCGGGTCATTAACATGGAAAGGCTGGTGAATGCGCGGCTTGGCTTTGACCGCAAGGATGATACCCTACCGAAGCGCTTCCTGACCGAGCCTGCACCGGATGGCCGAGGTCAGGGCCAGGTGGTTAATTTGGAAAAAGCTCTAGATAGTTACTATACCGCTATGGGGTGGGATCTCAAGACCGGCTTACCCACGGAAGCTAAGGTCAAGGAACTTGGTTTAGAATTTCTGCTCCAAAAAGCCTAATTCATTTCGTATGGGTACATGGAGATGAAGTCCTTCGTCAGACGATGGGACTTCATCTCTTAATTCTTGCGTAAATGGGATACGAAAAGGAGTATGGGGATCTGCACCAATCCTTCGACCCCTTTAGCTGCCCACAGGCATTGAAAAGGAATGAGTGGCAGGACATAACGTTGGAAGGGAATCGGAATCATACCCACCAAGCCAACTGCTTGTACGAACGTTGCAGCAACCATCAACCACACCCTGCGCCGTTGCATTGGGGCAAGGCGGCGCGCCCTCACCGGAGCTAGGATAAAACCGAACAAGCTTAGAAAAATCCAAACTATTCCTCCCCAAAGGTTGCGAAAGAGAGAATGGAGCGGTTGGGCAAAATAGGCCCGGTCAGCAGCTTGGGTATCGGCGACGTAATTCATCAAATCAGCCGTAGCCGGTTGCGTGAAAAACAAGTGAGCGAGGATGCCGAACATCCGTTGGGGGTAGCTCTCCCAAACCAACTCTGGACTGACCGACCGAATTGCTGTCACCTGTTGATCGACAAGGGCAGTCCTTTCCTGCCAGGCTGCAAGCGCAGCCTGCCAAGGGTTGCTCCACAAGACCGGGTTGAGCATCAAAGTCACGAAAATAAACAGCAGCCCAAACAGGAATCCATGGCGGAGTCGTTGTTTGGGAGATAGCTGTTTCTCACTTGGAGGGAAACAGACGACCGCCCAACAAAGCATTGCCAGCGGTGCCACAGATTGTTTGGCGTTGAACGCCAAGGCCGCCGGGAGGGCCAGCCAGTATGGACGTTCTGTATCTCGATTCAGCGCCCAAAGGGTTAGTAAAACACAGAAAAGCAAGCCGCTCTCTGCCATGGCGCGACGGGTATGCAGTAAGACGAGCGCATGGCTTGCCAGCAGGATGGTCGCCGTCCAACCGCTCAGGTTACCGCCGATCGACTGGGCGATTTGGAACATCAGCCATAGACTGAAGGGGAACAAAACAGCGACACTCAACCGCCCCACCAACAGCAGGTCTGGAGCGGGTAAGGCACCATTCGCTCGATTGGTTTGCCAATCTTTGCTCCAATCCCAATCGACTTGTGGGGCAGGTAGGCGAGCGATTTGGCGTCCAATGCCGATCAACCAACGGCTCAGCGGAGCATCCCGCAGGCGATATTTTTGGCGTAGATCGTGGGATTGAACTGGATTCCAAAAGAGTTGGCTGGGTTTGGCAAAAAAGCGCTCGACATCGCCGCTCATGAAAAGATAGGTCTGCTCATCCGGGTGGAAGGGGACAGTTGGCAAGCCCAAGAAATACACAATGGAAACCAGGGTAATGAATATCATCAGCACAATCGTTTGCTGGGGTTGGTTTTCCATGTTGGTTTCTTCGGTTACAATTTTGCTGTTCCTAGAGCCTTAACGCGATTTGCATGAGAAAGATACAGTTTGTTGGGTTCATTTGCTTGAGTATCGCTGCAGGATTAAAGACGATCTTGCTGCTTACCGATCGCTTTCCCTTCAACGCTGACGAAGCAATTGTAGCATTAATGGCGCGTCACATCTTGTTGAATGGCGAGCGACCGGTTTTCTTCTACGGACAGGCTTATATGGGCAGTTTGGATGCCTATTTCGTAGCCCTAGGCTTTGCTCTGTTTGGCTTTCAAGTGTGGGTGATTCGGGCTGTTCAGATTGTTCTCTATCTGTTGGTGATTCTTTCTACACTAAGCCTGACTTCTTTGCTCTTCTTGCCATCCAATGGCAAGTGGTACACGGCGGCTTTGCTGGCTGTGCCGACCGTCAATGTCACCCTATACACCACCGTCAGCTTGGGGGGATATGGGGAGGCATTGTTGATCGGCAACCTGATTTTGATTTCTGGGTTCAAATTGTTGTGCTGTTTGGAAGATGGGCGCCAGCCTCCCTTTTGGTGGTTAGGCAATTTTGGCTTCTGGGTCGGTTTAGGGTTCTGGGTGAATGGTTTGACCGGCGTTTATACGCTGCCAATGCTGCTGAGTCTGGGTGTAGTCGGTCTTCGGCATCGCAAGGTTCTGGAGGGCAGGATAACAGGCTTGGGTTTGGGGGTGTGCTGTCTGGCTTTTCTCTTGGGTTCTTTGCCCTGGTGGATGTTTGCTTGGCGAGAGGGAACGGATGGCTTGATCGGCGAATTGTTTGGCTCTGCCATTGCGACCTCGCAAGCCGGGCTGCTTGAGCAGGCGCTGAGAAATTTTATCAACCTTTTGCTCTTTGGTGGAACGGTGCTCTTGGGTTTGCGTCCGCCGTGGGAAATCCGTTGGTTAGCCTTACCCCTAGCGCCTTTCGCGATAGCAATTTGGTTCGCCCTGCTGGGATGGTGGGTGCGTGAGATGATCATCAAGAAACCAAACCTGCAACAATGGGTGATCACTGGCATTGGGGTCACTTTCAGCCTTGCCTTTGTTTTCACACCCTTTGGTGGAGATCCTTCAGGCAGGTATTTTCTCCCATTATGGGTTGTTCTTGCCATAATCGCAGGCGAAATGGTGGTGCGGTATATCCCAAGCCTGCGCTATCAAATAGGGCTGATCAGCGTGCTGGTTGTTTTTAATTTGTGGGGTGTGGTGGAATGTGCCATGCGTACTCCACCAGGGCTGACCACTCAGTTTGACCCGGTTGCGGCTGTCGATCACCGGCCGATGGCAGATTTGATCCGATTTTTACAGGAAAAAGGAGAAACACGCGGCTATACCAATTATTGGGTAGCCTATCCGTTAGCCTTTCTCAGTGAGGAACAACTGATCTTTTCACCCCGCCTGCCCTATCACCCTGATTTACGCTACACTCCCCGAGATGATCGTTATCCAGCCTATACGGAACAGGTCCTCAACAGTGAGCGGATTGCGTATATCACCACCAACAATCCAAAGTTGGATGAAACCCTCACCTTTCAGTTTCGGATGGCGAACATCCGATGGCAGGAGACCTGGATCGGTGAGTACCACGTTTATTACAATTTATCTGCTGTCCTTCACCCCTACCAAATCGGTTTGGGGGAAGGGTTTCCCTAAGTCTGTAACGAAGAAAACTCGCCCCGCGCTAAGGCAGCAAAAAAGAGGGCAATCGAACCTGCTACGGCTGCATTATAGGAATGGATTTTCCCTTTCATTGGCAGACGCACCAGCAGGTCGCAAGAGCGGCGCACCAGTGGGCGCATGCCGCTGCCCTCTCCACCAACCACTAAAGCTAACCCACCCTTGAATGCAAGTTTTTCAATCGGTTGAGCTTCAGGAGTATCCTCAAGCCCGACTACCCAGACATTGCGCTGTTTTAGCTCCTGGATGGCTTGTGCTAGGTTACTGCGGGCGATACGCAGGTGTTCGCTGGCACCGGCTGAGGCGTTGACTACCGCAGGGGTGATTGCTACGCTTTCGCGGAAAGGCAAGAGCACGCCGTGAATGCCGACCCCTTCGGCAGTCCGCAGGAGACTACCGACATTTTGAGGATCTTGGAGGACATCTAAAATGAGCAGAAAGGGCGGCGATGAACGTTCAGCAGCACCAATTAAGATGTCTTCAAGGTCTGCATAGGGATAAGAATCGACTTGCAGGGCAACGCCCTGATGAGAAGGGTGAATGGAAGCCAAGGTTGCTTTGGAGACCCGCTCGATGGAAAGTTCCCTTTGGTGAGCGAGATGGAGAAGATCAGCTAGTCGCCCTTTGGGTTGAGCGGTTTCGGCGACCAGCAAGCGATAGGCAACGCGCCGCTTAGCAGCCAAGGCTTCGTAAACCGCGTTACGCCCATAAAGCCATTCGCGGCTGCTCATCAGCGGTTCATTTCTTCGATTTCGTGTTTCTCAGCCAGTCGAGCAAAGATCATGCGCCCGGCAGCCGTCTGAAGGACTTTGGTGACGATGACAAAAACGTTGCGGTTAATATGGTCACGCCCATCTTCAACCACCACCATTGTGCCATCGTCTAAATAGCCCACCCCTTGTCCGGGTTCTTTCCCTTCTTGGATGATGTTGACGTTCAGAGCTTCTCCCGGCAAAAGAATGGACTTTACGGCGTTTGCCAATTCGTTGACATTCAGTACGGCGACTCCTTGCAATTCTGCAACGCGGTTTAGGTTGTAATCGTTGGTCAAGATCGGAGCGCGCAGTTGACGGGCTAGGATGACCAATTTGTCATCCACCTCTCGGACACCTTCGACATCAATGTCGCTAATCCGCACCGGCAGGGTGGCATTCTTTTGCAGTTGCGCTAACACCTCCATGCCGCGCCGGCCACGCTGGCGGCGCAGGCTATCGGGTGAATCGGCGATAAACTGTAATTCATTCAGCACAAAGCGAGGGATGAGCAATGAACCCATTAGGAATCCGGTGCGGGCAATATCAGCTATTCGCCCATCAATGATCACGCTAGTATCGAGCAAGATGGTACGTGAATGATCGGCGGCAGGAGGTTCGCCAGAAGATCTAGCGGAAAGATTGAGTCGAAAGAGGGAAAAAATTTCATTTTGGCGCATAATAAAGACCATTACGCCTATATAACTTAATAATAAAGCCCCGATGAACGGTAAGATGTTTCCAAAGGGTTCGGGGAGCAAAGATAGCGGAAAGGCCAACAGGGCGGCTAGAATCAAGCCAGCCATCAAGCCCAATAATCCCCCGAGCAGCGTTTGAACAGAGACACGGCTGAGAACCACGCGCAGAGCTTTCACTGGGCGTGTGGTCAGGAAGGGTGTGAGGATTAAGCCGGCTAAGGCACCAACTAATCCCACAAGTATTTGGTAATAGAGCAAGTTTCGGGGATCGCTGAACTCAGCGAATCGTTCACCCACATAGACACCAAGAATACCAAACAAGATCATTCCGATCAATCGGAAGATGAATTCTACACTCATAGACAACTCCTTGATTGGCGAACCAAGCTAAGTTGTCCGCTTCGAGCCGTGCGCTGCTTTCATCACAAACAAGTCATTCTCGATTGATTTCCCCTAATAAGAAGAAGCCACTGAATGAGAATGAAAAAATAAGTGCAACAATGAATGATGAATGCGCAGGCAGGAAAAAAGCGGACTCCACACACTACACCTGCACGGGATAAATCCATGAATAAGTGCTAAATAAATTATAACACAGAAATTGTTACTCTGCGCATGTGCAAAAGATTTTGCGAAAACAGTGATAGAAGAACCTTCAATCCGTTGATTTCATCGAGTATACTTACGAAGACGGTAGTTCTTCAAGAGATCAATCCCTTTGCCATTTGGTGAGGCATGAGCGCTATATCTTTCACCCATTATCCTTCTGACCCCAAAGAGTACAACCGCCGCATTTGGGCATGGACCATGTACGATTGGGCGAACTCAGCCTTTGCCACCACGATTTTGGCAGCGGTTTTGCCCATTTATTTTAGCCAAGTAGCCGGCTCCACGTTACCTACTGCAGCGCGAGCAACGTCAATTTGGAGCCTAGGGTTGAGTATCTCTTTGCTGATTATCGCTGTTCTCTCGCCAATCCTTGGCACCATATCCGACATTATGCGCGGCAAGAAGAAGATGTTAGCCTTTTTTGCCGGGTTAGGCATTCTGGGTACCGCCTTATTGGTGTTGGTCGAGAGCGGTGATTGGATGCTGGCTTCGATTCTTGCCATCATCGGGCGCATTGGTTTCAATGGCGCCAACGTGTTCTATGACGCTCTCTTAGCTCACGTTGCCAAGCCTGAAGACCAGGATCGCGTCTCGGCGCGTGGCTACGCTATGGGCTATCTTGGAGGGGGCTTGCTGCTGGCGATTAATGTCGTCATGATTCAACTTCTACCAGGCACTTGGGGGGCACGCCTTTCGTTTCTCAGTGTGGCGGTTTGGTGGTTGATTTTCACGATTCCGCTCATGCGTTGGGTACCCGAACCACCCGCCGCAGCCCTGAAGGTCGAGCGCCTCACTGCAGTGATCTCTGAAAGCTTTGCTCGGTTGGGCAAGACTCTGCGCGATATTCGCCAATATCGGCAATTATTCAAGTATTTGCTGGCTTTTCTGATCTACAACGATGGAATCGGGACGATCATCGGTGTGGCAGCCATTTACGGGGCAGAATTGGGGTTTGGCAGTGTTGAGTTGATCTTGGCATTGCTTTTGGTGCAGTTTGTGGGCATCCCTTATAGCTTAATTTTTGGCCGTTTGCCAACGGCTGGCGATCGCCGCCGCCCGTTCTTCTTGGCGTTTATCCTGTTTAACCTGTTTGCTTTACCCATTTTGGGCATTCTTGGAGCAAAAGCTTTGCCAGTTGATGTGGTCGGGGCACCCCCTTCGCCTTTCCAAAGCACTGCCTCGGCAGTTGGGGAGGGAATCTATCCTGCGGATAGCCAAGCGGTAAACCTGATCGGTGATTGGACCTTCGAGACGATTCCAGCTCGTCAGGCGGGTTTGGAAAAGGATTTGGTGGTTGCCAAAGCCAAAGACAGTACAGCGCGGGTGGAATTGAGATTCAACGGGCAGAAAGTGCGCATCACGCATAGCACGGGACCTGATCATGGTATTTGGCAAGTATGGTTGGATGGACAGCCGTACATTGACCCGGATAGTGGTAAACCCCTCGAAATTGACGCGTATAGCGTCGCGAATCGCTATGATGTCAGCCGAGTGATTGTTGCTAAATCTGCTGGGGAACATGTCCTCGAGATCGTCAACGCCGGTAAAAAATATCCCACTAGCCATGCTTTCCTGATCTCGCTGGTTTCGATTGAAGTATTGCCGCCTATTCGGGAAAGCAATCTGTTGTTGATCTTGGGGATGATTTTAGGCATCGAGTTGATTGGTTTGCTCTTTGCAGCTTTGTTTGGCAACCGATTGTTGGCAAAGCTGGCAGAACGCTTGGATACCAAACGCAGCATCTTGCTAGCTTTGCTGGTTTATTCGGTGATCGCAGTGTGGGGATTCTTTCTGAACTCCACCATCGAGTTTTGGTGTTTAGCCTGGATGGTGGCGATCGTGCAGGGCGGCAGTCAGGCGCTCAGCCGCAGTCTTTATGCCTATCTATCTCCAGCCTCCAAGAGCGGCGAGTTCTTCGGCTTGTTTGGTGTGATGGAGAAGTTTTCGGCGATGATTGGGCCGCTGTTTTTCGCTGCTGCTGGCGCCATTTTTGGTAGCAGCCGTCCCGCCATCCTTTCGATTATCGCCTTTTTTATCCTCGGCGGTTTGCTGCTTGCCAGTGTCAATGTCGCCGAAGGGCGGCGCATTGCCGAAGCAGAAGATGAATCTTTTTTGAAGGCTAATGCAGGTGGATAAGGTGCAACAAGAGAAGCATCCGCAAAAAGTGCGCGCCATGTTTAGCCGCATTGCGCCTGCGTATGATCGCATGAATCGAATCATGACTTTGGCGCAAGATATGCGCTGGCGCCGGGAAGCGATTCGACGCGCAGCACTTCCTCAAGGAGGTTGGCTGCTAGATTTAGGAGCTGGTACCGGAGATTTGGCGATGGAAGCGCTGCGTCAAACACCGCTAGGGCGGGTGGTTGCTGCGGACTTTACTTTACCAATGATGCAAATTGGTAGGCGCAGAAAGCCGTCTGCGCTGCGTTGGTGTGCTGCTGACGCATTGAATTTACCCTTTGCGGATGAGTGTTTTGATGCCGTCGTTTCTGGCTTTTTATTGCGCAACGTCGCTGATGTGGAGCGCAGTTTGAGCGAACAGTTCCGGGTCTTGAAGGTCGGGGGCCGCATTGTTTGTTTAGATACAACCCAACCGAAAGCCAGTGTTTTTTCCCCTTTGGTAAACTTTCACCTAAATCAGGTAATCCCGAAATTGGGAAAATGGATTGCCGGGGATGGGGCAGCGTACACCTACTTACCACAAACCACGCAAACCTTTTTGCGGGCAGAAGTGTTGGCTGAACTCTTGCGCAAAACTGGCTTTCGCGAGGTTGGCTTCCGGCGCTTAATGTTGGGTACGATTGCCATCCATTGGGGGGTCAAGGCATGAGCGCTGTTCAACGCTTAGTGGTGGCCATCAGCGGCGCTTCTGGGGTGATTTTGGGCATCCGCCTATTGGAGGTTTTGAAATCCTTGGCGGTCGAGACGCACTTAATCCTTTCCCCGGCGGCGAGATTAACCATCCGCTCCGAAACCGATTGGGAGGTGGAGCAAGTGCTCCGCTTAGCCGATGTAAGCTATTCGCACCGCGATGTTGGCGCCTCGATCGCCTCAGGTTCCTTTGCCACACGGGGGATGATGGTTGTGCCCTGTTCGATAAAAACGCTTTCCGCCATTGCCAATTCCTATGCCGATGATCTGATCAGTCGCGCTGCAGATGTTACCCTGAAGGAGGGCCGTCCCCTGTTACTAGCCGTGCGGGAGACACCACTCCATCGAGGACATTTGCGCTTGATGGATTTAGCCGCCCAAAGTGGAGCCATCCTTTTCCCGCCGGTGCCGGCCTTTTATGCGCGCCCCAAGAATTTGCAGGAGATGGTGGATCATCTCGTGGGGAGAATGCTGGCGCGCATGGGAATTGACAATGAATATTATCCCCGTTGGGGAGAGAGCCTAGATGAATGAGTCCATCAGAGCCTTGCTGCAGCTCTCGACCATGACCTTGGCAACCTGTAGTTTGAGCGGCGAGCCTCATGCGGCTGCAGTATATTTTGCAGCCATTGATTTGAAGTTGTATTTCTTCTCGGATACAAACAGCCAGCACAGCCAAGACTTGAGGGAGAACCCCTTGGCAGCAGTGGTGATTTATCCAGAAGTGTGGGATTGGCAAACCATTCGGGGGATTCAAATGCGCGGCCGGGTCGATGTGATACCCTCAGGAGAAGAGTGGCAGCGAGCTTGGGAAACCTATCAGATTAAATTTCCCTTTGTTAGGCAGATTGAATCCATCGTGGCGCGCAATGTTTTGTACCGATTTCAGCCAAATTGGCTGCGCTGGATGGATAACCGTTTCGGACTCGGTCATAAGGAAGAATGGCATCTAGACTGACCTTACCGAGCGACGAGAAAGCTGCCCGCTGTGGCGAGCCTTCTTATGTGTGGCGGGCTGGGCAAGAGCGGCGCTGGCAGATGATTCTAAAAGCTGCTGGTGAACAAGTTTATGGCCGAGTATTAGAAAATGGCTGTGGGGTGGGGTTGTATTTAGAGAAGTTTACTCCCCTGGCAAAAACAGCAATTGGTTTGGAAATCGATTGGGAGCGAGCAGTGCTGGCTCGCCAGCGCGGGCTTAAGGTGCTATGTGCCGCCGGGGAATCTTTACCCTTTCCGGGCTGCTCTTTCGACCTCATCTTGAGCCATGAGGTGTTGGAGCATGTGCGCGATGATCGCCTTGCAATGCAAGAGATGGCACGCGTGTTAACCAAGGGGGGGCGTCTGCTTTTGTTTGTCCCAAACCGTGGTTATCCGTTTGAAACACATGGAATTTACTGGAAGGGTAAGTATCACTTTGGCAATATTCCACTGGTCAATTATTTGCCCCGTTTCTGGCGCGACCGCCTAGCTCCCCATGTGCGGGTTTACCAGCAGCGTGATTTAGAACAATTGGTTTATGGCTTGCCGCTGCGCTTGGTATCTGCTACGATCATTTTTGGGGCGTATGATAATATCATCGCCCGTTTTCCAACGCTCGGCAAGCTCTTGCGTTTTGTGCTGCAGCTTTTGGAAAAAACTCCGCTGCGGTTCTTTGGCCTCTCACATTTTTGGGTGCTGGAGCGGGTGTGAACATCCTTTAGCGCAGGATGTAGATTCCGTGGCGAATTTCCCACTCATGGTTGCAGGTTTGGCACTTGAGATGAGTGACACACTCCTCAAATTGCTCACCTTGGCAGTTCGGGCAGGCAAAAAATCCATTCGCCGGTGAATCGGTCATGGTGTTACCAGCTTGGGCTAAGACAAAGACGCTTGGGCTGAGTTGCCACCAGTTACCGGTCCATTGCGCAAGGCTATCTAAGGCAACCAAAACTTTGAGCGGGATGGTACGTTTCAGTAAGCCTAAGCGAAAATGGGAGACGGTTAGCTGGCGTTTGAGATGGAGGTCGTTTTCTTCTAACCAGCGCCGGATAGCTTTGGGATGAAAGTCGAAGTTCAATGCAGCAAATTCAATTGGGGATAGGTCAAAGGGGTTCCACTGCTGACGCCTGAGCCAATAGCGCAAGATCGCCTTTAGATTTTGTTTGTTGGCATACTCCAGCAAGAACAGCCCGCCGTTTTTTAGCACTCGGCGCACTTGTTGGATAGCTAGTTGCGGTTCGGCTAAATGGTGCAAGGTGCGGATCATGGTGGCGGCATCAAATAAGCCTGCTACAAAAGGAAGACGATAGGCATCGGCGGCAACGTAAAGATAGCGCGCATCCTGCCCAAGGCGAGCTTGGGCTTGTTCGAGCTGGCTGATTGAATAATCCAGCAGGACGATGCGTCGATAAGTGTGGTAACGGATCGTGTTCCGTCCGGCCCCGGCCCCGATTTCGAGCAGCAACTCGCCGGGTTGATGGAGTAAGCGGCGGATGGCTATCGCCTCGACCTGATCTTCGTATTGCCTTTCCCCGCTCTCCCAAAAGACCTGTTGATAATCGGAGCCTTCGTAATCGCAAATGGGGTGCTGAACGGATCGGTTCAATTGTCGTTGTATCCCCTGCCTAGGCCGCGATAGCGAAAACCGTATTGCTTCATCAACTGTGGATCATAAATGTTGCGTCCATCGACCAAGATGGGGCGCTTCATTACGCTTTTGATACGAAGGAGATCAAGCTGCTTAAATTCGTTCCAATCGGTAATCACCATCAAAGCATCGCATCCCTCAGCGAGTTCATAGGGATCGCGGCACATTTCTACCTGGGGTAGAATGGTGCGTGCCACCGGCATCGCCACCGGATCGTAAGCTCGCACATTAGCGCCAGCTTTGGTCAGCAAGTCGGCGATGGTGACCGAAGGGGCATCGCGCATATCATCGGTATTGGGCTTAAAAGATAGACCAAGCAAGCCGATGATAGCCCCTTGAAGATCTCCAACCAGCTCGCGCAAGCGTTTGACAGCCAGGCGGCGGCGGTCGTCATTGATTTCCATAACAGCCCGCAACAATTGCGGATGGCGGCCTTTTTCCTCAGCCATATAGGCAAGGGCTTTGACGTCTTTCGGGAAGCAAGAACCGCCATATCCCAAGCCCGCATCCAGGAACATTGGCCCGATGCGTTTGTCGTAGCCCATGCCCACTGCTACTTCTTTCACATCTGCCCCAAGCGCTTCACAAATATTGGCGATTTCGTTGATAAAGGAGATTTTGGTAGCCAAAAAAGCGTTGGAGGCATATTTGATCATCTCGGCTGTGCGCAGGTCAGTGATCATGATCGGTGCCCGTAGCGGTAGATGTAATTGGGCAACTTTTTCGGCGGCTTCACGGTCGGTGGAACCTAAAACGGTGCGGTAAGGTTGCATGAAATCCCCAATCGCTGAGCCTTCGCGCAGGAACTCTGGGCAGGAAACCACAGCAAAGGGAATGGGTTCTTTCTGGTGTTGGCGGATGATGTCAGCCGTCCAGTCACCGGTCCCCACCGGTACGGTAGATTTGTTGACTACAATCAAGGGGGCTTTCATATTCTCAGCAATGCTGCGTGCAGCTTGGGCGACATAGCGCAAATCAGCTTCACCGTCCACGCCGGAGGGCGTGCCAACGGCGATGAAGACAAATTCCGTGCCATCAAGAGCTTCGGGATAAGAAGTGGTGAAGCTCAATCGACCAGCCTTCACGTTTCGTTCTACCAATTCTTCGAGCCCAGGTTCATATATGGGCATGATGCCGTTTTTTAATCCCTCGATTTTTTCTTCATTGATGTCTAGGGCAATGACGCGATTGCCTAAGTCAGCGAAGCAGGCGGCGGTTACCAACCCTACATACCCTACCCCAATGACACAAATTTGTTTCATGCAACTCTCTCCTCAGGGATAAAATTTCGCCCTATATCTTATCATATTCTTTTCGGCGAAGCTGTCGACGTTTTGTTTACCTTTGGATGAGCGTCATTCTTTGAGGATGACCTCTGTCACTTGTAAATTCTCCAAAAATAATCTAATATATATGAGATAAATTCTACCCACTTAACCATAAAGGGAGCAAGTAAGATGCAAATTACCAGACAAGCCGACTATGCCGTACGAGCGGTAACTTTTTTAGCCCGTCTAGGTGCGGATCACCGCGCGGCTACCAGCACGATTGCCCAGGAACAGCAGATTCCGCCTTCGTTTTTGGCAAAAATTGTATCTCAATTGTCGGTAGCTGGCTTATTGACGACCTCCCGTGGTGCCAGGGGCGGGGTCTCATTGGCGCGACCACCTAAGGACATTTCCTTGTTGGAAGTCGTTGAAGCAATTGACGGACCGATCATGCTCAACGAATGCGTTGGAGATAGTGGTAGTTGTAAATTCAGCGACGATTGTCCCATGCACCCGATCTGGTGTGAAGCGCAGCACGAATTGGTTCAGAAGTTGAAAAACACAACCTTTGATAAGGTGTTAAACGACAAAAACAAGTGACGATTGCCTAGAATGCTGTACGGGAGGCAGGTTGTAAGGAGCCTGAAGCTCTTGCGGTGAGGAAATTCTTTTGGGTGTGGAAATGAAAAAGTGACCGGCAGGTTAATGCCGGTCACTTCATTATGCGAATTATGGAGTGTAATCTTCGCTGCGGTAAACTTCTTTCCCCTCAAAGAAGGTCAACAGGACGGTGGTGCGGTGAATATCGCTAGGGGGGATTTGTAGAATGTTCTGACTCAGGACAATCAGATCGGCCTTTTTTCCGACTTCGATGGAACCAATTTGATTCTCCAAAAAGGTAGCATACGCTCCATTAATTGTAAAGCTGGCGATCATTTTTTCAACTGTAACCCGCTCTTGGGGATTGAGCGGCGTTTGGAAATCGGCGTCAACATAAATGTCGCCTAGACTTTGCGGAACCGTGCGCGTGACACCAATTTCGATCGCATAGAAAGGATTGGGTGGCCAAGAAACCGGATAGTCGGAGGCTGAAGCGACCACAATGCCTTTATCAAAAAAGCTCTTCATGGGGTATTGGCGGTCAGCGCGTTGTTTTCCGATATATTCGACAGCTTGGGTATAGTAAGTGTCCACTACAAACCAGTAGGGTTGGGGCACGGCAATGACATCTAAGTCTGCCATACGCTCGATATCAGCGGGGTTGACCAATTGTAAATGGGTGATGAGGTTCCGGGCGTCACGCGGTCCATTTTGCTGGCGGGCATATGCAAAACCATCCAATGTTATGCGGGTTGAGGCGTCTCCAATAGAATGCACGTGAATTTGAATGCCGGCTCGGTCTAGCGCGGCGCAGACCTCATTGTATTTCTGAGGCTCCCATAACAATTCGCCGCGTGAGCCGGGTAGGTGCGAGTAGGGTTGTTCGAGGTAGGCTGTACTGCCCTCTAACACTCCATCCATGAAGATTTTTGCCCCAATGACTTCAAAATTCCCGCCTTTTTCCTTTTCAATCAATCCCCTGATTTCATCAACCTTTGAAATTGGATCTTCAGGGTTGATTCCGGCTGCGGTGGGAAAGCGAATGCTCATTTTCCCTGAGCGGTCAAATTCATGCAGCGCTTCGAGTGCTTCTCCAAAGCCGCCCGGCAACGAAGGCACATAGACAGTCGTGATGCCTAAAGAATGGGCAAAATCCTGGAAGTACTCCAAACCTTCCAGATATTGCTCGACTGTGTAGGGCGGAATCACCTCTGCAACCAAATCTGCGGCGGTTTCACGCAAGGTGCCACTTGGATTCCCGTTGGCGTCCCGTTCAATTACACCGCCTTGCGGGTCAGGAGTATCTCTCGTGATCCCGGCCAATTGCAGGGCTTTGCTGTTCACCCAAACGCTGTGATAATCTTCGGAGTACAATACAGCGGGGATGTCAGGGACAATTTCATCTAACATGGCTGTTGTAGGTCCTTGCGGTCCAAACACGTTGTTGATCCAGCCGGCGCCTTGCAAAGCTTTGAGGTCTGGGTTTTCGGCGAGAAACTCTCGGATGGTTTGTTGGTATTTCTCCACTGAGTCAATTCCATATAGCGAGACTTCGTAAATATCCGATACGCCCGATGTGGCGTGGGCATGACTATCCACAAAGGCCGGCAAGACCATGCGCCCTTGCAGATCGATCACTTGCGTGTCATTGCCAATAAAAGCCTGAGCGCCTTGATTTTTGCCGACATAAAGGATCGTGTCCCCTTTAATCGCAACCGCCTCGGCTATACTTCGAGCTGGATCAACGGTGTAGATATAGCCGTTCAGCAGGACTAGATTGGCTTTTTCTCCTGCCGGCAGGGTGGCTCCGCCAAGAGGGGTGGGCGTAAGGGTTAGGATGGGTTTGGTGGGTGGAATTTGAGTGGGTTGGGGAGTGGGGGTTGGCTCTAGCGGCGGAGCAGGGGTAGGGGAGGGAGTTGCCCGTTGACAGGCAACGAGGATAAGAGTGAGGCAAAGAATGAGGGATAAAAAATGGGTCAGTTTCATGGAGTCTCCTCTCTATTAATTGTAAGAATCGGCAAATTTATCCCAAAGAATTCGCCGATATTGTCCAAATGAATTATACTGTCGCTTTGTAGCGTTCAGACCAAAGTTTTTGAACCCAATTGCTCATGACATGGCATAGGTCTCTACTGTTGTTCTTGAACTCGGTAGGCAAGACAAACTGGGGGCAGAGGTTGTTACCTGAATCACGCTTTGCGATCGCTATGCCTGGTCTTAAGCAGGGGGACTGGGATAAGGAGTTCTCTGGTTTT
>QEXX01000073.1 GCA_003130835.1 Anaerolineae bacterium | reverse complement strand
TGCACTCAAAGCCAAACTCTATCTGCACGCCATTCATGCTGCTTACGCCCAGCTGCAGGAACTCAAACCCACTCGACTGACTGCGTAAGGTGAGTTAATTAAGAAAATTTATCTG
This sequence comes from Anaerolineae bacterium, assembly GCA_003130835.1. Lineage (GTDB taxonomy): Bacteria > Chloroflexota > Anaerolineae > Anaerolineales > UBA4823 > NAK19. Next base: position 21,966 of record QEXX01000073.1, on the reverse strand, counting down.
TCAATAAAAAAGAAAAAATGCAAAAACAAAAACCAGATCAACAAGGACTTTATCAGCTTGCCGAAGCACAGGCTGGGTACTTTTCCAGTAAACAAGCACACGATTTTGGTTTCTCTAGAGATCTGCTTTCCCATCTGGTTTCCTCCGGCAAATTCCTCCGCTCAGGACACGGAGTCTATCGTTTTCGGGCGTTCCCAGAAATGCCCTGGTCAGAGTATTACCAGGTCTGGATTGCGACCGGTATGAAAGCAGTCTTTTCGCACCGCAGTGCCCTAGCCCTCTACGAACTGACCGATCTGATTCCGACCGAGTTCCACGTGACCGTTTCTCGACCGTCAAGAAAAAGCCTTGAAAACGTCCGCTATCACACCGCTGCGCTTCGAGCTGGTGAAATCGCTACCCGCCATGGTTTGCCGCTAACCGACGTTCCGCGCACGCTCTACGATCTGTATCGCTGGGGGGAGTCGCCCGAATGGATCGCTCAGGCAACGCTTCAAGCCCTCGAACGCGGCCTCCTTAGTGAAGACCGTTTGATGGAGAGGATCGAGATCTACAGCAAGACTTTTCGTAAACTCATACAAAACATCCTCAAAAAGGGGAGGGTGGAAATCCAGCAATGAAATATGAGACACCTGCCGCCTTTCGTAATGCGTTGAGCGAGCGGATCAGGGCGAGTTTCCCCGATGCGGGGAAGCGCCAATGGGCGCAAAAAATGATCGCCTTTGAGAGATTTCTTGCCCGCTTGTTCTATATCCAACCTGGGCACGTGGAATGCAGAAAAGGCTGAGTGGGCTTAGGCGTTTATGCTCACGCGTTTAAGTACCCCTCCAACCGCTCTTTGACAGAAGGCCACTCTTCAGCGACGATGCTGTAATAGACCGAGTGGCGAATGGTGCCATCGGGCAGGATGCGGTGGTTGCGAAAGATGCCTTCTTTAACCGCGCCGAGCCGTTCAATGGCTTGCTGAGAACGCACGTTGCGCAGGTCAGTCTTGAATTGGACGCGAATACAGCCCAAGTCTTCAAAGGCATGTTTGAGCAGGAGATATTTGCTCTCGGTGTTGACCGCCGTGCGCTGATAGGCTTTGCCGTACCAGGTGCCGCCGATCTCCAAGCCTCGATCGGCCGGGCGGATTTCCAAATAGCGCGTTGCGCCGATCGCCCGCCCGCTGGCGAGGTGAATCACCGCAAAGGGCAGATCGCTGCCTTGCTCCTGCAGGGCAAGCATGGATTCCACCCACCGCTGCATATCCTGCGGCCTGCGCACCCAGCCGTAGAGCATATAGCGCCAGATGTCGTCATCCAGCCCCACCTCGCATAAATCGGGTACATGTGCCAAAGATAACGGCTCAAGGCGCACAACCCTGCCGCTCAGGGTGACGGGTTTAACTTCCATGGCTTTGCCCATGCTCACTTACCGTTGAACAACGGCTATTTTATCCCAAAAGGCGCGCTCGCAGGGTGATGAGATCAAGTCTCGGGGGCGCTATCCCATTGACAGTCTATAATATTAGACTATAATTCAAAATAATAGACTTTATTCGGTAAACTCGTGGCTGAACGAATGTCCGAAGCAACCAAAACCCTACAAAAAGCCTTTCACTTGCTGGAGATTCTGCGTCAAAATCCGGCCGGCTGTGCGGCCCCGCAGTTGATGCGCCAGTTAGCCATGCCGCGCAGTTCCTTCTTTAACCTGCTAAACCTGCTGAAGGAGGAAGAATATATCGAGCAGCTCCAACCGCGCGGCAAGTATGTCGTTGGACGGCGCCTGCTGGCTTGGATGGGAACACCCCGGCCGCATTGGCGTGAATGGATCGAAGCCTTCGAGCAGGAAGCCGTCAACCGCAGCCTGGATGAAACGTTGGTCTTAGCCTTGCCTCATCCTCAAGGAGCACAAGTGCTAGCCATTTTGCCTGCCAAGCGCCGTTTACAACCGTACTTCCAAGTGGGAGAACTGCTTGCCTATAGCGAGTCGGCTGCCCCGCGCCTCTTTCTTCCACAGGCGGATGCGCAGACCCGCCAACAAGGCTATGCCTTGCACGAAGGGCGGGAATTACTCGAGTTGGCTGTGCCGATTTGTCGTGACGGTCACACGCCTGCGGCGGCCTTGCTGCTCAGTGCAGCGCGCCCGCGCTTGGATTCCTCTGCCCTGCTAGCCTATTTGCCTGAATTGCGTGAGATGGCCATGCGCCTTTCTTACCGCTTCGGTGCTGCCTTTTATTCGCCCTATCAAACTCAAGCGGTTGCTTCCCTGGCACAAGAAAGCCCCCTCAGCCGGCAAGATATCGATCAATTCCTGCAAGCCCCGTTGGTTGCCCGTTTGGCTTGTCTGAATCGCGAGGGCAGACCGCATGTCGTGCCGGTTTGGCAAGAGTGGGATGGGACCTCATTTTATGTTGCAGCTTGGGAAGGCTCGCAATGGGCAAGCTACCTGCGCGATAACCCTTCGGTCTCGTTGACCATTGATGAACCGTGGACCCCCCTAAGGCGGGTGGTGGCGCACGGTGAAGCTGTACAGCTCCACGAAGCCGATTACCCCGGTGGAACCCAAGCTCTGGTGAGGCGCTTACGACGGCGTTATTTGGGCGAAGCCTTTGCCAAACAGGTCAAGGGGCTGACTTGGCAAGCCTTTCGCATCCATCCGACCTCTTTGCGCGGTTGGAGGGGGTTGCCATTAGGTTCATGAACGCCAAAACCAAGCTCGATATTTCCAGCGCAGCTCTGCTGCTCGTGCTTGCCCTATTGGGTTGGGAAGTCGGCGTGCGCCTCAGCCGTACCCCGGTCTATCTGCTGCCGGCTCCGAGCCGCATCTGGGCGACTTTCTGGCTCGATCCGCTCTATTATCTGCAGGCTCTGTGGGTAACGCTGGGCGAGGCTGTTGGAGGGCTAACGTTGGGGTTGCTAGCCGGAATCGGCGTTGCGGTGTGGGTGACTCTTCAGCCACGCTTGGAGGGCGGGGTGATGACCTTGGCGCTCTTGATCAAGTCGATGCCGTTGGCAGCCATTGCCCCGCTTTTGACCATCTGGTTGGGGTTCGGGGTGTTGCCCAAGGTGATCATTACAGCCTTATTGACCTTTTTTCCGGTCTTGGTCAACACCCTGGTCGGTTTGCAAAGCGCCGATGCGGAGATGTTGGACCTGCTGCGTGTCCATCGTGCTACGGCGTGGCAAACGCTGCGTCATTTGCGGGCTTGGCTGGCACTGCCTTACCTCTTTGCCGCCTTGCGGGTGGCAGCGCCGCTCTCGCTGATGGGCGCCGTGATTGCCGAATGGACCGGCGCCGGCTCTGGTCTGGGGCGGGTGATGTGGCTGGCATACGCCAACCTCAATTTGCCGCCTCTCTTTGCCGCCATCTTTGTCGTCTCAACTGTCAGCATCTTCATTTACCTGCTGATGGTTTGGCTGGAACATAAGGCGATGCCCTGGCGGACACCGTCCGTCGATTAATCTTTTTTACAAGGAGGCTGTCAATGTTGAGAAAACTATCCATTGGGTGGGTTTTGGGTTGTTTACTGCTTGCCGCTTGTGCCGGCTTTGGGAATGTCAATCCCACGCCGACAAGCGCTCCGTTTGCCATGACCTTCATGGCTGGCTATAAACCTCAGGCGAATTTACCCTTTGTCGGCGCCTATGTAGCCCAAGAAAAAGGCTTTTTCGAGGCAGAAGGGCTGCAAGTGACCATCGAGCATTCCGCCGGGCAGGGTGAGCATGTGCAATTGCTGGTGGCTGGTAAGGTGCAAGTGACAACCATGGATGCCGCCACGATCTTGCAACGGCGCGCCGACCCCGGCTTGCCGGTGGTTTCGATTGCGCTGATCGGACAACGCGGCCAACAAGCGTATGCCGCGCTAGCCGAGCGCGGCATGAGCACGCCCAAGGATTGGGAGGGCAAGACGGTAGGGTATAAGGGCACCCCTCCCCCCGATCTGTTTGCCCTGCTGAGCGCAGCCGGGGCAGATGCTGAAAAGGTCTCTCTGGTTAACGTTGGCTTCGACCCGCGCGTCCTGACCGAAGGGAAAGTGGATGTCTATCCGCTCTTCAAGTCCAATGAACCGTATTTGATCCGCCAATGGGGGTATGAGATCACCCTATGGGAAGCAGCCGATTATGGCGTGCCAACCTTAGGCTTAGCCTACGTCTCCAGCGAGGAGTTTATTGCCAATCATCCGCAAGAACTGAAGCGCTTCCTGCGGGCGACCTTGCGCGGCATTGACTACGCCGCCCAAAATGTCGCCGAGGCGGTGCAAATCGTGCTCAAATATAGCGGCCCGCAAAGCGACCCCGCTCACATGCGCTATATGCTGGAAACCGAGTTAAAGGATGCCCAAAGCCCTAATGGGTATGGCGCTCAAACGCAGGAGCAATGGCAAGCGCTGGCAGAGATGCTCCTGCGCTATCAGGCATTGCCCAAAGCTGTGGAGGTGCAAAAGGCCTTCCGCTCGGATTTCCTTCCGGTCACTACCCCTTAGATAGAAAGGATGGGACGCAGAGCTACGCCGGCGGCGTCAGCTGCCTTGCAGCAGGCGGATTCAACCTGTCCTCAGCCATCTCCGCTGTGCCTGTCTGCGTCCCTTGGTTCATTTCCCTAACCACCATGCCACCAAATAGTAACCCAAGACGCCAGCCCACAGCCAGGAGTCGATGCGATCGAAGATGCCACCATGCCCCGGCAAAATGTGGCTTGAGTCTTTCACCCCCACTTGGCGCTTGATCATGCTCTCACCGAGGTCGCCAAGCGGCGTGAGCGCAGCCAGGATCAAGCCTAAAACCGCCCCTTTCCAAGCGGCGATGGCCGTCGCCGGCCCTGCGCCGAGTTCCCACAGGGCGGCTAACGCCCAGCCCGATAAAGCACCGCTGACTAACCCCGCCCAGTAACCTTCCCAAGTTTTACGCGGGCTGAGGCGCGGCGCAAAAGGGTGTTTGCCAAAGCGGCTGCCGATCATATAGGCGCCGCTATCTGCCAGCCAAACCGATGGTAAAGCGATCAAGAACCACCATTTGCCTTCCGGTAAAGCCCGTAGCAAGACCAGATAGGAAGCAATCCAACCACAATAGATCATCCCCATCAGGGAGATGGCGAAATCGGTGGCAGCTTGTTGCCGGCCGCGCTCAAAGTCGATCAGGTGATAGCTCATGCTGACCAGAATCACCAAGCTGAGAGCAAAGGCGCCCGCTTCCAAACCGCCTTGATACTGGGCAAGCACCAGCCAGGCGGCTCCGAGGGGCATTCCCCACTCGGTTGCCCGGTAGCCGACTTTGCCCAACATGTGGGCGATTTCCCAAGCCGCCACGCCGCTTAGGACGGCAACCACCAGCGCTAATGGCAAGCCCCCCAAGGCAATCACCCACGCGCCCAGCGGCAGCAGCACAATGGCGACCAGCAGGCGGCTAGCCAGCATTTGGCGTGGTTTCCTTGTCTTTGGAGATCACACCGCCATAGCGACGTTCTCGACGGCTGTACTCAAAGATTGCTTTGCGTAATTCTTCCTTGTCAAAATCCGGCCAATAGGTGGGGGTGAAATACCATTCGGAGTAAGCCCCCTGCCAAATCAAGAAATTGCTGCCGCGCAGTTCGCCAGAAGTGCGGATGATGAGGTCCGGGTCGGGCACCCCGGCTGTAAAGAGGTAACGGCTGATCAACTCATCCGTGATGGCTTCTTTGGGGATGCCGTCTTCGATAATCCGCTTGATGGCGCACACGATTTCATCTCGCCCCCCGTAATTGAACGCCACATTGAGGATCAACCGGTCGTTGTGCTTGGTGTATTCCACCGCCTGTAACACCTTCTGGCGCAGGATCGGCTTAAGCCCATCCAAGCGGCCGATGTGGCGTAGCTGCACGCCCTGATCGTGCAGTTGTTGGAGTTCGCGGTCGATGACATCCTCCAGGATGCGCATCAACCCTTGCACTTCTTCGGCGGGGCGGCCCCAGTTGTCGGTCGAAAAGGCGTACAGGGTCAAATATCGGATGCCGAATTCAATACAGGCTTCGATGATGCGCCGTAAATTTTCGGTCCCGGCGCGATGGCCGGCCAGGCGGGGCAAGCCTCGCGCCAACGCCCACCGTCCGTTGCCATCCATGATGATCGCAATATGGGTGGGGATTTTTTGGGGAAGGGAAGTGGATTCAGAAGATTCCATTTCAGTTCGGGGAATTTAGGCTAAGCGGTATTGGGCAGGCCGCTCCATCCTAAATTTCCAAGATTTCCTTTTCCTTTCGTTCACCAATCTTGTTGATCTCTTCGATATAACGGTCGGTGATCTTTTGGAGTTCGGCTTCTCCTTTCTCAAGTTCATCCTCAGAGATCAATTTTTCCTGCTGTAGTTCGCGCAGATCGCGGATACTATCGCGGCGCACATTGCGGGCTGCCACGCGGGCTTCCTCGACCCGATTGTGCACCACTTTCACCAATTCGCGGCGACGCTCCTCTGTGAGGGGAGGCAAAATCAAGCGGATGGTTTTACCATCGTTATTGGGCGTCAAGCCGAGATCTGACGCCAGGATGGCGCGCTCGATGGCTTTTAGCGAGGAGCTATCGAAGGGGCGGATGAGCAGCATGCGCGGCTCTGGCACACTAATGGTGGCAAGTTGAACCAAGGGGGTGCTCACGCCGTAGTATTCGACTGCTAAGCGTTCGACCAGCGCCGGGCTAGCCCGACCGGTGCGAATGCCGCTGAGGTCTTCTTCGAGCGCCTGGATGGCGCCTTTCATGCGCGCTTCGGCCTCTTTGTAAACGTCATTTAGCATGGTGTTCTCCTCCAACGTGCAGGGATCATTGAGCTATAGCTCCAGCCTGTTCAAGTTGGTCTCATTAATTATCACATAAAAATTGTTCTTCTCAGCCTCGATTTTCAGTAATTTAAGCAACTGTAATTGAGAAGCGGTGAGGTGTTCTGCGTCGAAAGTCTGTCCTGATGTAAGCCTTAACACCGCTGTAGGCGGGAAAATGCCTGCTCGATTTGGTCAATCGAGATGATGGGCAGCTCACGGCATAAGAAAGGCACGTATTCAATTCCCATGACGCGAGCCGTAATCTTCACCGAATTTCCTCGCTCTGACTCACCTTCTCACGCAAGATAATCTCGAACGTGTCTTCTTGCTGCTCGAGGGTGAGTTGTCCCTCGAAGCCAATTTTCTTTCGGATAATCGGGATGAGCGATTCCTTGATTTCTATCCCAATACTATTGCGACCTAATAGGCGGGCGACTTTCATCGTCGTGCCACTCCCTACAAAGGGGTCTAGGACGGTTTCACCCACATAAGAGAAAAGGGAGATGATGCGGTAGGGCAGTTCTTCTGGAAATGCGGCAATATCTTTTTCAAGTTCTGAGTTAGGTAAAACGTTCACCATTTCCCATAGGGTCATGTACCATTTTTCCTTTTGAAAGCGCTCCAAATCGATTTTTGAGGCAAGACGAACGGCATCGGGGATAGAACGATAATTGAACTTACCTTTCTGGAAGATCAAAATGCTTTCTAGGGTGTTATCCGGATAGTAATACATTGGATAAGGGTTTTGAAGCATAACGCCGCTGCGGCGGCTAATCCGCAGATAGCCATCCGGCTTTTTCCAGATAATCCGATCGCGATAGCGGAATCCAGCTTGCAGAAACAGGTGCGTCGCATCAGCCACGATTGGGAATTTTTCTCCATCGACCAACATGTCATCGATATTCAACACAGCGATCCGACCATTCTGCAAAACACGATACGCTTCTTTAGCCACCTCGCCAAGTATTTGTAAATATTGATCATAACTTTGATAAAGCTGCTTGTAGTCAAAGGGTGCATTGAAGTAGGGGGGCGAGGTCACCATGAGCTGAATTGATTCATCGGGAATTTCCCGCATGTCGATCGCATTGCCAATAATTAGCTTGTGAACGGTTGCCATTGGACCTATCCTTCCTTAAATCGCACCTTCTTCCTAAAAGGATACCCGAAAAACGGGCGCTAGGGAAGGGTTAGAGCCTGGCTCTTGACAATCTATTCCCTTTCGATTATAAAGAAAATGAAAGTCATTATCATTAAAAAAGGAGGTTCTGAATGATGCTGATTCGTCGCCTAATTCCTTTCTGGTTGCTTCTCGCCATGCTTGCTGCTTGTGCTTCGCCAACGCCAACCGCCGCTCCCCAGAGCCGCAAGTTGCGCGTGCTTGCCACCACGACCATAGTCGGCGATGTGGTTCGCAATGTCGCCGGCGACGCCGTAGAACTTTCGGTGCTTTTACCGGTTGGTGCCGATCCCCATTCCTTCACCCCTACCCCGCAGGATGTGGCAAAGGTCAGTGAAGCCGACCTGGTCTTTGCCAACGGGGCTGGCTTAGAGGAATTTCTGCAAGCCTTGTTGGAAAACGCCGGCGCTGCCGATAAAACCGTTGCTGTTTCTCAGGGCATCTCCCTGTTGCAGGGTGAAGCTCATTCCCATAGCGCAGAAGAAGAGCACGCTACAGAGGAACAGGCTCAGCAGCCCATGCCGACCACCGAAACAAGCGACGCAGGCGAACACGACCATGATCATGAGCACGAGCACGCTGCGGGCGATCCGCACACTTGGTTCGACCCCAATCTGGTGATGATCTGGGTGCAAAATATCGCTACAACCCTGAGTGAGAAGGACCCTCAGAACGCCTCAAGCTACCAGAAAAACGCAGAAGCCTATACAGCCCAACTGCGTGAATTGGATCAATGGATTCGCCAACAAGTGGAAACGATCCCGGCCGAAAATCGTTTGTTGGTTACCGATCACAAATCTTTTGCCTATTTTGCTGAGCGGTACGGTTTCACCCAAGTCGGAGCCGTGCTGCCGAGTTTCTCGACCCTCGCTGAACCCTCCGCTCAAGAACTAGCTGCTTTAGAAGATGCCATTCGGCAATTAGGCGTCAAGGCAATTTTCGTCGGGACAACGGTCAATCCCAATTTGGCACAGCGCATTGCCCAAGATACGGGGGTGCAATTGGTCACGCTCTACACCGGTTCCCTTTCGGAGGCAGACGGCCCAGCCAATACCTACCTCAATTTCATGCGTTATAATGTCAATGCCATCGTTGAGGCGTTAAAGTAACCTCTGAAAGGTTCAACTTGCACACGCTGGGAGAGGCAAAAGCGCCAAGCGATTGCCTCTCCCAGCCGCAGAGCTTGTAGCCGTCAATCAAGGATGATAGGATAATTAAGAAACGCGATGACCCTGCGAGATGAATTAACCCTGACCAAACATTGGATTGTTCAGCATCACCCACACGAGGCGGGCGACCCATTGCTGCGGGTGGAGAACGTTAGCCTCTGGTATGACGGACATCCTGCTCTGCAAGACGTGTCCTTTGAGCTGCAAGCCGGCGAACATCTGGCGGTGGTTGGGCCAAATGGGGCTGGGAAAAGCACGTTGATGAAAATCATCGCTGGAGTGCTAAAACCCACCCGTGGGGATGTTCACGTTTACGGGCATGCTCCAGGTGGCCATATTTGCATTGCTTATGTGCCCCAGCGCAATGCAGTGGATTGGAACTTCCCCGTCACCGTTAAAGATGTGGTGATGATGGGCCGCGTGGGGAAGATTGGCTTCTTCCGTAGCCCGCGACGAACAGATTGGCAACGTGTGCGCCAAGCTTTAGAGACGGTCGGCATTCAAGCCCTAGCCGAACGCCCCATCTATGCCCTCTCTGGAGGGCAACAACAACGCATGTTCCTCGCCCGAGCTTTGGCTCAGGAAGCTGAGTTGATTCTCATGGATGAGCCATTGAGCGGTTTAGATTTGCCGGCTCAGGAAGAGCTGCTGGCTCTCCTGCCAACCTTGCAACAAAACAACATTGCGTTGCTTTTTGCGCTGCACGATCTGAATCTGGCGCGCCAACATTTCTCCAAAATCCTGCTGCTCAATCGTCAGTTGATCGCCATAGGAGAACCCGATGAGGTGCTCAAGCCCTCCAATCTGCGCCGTGCTTATGGAGGGCATTTGCATATTGTGTCGGACGAGGGCAGGTGGTTAGGTTTAAGCGATACTTGTTGTAGCGAGGGAGAAGGCTAGCGATGTTTGACTGGTTATGGGCACCCTTGCAATATTCGTTTATGTGGCGGGGCTTGATCGCGGTGGTGCTGATGGGCAGTGTTTGCGCAGTGGTCGGCACCTTTGTTGTCCTGCGAGGCATGGCTTTCTTCGGAGATGCTTTGGCGCATACGATCCTGCCCGGTGTGGCGATGGGTTATCTCCTCAACGGTGGAAATACGAACGGCTTGTTTTGGTGGGCTTTAGGGGCGGCGGTGCTCAGTGCCATCGGCATTGGCGCCATCAGCCACGGCAGCCGCATCAAGGAAGATACGGCCATCGGAATCGTCTTTGCCGGCATGTTTGCTTTGGGGATCACCTTGATCTCGACCGTGCGCAGCTATTCGGTTGACCTAACCCACTTTCTGTTCGGCGATGTCTTAGGGGTGCGCAACCGCGACTTGTGGCTTTCGGCGATTTTTGGCGCCGTGGTGCTGGCGGCTGTGATCGGCTTTTATAAAGAGTTTGTGACTCTCTCTTTTGACCCCATTCTAGCCAGCACGTTGCGCTTGCCGGTGCGCATCTTGAATTATTTCCTGATGCTGCTGATGGCGCTTGCCATTGTGATCTCGCTGCAAACCGTCGGTGTCGCCCTAATGGTAGCGATGCTGATCACACCGGCTGCCACAGCCTACTTGCTCACCCCTCGCTTGCCGCGCATGATTTGGGTGGCTGCTCTGATCGCTTCCTTCAGCGGCGGGGTGGGCTTGTATCTCTCGTATTATCTTGGCATTGCTTCGGGTGGCGCAATTGTTCTGGTTGCGACCTCAATCTTCTTTCTGGTGTGGCTGGGTCAAGCCACCAAACGCCGACTTCAAGCAAGAACGGAGGATAAGCCAGCATGAGCAAAGCACAAGAGTGGTTAGACTGCCTGCAGCGCAACGGCTATCGAATCACCGACCCGCGCCGCGTCGTGGTCGAGATCATGGCTGAAAGCACCCAAGCGCTCACTCCCTTGATGGTCTATGAAATTGGGCATCGGCGCTACCCGAAACTGGGCTTGGTAACCGTATATCGCACGCTGGAAAAACTGGAAGAATTGAACCTCATCCAACGCGTGCACCAGCCGCAAGGTTGTCAGGCGTTTGTCACAGCCTTTCAAGGACACCAACATTTGCTGGTTTGTAGCGGTTGTGGACGGGTGGAGTTCTTCGAGGGCGACGAAGAGGGCATTGAGGCGTTGATTGAAAAGATTAGCCAACGCAGTGGTTATAAAGTCGGTGAACACTGGTTGCAGCTTTTTGGGGAATGCCGCGAGTGTCAAACCCAACGCGCTGTGCCCACTTAGGCAACGTCGTCGCTGAAAAAGAGCATCGCATTACCCGAAGGGTCAGTTAAGCACAGGCTTTCTCCTTGTTGTTCAAAGGGCACTGCGCTCTCTTGTAACTGCTTGCGAAAAGCCTCCCAAACGGCTTGATTTGGAAAAGAAAAAGCGATAGCTCCTAAACCGAGCGCATCAGCCGGCGCTGGCGGTGCTCCCTCACCCTGCCAAGTGTTATAGCCGATGTGATGATGATACCCGCCCGCCGAGACCATCCCCATGCGGAAGCGTTTGGCAATCCCCATATCATCGAAGCCGAGTTGCTCATGATAGAAGTGCCGCGACTCCTCTAAATGGGCAACATGCAGATGAAAGTGTCCCATCACCGTCTGCGGCGGCAAGGGCTGGTCTAACCGATCCTCCTGACCTAAATGGGCAAACAGCGCTGCTAAATCGAGAGCTTCGCGTCCATCACTCCAAGTGCCATCAGCGCGCAAAGCGAAGAAATCGCCGTTCTGCAAAATAAACACCCCGTCTTCTGGAGATTCACAATACAACTCGATCAGATTGCCTTCCGGGTCTTCGAGGTAAGTGGTTTTGGTCATGATGTGATCGGTCGGAGAATTGGGGTAGCGCAGGGCAATAATGCGGGCGATCGCTCGAGCCAGCTCGCGCCGATTCGGCAGCAAGAGGGCAAAATGATACAATCCGCTAACGCCCCGATAGCGCTTTCCTTGCGGAAATTCTTCGAGAATCACCAGATCGCGCCCGGGCACCCCCAAAACCACTTGCTGTTGCGTTGAGCGATTGAGCTGCAAGCCTAGAACGTGTTGATAGAACGGCAGGGTGCGCGCTAAGCTGCCAACGCGCAGATGCACGAAGGCCGGACGCGTTTGAGGATGGATGCGTCTGGGGGCAATCGCAAGCGGTTTAGGGGGAGAAAGTGGAGAAGGGATGGTTTGCCCTTGACTTGACACCCATCCCTCTCGAAAAGGCGACTTGGTCATTAAGCAACTGCTTCGGTTTGCTCTTCTTTAATCATTTCGAGTTCAATGTTGATTTGCACGGTTTCACCCACTAGCCAGCCACCTGCCTCCAAGGGGACATTCCACTGCAGCCCCCAATCTTTGCGGTTGATGCTGGTGGTGGCAGAAAAACCGGCCGAAGTATGTCCGAAGGGGCTTTTGACCGTACCGTTGTATTCGACCTCCAGAGTCACTTCATTGGTTACATCCCGGATGGTCAGGTCCCCGATGATGCGACCGTGATTGGAGTCGATCACCTCGATCTTCTTGCTTTTGAACACCATGTAGGGATACTTTTCGACATCCAAGAAGTCGGGTGAACGCAGATGGGCGTCTCGTTGGGGTTCGCGGGTGTTGATGCTGGCGGCATCGATTTTGACTTCTACGCTGGAGTTGGTGGGATTTTGCTCATCGAATTCCACCGTTCCTTCAAAGCGCTCGAAGCGCCCGCGCACATTAGAAATCATCATGTGCCGCACGGTAAAGGTAATTTCAGAATGCGCTGAATCAATTTTCCAAGACATGCTTACCTCCTAAAAAAAGATGTGGGATGAAATGAGTGTTCAAGGGTAAAGTACCCCAGCACTTCCAATGCATTCTGCCTACTCCTGCTCTGCAAGCGGGGTGGACGAGACCAAAGTCGCTTTTGGGGATTGCCCTTTGCCCAATTTTTTGCACAGCTCCCCAAGCGTTTCCTGTTCTTCGGGGGTGAGGACCGAAAATTCCTCGACAATGGCTTTGACATGGCAAGGCAGGACGGCTTCGATCGTTTGGCGTCCTTTTTCGGTTAGGTGAACGGTGATAAAACGGCGATCGTTTAGGTCTCGCTCGCGCCGCACCAAGCCTTGCTTCTCTAAGTTATCGATGACCAGGGTCATGTTGCCGCTGCTTTTGAGGATTTTATGCGCCAACTCCGTTTGACACAAACTGCCGAGGTGGTAGAGCGTTTCCAGAACACCGAATTGACTGGGGGTAAGGTCATCTAAACAACCGCGTTGCGCTAGACGGGCTTCGACCGAGTCAGCCGCCCGCATCAGCTTGATAAAGGTGTTCAGGGCGCGTCTTTCTTCTGCAGTACCGTGATAGTGAGTTGGCATAATCTTTCAAGTTTCAATCGTTTGATATTGAATTATTTAATGTAATAATACCAAAAATATCTAATTTGTCAAGATAGATTTGGGTCTTTTTGCTGATCTTCCGCGCAATGGTTGAGCTATTAACGCAATTGCGCCTGTAGCTCAAGCGCGTTGTGTGCGGCGTGTCCGCTGACGGTGTTGTTAAAGAAAATATAGATTTCTTTCGCCCCGCGTTCAGCCATCTGCTGTGCCATTACAGCGATCTGTTCCAGTTCTTCTGGGGTGTACAGGTCGTCATACCATCGCCTGCGCCCATGCAACCGAAGATAACCGACTTCGGAAGTTATTCGGTCTTCCAGTGGATTGCCAGGGGCATCGGCATTGACCCATGCAGCCCCGAAATCTTTTAGGAGGGCAACCACATCTTCCGCCCAGCGCTTGTGACGCCGAAGTTCTATGGCAACCTTGGTAGGCTGGCTAAAAGCCGACAGGGCGCTGCTCAACCGCGCCAGATCGGCGGGCGTATCTGGCGCAATCTGCAGCAAGATCAAGCCTAGTTTTTCAGCCAGTAAATGGGCAGAGCGGTCAAAAGCGCGAATTTCCTCAACGCAATCTTGGAGATGTTTCACGTGGGTGATGTGGCGCGGTGCTTTCAGCACGAAACGAAAAGGGTCTGGCGTGCGCGCCACCCAATTGCGAAAAGTTTGGTCTTTGAAGGTACGGTAAAAGGTGGCGTTGATTTCAACCGCCCGAAAGCGGGTTGCGTAATATTCCAGCCAACGCTTCTGGGGCAAGTCGGGTGGATAAAAGCACTCCCGCCAGTCGGGGTAGTTCCATCCCGAAGTGCCAACAAAGTACACCGCTTGGGGAGGGTGCATCTCGATTAGAATTATACTGTGCTTAACTTGGAAGAAGTTCGTTGCTTGTGCGTTTGTTGTGTAAGTACAGGAGTTAACCATGAATACCCGTCTAGACCTAGAGACCCTCGAAGACCGCTATTTAGCGCCGTATGGCATCCGCAGTAAGAACAGCAAAGGCCGCCAATATCCCGAAAACGAAGCGGCTTATCGCACGGCCTTCCAGCGCGACCGGGATCGGATTTTACATACGACCGCCTTTCGCCGTTTGGAGTACAAGACCCAAGTCTTTATCAACTACGAAGGCGATTATTACCGCACCCGCCTGACCCATACCCTAGAAGTCACCCAGATTGGGCGCACGATTGCCCGTGCCTTAGGGGTCAACGAGGATTTGGTGGAGGCGATCTGCCTGGCGCACGATTTAGGTCATCCTCCCTTTGGCCACTCTGGCGAGGCGGCCTTGGCAAAGCTGATGAAAGAGCACGGCGGCTTCGATCACAACAAGCAATCGCTGCGCATTGTGACCTTCCTCGAGCGGCGCTATGCGGATTTCCCAGGCTTGAACCTAACCTGGGAAACCCGAGAGGGGATTGTCAAACATGAGTCAGAATACGATGTGGCGGATGCCCGCGATTACAACCCTGAACTGCGCGCCTCGATCGAAGCTCAAATTGCCAATGTCGCCGATGAACTCGCCTACACAGCCCACGATCTGGACGACGGCTTGCGTTCTGGGATGATTACCCCGGCGATGTTGGACGGGCTGACCCTGTGGGAAATCTTGGTCGAGAGCGTAGGTTGGAAAGGACCAGAATTGGACGATTTGTCGCGTCACCGTATGATTCGGCGGTTGATCGGTTTGGAGGTCAATGATCTCGTCCATACCAGCGATCTGCTGATCAAAGAAGCGCGCCTTTCCTCCCCCGAAGATGCCCAGCGCCTGAGTTACAATGTGGTGTGTTTTTCCGAAGAGATGTATCGGCGCAATCGCCCACTGAAAGACTTTTTGTTCAAGAACCTATATCGTCACCACCGCGTTGTGCGAATGCAAACCAAAGCCGAGCGCATCATCACCGAGCTTTTTAACGCCTACTGCGCCGAACCGCAAATTTTACCCCGTCATATCCAAGAGACCATCCAGGAGCGCGGTTTGGAGCGCGCCATCTGCGATTACATTGCCGGCATGACCGACCGCTTTGCAGTAGAAGAGTACAACAAGCTGTTTGAGCCACTGACCAAACCGTGACGGCTTGCTTATGCTTTGTGCATCAATGCTACACACTCGATATGATACGTCTGCGGGAACATGTCGAAGAAGGCAAGGTGTTCGAGGCGATAGCCGCATTGGGCAAAGGCACGGGCGTCGCGAGCCAAGGTGGCTGGATCGCAAGAGATGTAGGCGATCTGCGGCGGAGCAAGCTGTCCAATGGCTTGGCGAACGGTTTTACTCAATCCGCTGCGCGGCGGATCGAGCAAGATGGTTTGGGGTTGCAGCTTTAGAGCGGGCAGAACTTGTTCGGCAGTGGCTTCGTATAATTCGACCTGATCAAAGGCATCCAGATTGACTTCAAAATCGCGGCAGGCAGAAGGCGAGCTTTCGATGCCGATCAACCGTTTGACCTTCGGAGCAAGGAACGAGCTGTATAAGCCACCCCCGCAATAGACCTCCAGGAGGGTGTCATGGCTGGACAGGGTCAAGTGGTTCAGTAGAAAGGTCACGATTTGCTCCGCTACCGCGAGATTGACCTGAAAAAACGCCTCCGCCGAAAGGCGCAACCATTGCCCTTTGACCTCCATCCATAAGTGTTCACTTCCGGCGATCACCAGGCTGCCGGCCGGGCTGAGATGAACCACCGAAATCGGCAATTCCTCAATGAGCACTTCAGGGGGCTGCGGGTTCTGACTTTCGAGAACGAGTAACAGGTTTCCCACGCTATCACAGCGCAAAACTGCCCGCTCCACCCCGCTGGTTGGATCCAACTCGATTTGCTTCCACAAGTCCATCAGCGGTTCGACCGGCAAAAAACACTGCTCAATGGCAAGCGTCTCCTGGCTTTGAGCGCGCTGAAAGCCGAGTTTGCCTTCTGGAGTCAGGTGAAATTGCAAGCTGTTGCGGTAGTGCCACGCTGCTGGAGACGGGTAAATTTCGACTGGCGGCACTTCGTCAAATCCCCCAATGCGCTGGAATTGTTCCACAAGCAGTTTGGCTTTTAGGTTGACTTGTTCGGGGTAAGGAAGGTGTTGATAATGACATCCGCCGCACTCGCCGAAGTGGGGACAACGGGCTGCAATGCGCTGTGGCGAAGGCTGCAGAACGCTTAACAATTTCCCGAAAGCGTGATGCGCCTTCTCTTCGGCGATCTCGACCAAAACGCGCTCACCCGCCAGGGCGTAGGGGACAAATAGCGCGCGCCCATCCGGCAGGCGACCCATGGCAGACCCCCCAAACACCATCTCATCCATTGTGACTGCAATCTGTGTTTCCGAAACCATTGTTTTCGCTTTCTCTGGGATTCGTTTGGTGATTACCAACAAGACAAGCATAAAACAGAAAGCCGATTTTGTCGATGGCTGCTGCCAGAGTGGCCGTGTCTCTTCTCAAAGCGCAGCCGCCCGCAGCGGAAGCTACCGCTTCCTTCCGCAGAATCCCGTATAATTCAGAGCAATGTCCTCAAAACGTTTGGTGTTATTCCTGCTGATCTTCCTTGTGCTGGCTTGCCAAACGCCAATGCCGGCTTCATCCCCTATGCCGTCGCCATCTGGAGACGGCAACCAAACAAGCCGCCCTACCGAGACGCCCACTGCCCTGCCAGAACAAGGCCCCTGCTGCGAAGTTCGCCTTCATCCCGAAGAGGCTCTCTATGTCGGCGACCAAATTAGCTTTGAAGTGATTGCTCCCTCGGCTGAGCCATATCTCAACCAGCCCTTGACCGTGACCTTAACCACCCCACCGACCCGCATTGGCAGCGCCACCTTTCAACCCTTTGGCTTTGCCCGGCGCACCCAAGCCACCTTGCTCTGGGCGTGGGATACCAGCGCCTTATCGGCCGCGGATTACACCTTGCGCTTTTCCATTCCTACCCTGAGGCAGGAGTGGGTTCAAACCGTCACCCTCTTGCCGCGCAATGCCCTGCCGCCAGCCCAACAAACTGCTCAATGGGAGACGCTCACCACTCCCTGCTGCGACATCCATTTCATCACCAACACGGCCGCTCAGCGAGACATCGAAGCAATCGCCGAGACCGTCCAGCAAACCGCTCAGCACCTGCAGGCGAAAATCCCCATTGACCCGCAAGAGCGCATTGGGGTTGCATTGATCCCGCGCCTGATCGGCAACGGCGGCTTTGCTAATCAGGAAATCAACGTCTCTTACTTGGACCGCAACTACTCGGCTGGCGATTTTGCCACCATCTTACGCCATGAGATGGTGCATGTCTTCGATCAGCTTGCCCAATCGGAAGATCGTCCTTCGCTGTTTGTGGAAGGGATGGCTGTCTTCCTGAGCGGTGGGCATTACTTTCCAGAACCGCTCATGCCCCGCGCCGCCGAATTACTGCGCTTACACAAATTTATTCCCCTCGAAGAGCTGACAGAGGATTTTTACGCTGCCCAGCACGAGATTGCCTACTTAGAAGCCGGGGCGTTGGTTGAGTATCTGAGCGCTCGCTGGGGCTGGCAGACGGTCTGGGAGGCCTATCTGGCGATGTCGCTGCGCAAAGGGGAAACCCAGGCGCAGGCAATCGAACGCGCTCTCAAATCCAAGCTGGGGCTTTCCTTTGGCGAACTCGCAGAGGATTTTAAGGCAGAATTGGCAAACATGGGCGAAAATCGTCTGCTTACCTTGGATATCCAAACCCTCGATAAGTATTATGAAACCCTGCGCGCCTATCAACAACAATTCGATCCTTCCGCCGATTATCGCACAGCCTGGATGCTCGATGCTCAAGCTATGCGTCAACGGGGCATTGTGGCTGACTACTTGCGCCATCCCTCTCGACCAGAAAACATCGCTTTAGAACTGCTCTTAAACGAAGCCGGACGCGCTCGGCGAAGCGGCGAGTATGCCCAGGCAGAGAGACTGATCGAGGCGGTATCGTCCGTCCTCGAGCGGGTGCAGGCAAAACATCCTAACCCGTTTTCGGGGGATCGTTTGGCGCAAGATGCCTGGCAGGTGGTACAAGTGCTGCTGGCCGCTGGCTATGAACCGCAGGTATGGACTCTCACCCACGACCAAGCTCAAGTCTTGGTGAGCCAGGCAACTCCCATCCTCAAGCAGGTAATCCTCGAACGTCAAAACGATGGCTGGCAGATCGTTTCAGGGACAAGTGCCGCCGGTGAGGATTTGATACACTGGGCTGAGTAAGCGGAAAGGTCCGACGCAGTATAGATTCAACGTGTCAAAGGCGATCAGCCCCACCAAAAGGCACAAGATAATCAGCAAGCAACCACAACCGGCGAAAATCCACAAGGGCGGACTCTTTTTTTCAGTCTCCAGTGTCGGCGGGACTTCTTCGCGCAAGGGATAAGCGGGCATCGAATACAGCGGCTGGTCTAATGGCGGGGGAGGGGCAGATTGGCTCGGAGCGGGGGTGCCAGGCGGCGGATAGGCTGCAGCCGCTGAGAGACGCGTGGCATTTGGGTCGTACAAAGCCTCATAGACCAAGCTGACATTTTCCCCAAGTTGAATGACCTCGCCTGGGCGCAGCCCATGCGGACCGAGCAAGCGTTGCCCATTAACAAACGTGCCATTGGTTGAACCAAGGTCTTCCAGGATGTAGCCCCCCGCTTGCCAGATCAAGCGGGCATGTTTGCGGGAGACTTCTGCATCGCTGATCACCAGGTCGTTCGACGGATCACGCCCGATGTAGATTTCGCTTTTTTGCAAGGGAAACACCGAACCGGGTTGTGGTCCGGCGCGCATCACTAATTGAAAGGGCATTGATGACATCATCATCCTCCTCAACCTATAGTGTAGTGTGATTTTGGTGAGGTGTCAAATGGCAGTTGAATTTTCTCGACCATCACAAGCTGGAACGTGCGCTCGAATTCACCGAGTAAAGCTTGCGTGATTTGCTCTTTTTGCGGCGGCGGTTGAAGCATTTCTGCAACGCTTGTCATGCGACAGCCGTGAATCCCGCAAGGGATAATCCCTTCCCAGTACTCCATCTGCGGGTCGAGATTGAGGGCGAAACCGTGCAGGGTGACACCCTGCGCCGTGAGTTTAACCCCAATCGAGGCAATCTTGCGCCAATCCTGTGCTTGAGAAAATTCATTTTCTCTCCAAACAGGTACCCAAACTCCCCGCAGACCGGCTCGCGAGGCGGCTGGAATCCCAAATTGCCGTAGGGTGTTAACCAGAATTTGCTCCAATTTTTCGACAAAGGAGAGGACATTCAGGTTGGCTGGCTGTTCGCTACCGTCTTGCGCGGCGAATCCGAGTTCGGCAAGCGGGAAGATCGGGTAGCCAACCAGTTGACCCGGCCCATGATAGGTTACATCTCCGCCGCGATCGACCCAGTGTACGGCAATTTGGCGGCGGGTAAGGGTTTCTTCGTCCCACAGGATGTGGTCGGCGCTGCCCCGCCGGCCGATGGTGTAAGTGTGCGGATGTTCGAGAAGCAGTAAGAGCGGCGGAAGCGTCCCTTGAGCAACTTGTTCCGCCAACGCTTTCTGCCATTCCCAAGCCGCTTGGTAGGGAATCAGACCGCTTTGATGCACCCAGCAGACTTTTTGCATGGCGATAAGTATACCGTCACTTTTGGAATATGGGTATCGAGAGGTTTGCCCAAGCGCCCTTTCCCAAGCCGGCTACCTGAGCCTCACAACCGACAAGCCATGCCGCTGGTCTTCCCCGTTGCACCCAAAAATTGGTTAAAATGGGGGTATGGAAAACATCACTCCCAACCCCGAACGTCAAGAAAAAGCTCGCCAATATGCGCGCCTCAACCGCCGCCTGATGTTGGTCAATTTGGCGCTCAGCGGCGTCTATGCCCTAGCATGGTTGTTGCTCGGCTGGTCAAAGCATTGGAGCGCAGCCGTGCAAGCCCTGACTCCGAACCCTTGGCTGCAAGTCCCGCTCTACCTGCTTGGTTTCGGAGGGTTGCTGTACTTGATCAACCTGCCGCTCAGTTGGTACGAGTCCTATGTTTTGCCGCACCGTTTTGAGCTTTCGACCCAAACCCTGCGCGGCTGGGTGCTTGACCAAGCCAAGGGATTGGCCGTCGCAGGCTTGTTGGGTTTGCTGATTTTGGAGGTCATTTACGCCGTTTTGCGCGCCTCTCCGCAGAGTTGGTGGATTTGGGCAACGGTCTTTTTGTTGATTTTGAATGTCTTGCTCGGCTATTTGGCGCCGGTGTTGCTCTTCCCGATTTTCAATAAATTCAAACCGTTGGGGGAAGACTATGCGGAGTTGGTCGAACGGTTGAAACACCTGGCGGAGCGGGCTGGCACGCGCGTGCAGGGAGTTTATGAAATGGATATGAGCCGCCGCACCAAAGCTGCCAATGCGGCTCTCACCGGACTGGGACGCACGCGCCGCATCATTTTAGGGGATACCCTGCTTAAAGAATTTTCCACCGATGAAATCGAAGCGGTGCTGGCACATGAACTTGCCCATCAGGTACACAAGGACATCCCCCTGCTCATGGGGGTTTCTGCCCTGTTGACCGTGGTCGGGATGTTTTTGGTTTCTTTGGTGATGGCTTGGGGGGTGCCCTATTTTGGCTTTGCCTCGATCGGAGAGATCGGCACCCTACCGCTTTTGATGCTGACTTTTGGGGTGTTCCAGTTGGTGGTGATGCCATTGGAGAATGCCTTTTCGCGCTGGCGTGAAAAGCTTGCCGATCAATATGCCCTTCAGACAACCGGCAAACCCGCTGTCTATGCGTCTGCCTTGGCGCGCCTTGCCGACCAAAATTTGGCTGAGGCCGATCCCGAGCCGTGGGTGGAATGGTTGTTATACGATCACCCTCCCATTGGCAAACGCATTGCGATGGCACGACAATATCTCTCTCAATAAAATATCGTTCAGATGCTTCATTGCAGATGCCGATAAAGACGTGATTCGCAGCGCTTTTTGCTTCTCATCAACCTCTCTCCCAACGGGCTGGTCATTGCCCGTAGCCTGCCTGATGATTCGATGTCTTTGTGGTTTAGAAATCTCCAAACACCAAGACACGAAGACACCAAGGTTTTTTAGTTTGCTCCGTGTCTCCGTGCCTTCGTGGTTAGAATTCGCCTAACACCAAGACACTAGGACACCGAGTTTTTTTAACTGACGTTACGCAGTTCATTCGTGCCGCGACATTCATGTCGCCTAAATCCACGAGATAAATCTCGTGCTACTGCGTAAGGTGAGTTTTTTAATTTACTCCGTGTCTCCGTGTCTTCGTGGTTAGAATTTGCCTAACACCAAGACACAAAGACACCAAGGACTTCTCCGAAAACTCCCCGTGTCTCCGTGCCTTCGTGGTTTAGAGATCTCCAAACACCAAGACACAAAGACACTAAGGTTTTTTTTAGTTTGCTCCGTGTCTCCGTGCCTTCGTGGTTTAGAAATCTCCAAACACCAAGACACTAAGACACGAAGTTTTTTTTAGTTTGCTCCGTGTCTCCGTGTCTTTGTGGTTAGAATTCGCCTAACACCAAGACACTAGGACACCGAGTTTTTTTAACTGACGTTACGCAGTTCATTCGTGCCGCGACAT
>QEXX01000072.1 GCA_003130835.1 Anaerolineae bacterium | reverse complement strand
CGAGATAAATCTCGCGCTACCGCGTAAGCGACATTCATGTCGCCTGAATCCACGAGATAAATCTCGCGCTACCGCGTAAGCGACATGCATGTCACCTGAGACCACGAGATAAATCTCGTGCTACTGCGTAAGGTGAGACATTAAGATTCGCTTCCAACAAAGCAACAGCCGAGTGAAGGCGAGCCGCAAGGACGCGTTGGCTATCCAGCATGGACGGATATCTACCTGCCGACCATGTGTTAGGGCTGAGTCGCGAATGTCACTCAACCCGAAACCAATTTTGCGACCATGCACACAGACTTCATTATAGGTCACAGCGCGTACGCGGCATTCCCTGTTCTCCATCACCCAATGTGGCTGCTGTCTCGACAAGGCTGGTTGGGCAGTCAACTTCCATGGGAAGGCAGCGCCCACTCTCTACCTATATGGCTGGTGTCTTCCTCCAGCGGTTCTTCAATACGTCAACGCTTGCGCTCCCCCCAGCCAACGAAGGCATTGCTGCAGATAGTCGCTTTATTCCCCAGTGCTTCAAGAACGGTTCAAAGCCCCGTTTTCCTCGCCTCCGTGAGCAGGTTCTACCCAAGACACAAACGGTTATAATACGCCCTCCATCATCCGTTCACACCTGCTCAATGTTACCTTAGAAAACCCTATTCCAAATATCTTGACATATCTATCCTATTCCATACAATAAGAGATAAGAAACACATGGAACGAACCTCCTCTCACCTCACTTGCTCCTGTAAACGGCGGGGATGATGACCGCCGTCTTCTCTACTGTTGTCCCTCAATTCCATTTCGACGGCGGTTAAGTCCCCGCCTACCCCCCAAGAGCTTTCGATGCGCTTTTGAGTACACGCGCGATTAAAACAGGATGCTGCCATCCTGTTCACTCGCTCGATCCGATCCAAAATATTACACATGGTTAGACGAAAAAGATCGTATGAATTACAAGGAGGCTTCATGTTGACTTCGCTTCGTGAGGATATACAATCGGTGTTTGAACGCGATCCAGCAGCGCGCAGTATTTGGGAGGTGCTGTTTTGCTATCCTGGCTTACATGCCATTTGGGGACATCGCCTAGCCCATTGGCTCTGGTCTCATCATTTCAAATTTCTCGCCCGCTGGTTTTCTCAACTGATGCGAGGACTGACAGGGATTGAAATCCATCCTGGGGCAAAGATCGGAAAACGTTTCTTTATCGATCACGGCATGGGCGTGGTGATCGGTGAAACCACCGAAATCGGGGATAATGTAACCCTTTATCATGGGGTTACCCTAGGGGGTACCAGTCTAAACAAAGGAAAACGTCACCCCACTTTAGGCAACAACGTCGTCGTAGGTGCCGGGGCGAAAGTCTTAGGTGCAATCAAGATTGGTGACAACAGCCGCATCGGCGCCAACGCTGTCGTCGTCAAAGATGTGCCACCTAATTCGGTCGTTGTCGGTGTCCCCGGTCAAATATTGCTTCGCAGCCAACCTCGCCAAAACGGCAAACCCGACCTAGAACACGGGCGACTACCCGACGCAATTGGAGAAACCTTAGCCCAATTGATTGACCATGTCAAGCGGTTAGAAGAAAAAATTGACGGTCACCAACACGACAGGCCCGCCTTACACACCCCTTTCCAAGGTATATGGCATGGGGAAGATTTCTCGATCTAACGAAAGCAACATTCTCGTGTACTTTGAGGTAAAATCTTTTTACCCCGAAACCATCAGAACCTGTAATGGACTTCGTTAGGATTTATCCCAACCAACGCTCACCTCAGCCCCCTCAAAAGACAGCGTACATCGTTGTCCTAGCTCTTATCACCCTGAGCCTAGCCTGTGGCGCTGCGGCTCAACTTTTCTTCGTTCCCACTTCAACATCGCCACCTCTAACAACGGTCAGCTTACCTGCCACGCCTTCTCGAACCTTACCAACGCAAGCCTTTGAAACCAATACACCGTTTCCATTTACAACCGCTACGGTCACTCCCAACCAATCCCCAGAGTTAGCCGGTTGCAAAGGGAAACTTTCTTTTCAGCTCCTGGATTCACCGGTGTATTCCAAAGACCTGTTTGAACACCACGCACAAGGGACGTTTCTAATTTTACACCTCCAGGGGATTAATCTAACCCAACATCCGATTCAAATATACAGTCAGGACTACACCCTCATCGTATCCCAAGAAAACGATGAACTGCGGCTAAAGCCCCATGCGGCCGCTACAAATTATCTCTATCTTGTGCGGGGCGATTCTTTCTATCAAGATAAAATAAAGCCAACCTCATTCTGGCGCACGTATCTTGCCTTCGATGTTCCCGCACCGACAAGCGCATGGAAGCTTCTCCTTACACCGGGAGCAGGGAATTCAACTCCTGTTTGCCAAACAACGCTCTCTCCGTGAGCTTATTTGGCGCTCTCGTCCATCGAATGGGCGATCATCACCCGGTCACCCCCTTCACGCTTTGCCAAATAGGCGGCGGCGTCACTTGCTTGGACTAACCGCTCGACGGTTGAGCCAAAATCCGGGTAAGCAGCTACACCAACCGAAACCGTGACCGGCCCAATGAATTTTCCTTCATATTCTAATTGGACCTTCTTGACCGCTTCTCGCAAGTTTTCTGCTCTCTGCCAAACGTCCGAGAGGGACGCTTCAGGTAAAATAATCAGGAACTCATCTCCCCCATATCGACAAGCAACATCTTCGCCACGAAAGATCTTTTTCATGATGCCCCCAATCTGACGTAAAACTGCGTCGCCAGCATCATGGCCATAACGGTCATTGATTGGCTTCATCTGGTCAATATCGCACATGATCAAGCCAACCGAATATTTATGGCGAGCTGCCCGCCGAATCTCACGCTCTAAAGTCTCTTCCATATACCTGCGATTGAACAAGCCGGTCAAGGGATCCCGGATCGCTTGACTACGCAACTTATCCCTGAGGTTCAGATTGGACAAGGCCGGCGCTATACGGTCAGCGATCGAGACCCCAATTTTGCTCATCTCCTCGATGGAATGGTCATCGTTTTCATGACTTTGTGATTCTCGAATATGCAACAAACCAATAGTTTCCCCTTGAGCCATCAGGGGCACACAGATATATCGCTGCGGGAGCGGTGTCCCTAGATGATCGCACAAGGGGTCTTGACCATCTTGGTTGACATGCACTTTACCGCGACGGATTCCCCAACATTCACTGATCGTAAATTCGTTTTCACCGCTTTGTTCCGTCCCCCAGTGAGCGATCTTTTCAGCCATATTTTGCGCCGATCGTAATAAGTACAGCGCACCGACACTATTGGGCATTAAGATTTGTGCATATCGAGCTACGATTGGGTAAGCTTCGTCTGCTGTTCGACACGATTGCAACAAATCACTCATCTCTGCCAACAGCTGATTCCGTTGATTGTTCAACTCCAGACTGGTCATCTTCTGGTTCACCACTTTCATTCTTTCTTCTAGCTCATCGGCGCTCCATTTTCGATCTAAAGCACCGATCACCAAATCTGCCATTGCTTTAACCGCCCCAATTTGATCCATTGAACCCTCATTGACGCCAGACTTACCTTCTAAGCCCAAATATCCCACTACGGTGCGTCGCAAGACCATCGGTGCTGCGACAAGAAAGTCGATATCCTGAACCTCAAAATACACTCGCAATGATTCGGGAAGCTCTCCCGACCGCCAGAAAGCAACCAGCTCTTGCCGATTAAGACTCTCAAGAAGTCCAGCAAGTGCTGCATCGAAAGGCTCTGGGATCTCCGCAGGGGGCAATAACCTCCCAGATGCTGACCAACGATAGCGCGCTTGTAAGCCTCCTTCTTCTTTTTTGAAGAGATATACATAACCTCTTTCGGCCCCTATATACTCAGCAAAGCTCGCTAAAGCTTTTTCTAATAAAGGGTCTATTTGATGAGGGGCTGCATTCACCAAACGAATCGCTAAGGCCGTTAAGAAATGTTCCAACCTTTGACGGTTAACCGACTGTTCAAAATCTCTGCGGGTTCGTGCCAACCGTCCTTCAAGTTCGTGTTTATGATGCAAATTCATCCATGCCAAGCTTGCAATCTGAGCACTTTCCTGGAGGAGACCTAACCGCTCTGCAAACTTTTCTTTTTCCAATTGTTCGTAAAAGAGAGCAATGACAGCCCGAACTTGGTTGTTCAGTCGAATCGGGATGCCCACCGCCCAGCACCATTTTTCATGCTCTTCCCCCTTAACAAACGCTGCCCAGCTTGCAGGTTCGTCCAACAATTGAATTTCACTGCTCTGAACAACCCTCTTAAGCAGTTTATTGGCTAACGGAATTGAACTGCCAACCTGAAAGATTTCGCTTTGACTAGCTTTTTCAACAATTAGAGCGTCTGAGTCTGACGACGCAACCGCCAAAGCCGCATACGCCGTTTCTCCAATGGTTTGTACCATTTCTAGCACAAGATCCCACAAATCTGTCTCGTTATCGCAAGCAAACATCTTCTTCGTGATATCCTTGAAAACGTCCCCAAAGTGTAAATCCCTCTCTAAGACTTCGATCTGATCGATAACCTCGGTGAGATCGTAACCATTAACTAGGACACCAGACGCCACTCCTAGTTTATCGATCAAGGGTGTAAACGTCAATTCAAACCAACGTTTCCCTCTGACCGTCATCAACTCTACTCTGCGCGTTATTGGTTGCTTACTTGCAATGGCTCGATTTTCATCTTCCCCAAGGGTTTGAGCAAGTTTTGGAGGAAAGAAATCCGCATCCGATCTTCCAATCAATAACTCGATACGCTTTCCAAGCATCTTCGCAAAAGCTGCATTGACTTTTCGATAATTCAAGGCAAGATCCTTAAGAATTATGAGATCGGGCAACTGGTCAAGCAGCAGCTGCAGCTCTTCTTTCTCTTTGCGTTCTTGGTCATACTGAATAAACGCCTCATACGCTGAGGGTAAAAGAAACCATAACAACCCAAAACCGCAAATCGAGAATCCCGCCGCAAGAAAAGCAGAGAGCGGACGTACGTCAGGTTGCTGGAACGCTTCGTACCCAAACCAAAGAATCGCCAAGAGCGGGAGGGCGAGTAAACCAAACCACATCCCCCTTCGCCGAATTCGCTGTACAAACCGAAACAACCCATAAAAGATTCCCACCTGCCCCAGCATTGCAAAAATCCATCCGATTATCTCCGCCATCTCCCCTTCCACTTTCCTTTCTTCTTATATTGACTGACGTTACGCAGTTCATTCGTGCCGCGACATTCATGTCGCCTGAATCCACGAGATAAATCTCGTACTACCGCGTAAGGTGAGTTATTAAAACTGACTATAGACTCAGCTTATTGCCTCTAAGAGGATCAATTGTTTTCAATTAGGGTACCATTGGACGCCACACAGGATCAAATTCTTTGGAAGCAAAATCAGTAAGTCGTGTCTTCGCTGCTCCATTTGCCGCGATTAGGTAAATGTCATGATTCCTTCCATCTGGCCAACTGGTAAAGAGAATCCATAAACCATCTGGAGAGAAAACCGGATCACGAACCGGGGTTGGGCCGAGATCAAAGCCGTATTCGACTGTCTTTCCTTCTACGTTTGAGAACACAGCCAGCCTGGACACCCCTCCTGGTTCTAAAGCTTGCGTATAAACGATCAAATTACCATCGGGTGACCATTTCGGAGAAGCATTGATTTTTGTTCCACTTAGGGTCAACCTTTGCTGATTTGAACCATCTGACTGCATAACCCATAAATCGACGGGGCCTTGCCGACGCGAGACAAATACGATGCTCTTCCCATCAGGAGACCAAGATGGTTGGTAATCCCAACTAAACTGCTCCGATAGCCTTTTGACTTCCAGCGTTTGGACATTCATCAGGTAGATTCGCGGACGATTGGTTATGCGCAAAGATGTAAAGACAATCCAATTCCCATCTGGCGACCAAGATGGGTCATAATCTCCCCCGGGTACATTAGGTAAAGGAGTCAGGTTGCTACCATCAACGTTAATAATAAACATCCCCGATCCAGGATAGGTCTCCTTATCATCCGGGCAGGGTGAAATAAAGACTAAGCTCATCCCATTGGGAGAAAAATTCGGTTGACAAGCCCCTTCTGGAATATTGGTTATTTGGGTTAAGCCACTTCCATCCATATTCATTAACCAGATTTGGTTCGTCCCTGAACGATTCGAGGCAAACACAATCTGGCCAAAACTTCCCCCAAATGGCGTAGGAGAAATGGTTGGGGTTGGTGTGTCAATTAAAATCAAGTTCGGCAAGGGGGTTGGGGAAATAAAAGTAGTCGGTGAAGGCGTTTGAGTCTGCCCTACGTAGACGTTAGTGGGAATTTGCATCCCTGCTATCACTTGAGTACCCGTAGGCTGAATTGTCGCACTTCGGATGACTCCAGTTGCCAATGCTGCCCGCACTGATGGGGGATATTGCCTGAGCAACATTGAGAAAGCCAAAATTCCAACAAGAAGTAGGGTAAATGCCCAAATCCAAAGAGGAACTTGCAGCCATTTTCTTTGAAATAAAATGTGTGGGAAGCCCAAGCTTTTTTCTTGTTGAGTCCCATCTTGATCCACAAGGATAGAGTTTGGACGCGTTGTCGAAGGTTGGGAGGGAATCATCGTAGACGACGCTTGACGATTCCGTTGAGAGTCCAGCAAAGCTTCCTTGAATTGTTGCGCATTAACAAAACGATCTTCGGGTTTGACTTCGAGTGCTTTTTCGATCACAGCAGCAAAAGCTTCCGAAATTTTTGGATTTCTTGCCCGCACTTTGGTTAATTCTGCTTGCCCCATCAACCTTGCCAAGCCGTCT
>QEXX01000071.1 GCA_003130835.1 Anaerolineae bacterium | reverse complement strand
GCCAATGGTGGTTGAGAATCACTCCACTTGGGAAGGTCGCTGCCCAAAATATGAGGGCATTGCGATCCAAGATGCCCTGGCTGTACCCATGGTCTACCGTGGAGAATTCATTGGTATCTTAGACATCATGACCCTCGCTCCTAACCAACGCAAGTTGACGATTAGCGATGCAGAAGTGTTAGAAATGTTTGCAACTCACGCAGCCGCTGCTGTTAAAGAGGCACAATATTTCGATCAATCTCAACAAAGGCTTCGCGAATTAGAAGCCATCAACAGTTTATCCAAATCTTTACGCAATGCCAATACACGGCAAGAAATTGTAAATGCTTTACTTTCTGAAACGATCCGCCTTTTTGACGGCGAAGCAGGGGCAGTTTGGCTTCTTGATCCGCTGAGCGGGAAACTCGTTCAACAATCCGTAACCGGGTGGTTTCGACGGATTCAGCAAGAACCCCTTTCGCCTGGGGAAGGATTAGTCGGTTGGGTGTTTGAACAGGGTCGCCCTCTGTTGAGTAAAGAGTTTATCTGCGATGAACGCGCTTCAATGAACTTTCGTCAACAAGCTCAACCGGGCTGGGGTGGAGTCGTCATCCCGCTCAACTCAAAAGAGGAAGTTTATGGTGCTTTAGTGCTTGCCTTCCCATCTTATCGAACCCTCAAAAAAGATGAAATTAAATTACTGGGCGCGTTTTGTGAAATTGCCGCAAATGCTCTCCAACGCGAGAGCGCAATGGGATTACTAGAACAGCGAGTACATCAATTGTTATCGTTGCGCACGGTTGACAACGCTATCAACTCCAGCCTTGATCTCCGGCTGACCTTGGATATTCTCTTGGAACAAGTATTAACTCATGTCCACGCAGAGGCAGCTGATATTCTACTTTACGACCCGCGAACCTATTCCCTAAAGCTGGTGGCTCAGCGCGGCTATCGTTCTCTTGTCGCACACCCCTTAAATATTTCGCTGACCATTGGTATGCTGGCACAGATACTAATCGATCGTCAAATGCAGCAGATTGAGGATATGACGAACATTTCGATCGATCAAACACGTGTCTCCCTGTTCTTGGACGAAGGCTTTCGCAGTTATCTTGCCCTTCCGCTAATTGCCAAAGGACAACTGGTAGGAGTGATGGAAGTGTTTCGACGCGATTCAAAATCCATTGCCCCCATTGAACTAGATTTTCTCCAGACCCTTAGTGGACAAGCAGCCATTGCGATTAACAATGCAACCCTTTTCGATGAATTACAGCAAACCAATACGCAACTCACCTTAGCTTATGACTCCACCTTAGAAGGATGGGCGAGAGCGCTTGAGCTTAGAGACAATGAAACCGAGGGTCACAGTCGCCGCGTAACCAGCCTTACCCTGAGACTGGCACAGTGCTTAGGCGTGCCCGAAGCAGAATGGATTCACATTCGACGTGGCGCCATCTTACATGACATTGGCAAAATGGGCATACCGGATGAAATTTTGCACAAACCGGGCCCTCTAGACGAAGCGGAATGGGACATTATGAAACAACACCCGATCTTTGCGTACCATCTGCTCCAGCCCATTCCTTACTTAGAAAAGGCTGTCGTAATCCCCTATTACCATCACGAGCGCTGGGATGGATCAGGGTATCCTCAAGGGTTGCAGGGTGAGCAGATACCATTGGAAGCGCGCATCTTTGCTGTGGTTGATGTCTTTGACGCTTTATGTTCTGATCGCCCCTATCGGCGAGCTTGGGCACAAGAAGAAGCAATTGCCTATATCAAAGAGCAAGCCGGGCGCTTGTTCGATGAGCAGGTTGTCGAAGCCTTGCTAGAAATTCTTTAGAGATAAGGCTTTGGGTTTATAATCGACCTATGAGGCTGCGATGGCAATCCATTTTGTGCCGCTTTGAAACGAAAGACACAGCCTTACCGTATTGGGCCGTTCATCTGGCAGTTCTTTTCACTCTACTCAGCGCGGGTTGCCGTCCGCAAGGTACCAGCGCGCCGCTCCCTTTTACCCCAACAGCAACGATGACTTCCATCCCCTCACCCACCCTTTCTCCCACACCCAACATCATTGAGGGAACGATCTCGATTTGGCATTCTTGGGATGAAACCCAACGATCCGCCTTGTTTCGCACCATCTCAGCCTTTCAATCTGCGTATCCACAAGTGCAATTCGACGTCCTCTATGTTCCACTTATAGACTTAGCCGCCCGCTTCGAAGAAGCGATGAGTCAGGGGGCAGGGCCAAGCCTATTAATTGCTCCGGCACAGTGGGGAGCCCGCTTCTATGAGCAGGGCTTTGTGGTTGATTTTGAGGGGCGAAATTTGGATTCGATTCAGGGAATGTTGAATCGAGCGGCTCTAGAAACAGGGGTTTATCGCGGCAAACGCATCAGTCTACCAATCACAATGAACGGGATTGTACTGTATCGCAATAAGAACATTTTACCTACTGCTGCCCAAAGCTTTGAGCAACTGCGGGCATTTACAACCACCGCAACCCAAGCAGGCATCGTCGGCGCTGACCTCAAACGTAGCTTTTTCTTTTCCGGCGGACATCTGGTAGGGCTGGGAGGCATGTTCCTCACCGCCGATGGAATGCCAGCCTTTCAACAGGATGATTTCCGCTATGCGCTTGAGTGGCTGGAACTGCTAACATCGTATGAACAAGTGGGAATGACGGAATTTAACTCGGAGAATGACCTGCGGCTCTTTCAAGCAGGCCGAGCGGGCATGATTGTGGAAGGAAGCTGGAATCGCTACCTTATCGCAGGTGAGATTGGACCATTAAACCTGGCAATTGACCCCTGGCCAAACTACAAGCAGAGAACACTAGCGGGGTTTGTGCAGAGCGAGGGTGTTTTCTTAACCAGCCATAGTCTTGAAGAGGAAGATGAAGTTTCTTGGTTATTTGTCCAGAGCCTGTTTAGCCCCGACACCTTTTCTGGATTGGGAAATGTCGGATTAATCCCCGCCATCAACGCTGAACAGTTGACCGAAAACGGAGGCACGATAAACATCGGCGATCCCTTCATCACTCAAGCCATCGCAGCACTCGAAACAGGCGTAGCCTACCCGAGT
>QEXX01000070.1 GCA_003130835.1 Anaerolineae bacterium | reverse complement strand
TAAAGAATTCTGCCTACCTTGACTTAATCCTCGGAGATATCTACACCCATCGCACCTACTATATCGGTCTGGTTGATGAAAATAACAAAGTCAATTTTTACGACGGAAAGGTGAGCGTGGTCGACCCCGAAGGTAATCGAATCGGCAAATACGCTCCGAACGAATACACCGAATGGATCGCCGAGCACGTCGAACCTTGGACCTATCTCAAATTCCCCTATCTCAAAAAGGTTGGATGGAAAGGATTCGTGGATGGCAAAGACTCAGGAGTCTATATCGCCACCCCGCTTTCCCGCCTAAACGCTTCGGATGGTATGGCAACCCCGCGCGCCCAAGAAGAATACGAAAAGTTCTATCAAACCTTGGGTGGCAAACCCGTTCATCAACGGCTGGCAACCCATTGGGCACGTTTGATCGAATTGCTTTATGCCGCCGAACGTTGGGTGGAATTAGCAACCGATCCAGAGATCACCAGTGATAACTTCCGCACTATCCCAACTGAAAAACCGACCGAAGGAGTGGGAATTGTTGAAGCTCCGCGCGGCACACTGACTCATCATTATTGGACCGATGAACGTGGCATTGCTACCAGGGTGAACTTAATTGTGGGAACAACCAATAACTATGCTGCCATTCAAATGTCCACCAACAAAGCTGCTCGCAACTTAATCAAGGGCGGAAATGTGAATGAGGCACTGCTGAACATGGTGGAAATGGCATTTCGAGCGTACGATCCCTGCTTTGGTTGCGCCACCCATACCTTGCCGGGCAAAATGCCATTGGAAGTGATCATCCGCGATGCCAATGGCGAACCGATCCGCGAGCTAAAACAGAATCTTTAAATGCTTTCACTCGGTGGAGGATAGAGACTATCCTCCACCGTTCAGCTTCAATGCAACCAGTACTTCGAACGCGCATTATCGGGCTTGGGAATCCAATTCTTGGAGATGACGGAATTGGTTGGAGGGTAGCTGAGCAGATCGAAAAAGAAATCGAGGCAAAACGAAATCTTTATCCTCATCTTAGCATCGACATCCAGATGTTTAGCCTCGGTGGTTTGTCCCTAATGGAGCAAATGATCGATACAGACGCTGTCATTCTCATCGATGCCATCCAAACTGGGCATCATCCTATCGGGAGTGTTTATAAATTGGGACTTCATGACCTTCCAAACTTTTCTGCTGCTCATACAACTTCCGCCCATGATACAAGTTTACAAAACGCTCTCCAAGCCGGCAGATTGATGGGCGCGCACTTGCCAGAAATCATCCATATTGTCGCGATCGAAGTCGAGAAAGTGTACGAATTTTCCGATCAACTATCCCCACCCGTCGAGCAAGCCATTCCACTGGCTTGTCAAGCTGTGTGGGATTATCTTTCAGAATTGGAGGCAATAAGATGATCTCCCCAGAGCTATTACGTCGTTTCCCATTCTTCGCTTATCTCAACGAAGAACAGCTATCTTCGCTGGCTATGATTGGTGAAGAAGTCAGTTTCCCAGCAGGCGAAATGATTGTAGAAGAATGTGAAGAGACCGATGCCTTATACTTGCTTACAGAAGGGACTGCCGATATCTTCTTTACGATTCAGGACGACAAAACCAATACCATCCGCCATTTTGTCGTGGGTGAAATCACTACAGGCGATCCCTTCGGGATTTCCGCATTAATCGAACCCTACCAGCATACTTCTTCTGTAAAAGCCCAGACGGACTGTAAGGCAATCAAATTAGAGGCAAAACAATTACGCGAGCTGGTCGATCAGGATGCAACCTTGGCAAAAGTGCTCCTAAAGCAAATTGTCAAGGCGGCTTTAGATCGTCTCAATAATACTCGCATTCAGTTAGCCGCAGCTTGGGCTTAGGGATTCCTGCGACTGCTAAAAACTTTGGTCTGGTTACCTGTTCAAGGAGTGAGTTAATGGTCACAAAAGAGGATTTGTTATATCGGATGGTCTTCACTCTCAAAGATGGCGCACGGGTCTTAATCCGCCCCTTGGTCAAGGAGGACAAACAAGCGCTGCTTGATCTGTTCCTGAACGTTTCTTACGAAGATCGGCGGTACATGCGTCACAACGTGAACGACCCAGAAGTCGTATCATCCTTTATTGACCAATTAGATTATGACCGCATTTTTCCAATGGTGGCAGTCGTCAACGACCGCATTGTTGGAGATGCAACCCTTCACTTCAACACAGGTACAGCCAGGCACCGAGGTGAACTGCGGATTTTCCTTGCTAAAGATTTCCGCGGTCGAGGCTTAGGGAACAAACTTGTCCAAGCCATAACCGAGATCGCCAAACGTCGCAGTCTTTATATGCTCGAAGTACAAATTGTGCGCGACCTAACCAGCGACATCAAAGCCTTAGAGCGGTTGGGTTTTGAAACCGTCTGTATCTTTGAAGATTACTTCATGCTGCCAGATGGCGAATTAAAAGACATTGTTCACATGATCAACCGCATTCGTCCGCCGGTAAGCGAATTCTAAGGAAAAATTAAAAAATCCAACCTCATAGGGAGGTTGGATTTTTTTATGGAGGGGTTTGATCTAGCGGTTGTAAAACCAGTTATACGCAAAATACCCACTGCCAGAGGTGGATTGAATACGAACTGCAATGAGTGAGACATCTTTAAACGATTTGGGAATTTTTACCTTGATCGTTTGCGACCCACCACTGCCGGTCGAGAAAGTCGCTACTTGTACTCCCTTGATTCCTTTGGTTCCATAGCGGTTCATCAAAACCTTGAATTGATCATTTTTTGGCAAGTTCGTCATCTGCAAAATAATGTACTTATTCTTAACTACTTGCTTAACGGCAATTGTTGGATACCCTTGATAAGTTACCGGGTACGGTCCGCCAGTTCCATACTTCGTCGAGCTATTATAGAACCAGTTATAGGCATAATAACCAGAACCGCTCGTACTTTGCAGGCGAATGGCAATTTGTTTTTGACCCTTGAGAGCATTCGGTATAGAAAATGTAGCCGTAAACGACCCCCCCGCACCGGAAGAGATGGTATCGACGACGATACCATTGATCCCTTTCGTGCCAATTTTATTCATCATCACCTTAAAAGTATCGTTAGCGGGAAAATTATAAGCGCGAATGGTTACGGAGGTATCTGGAGTTACACTGGTTATATAAAAATATGGGTAGCCGGAATAAGCCATAGCGGCAGTTAAATTCGTTCCTTCTGTTAAGGAAAAAGACAGTATACTTACCATCAACAAAATAATGGTACTTAGAGTTGGTTTAATTTTCATTGAGGACTCCTTTTTATCGAAACGAACCGGAAAAGGCATTATTAGAACTTTATGCATATTCTACAGAAAATAATTTACATTAAAACAAACAAATTTGCAAGTCAATCTTGGCTCGAATTAAGGAGAATCGGCTGATGAGTACTCTAACTCACTACCAAATCTTTGATTTGCTAAATCATCCTCGACCGCTTTGGTTGGTGAAAATTGACCTTTCAGACCTAACCCTAATCTCTATCGATCTAACCGGTAGCAATTTAAGTCTTTCCAATCTTTCCAAGTCCGACTTAAATTACTCAATCTTAATAAAATGCAACTTAAGCGGCGCTAACCTTACGTTAGCGAATTTATTTGAAGCCGACTTGACCTTGGCGGTTCTGAATGGAGCGAATCTAACCCGCGCGAACCTTACGCGCGCCATTCTATCAAAATGTGAAATGCAAGAAGCCGTCCTCGTTGAAGCGAACTTATCGCGCGCCAATCTCACAAAGTCGAATTTGCGAGGGGCAAACCTGAGTCTAGCCATCCTAAACCGAGCTGATTTGAGTAAATCCGATTGTTCAGGAGCAAAATTTAACAATGCAGTACTTCAGAGAGCAAACTTCTTTGAAGCCAATTTATCTCAGGCGTCCTTCCGTAATGCAGACTTAAGATGGACTGACTTTACATCTGCTAATCTTTTTAAGGCGGACTTAACCAATGCCAACTTAGAGGGAGCCGATCTAACCCATGCCATCCTTGATGAAGCAGATATGACTGGAGTAAATCTCGAAGGCGCGATTCTCCCTGAATCGCCCCCCCCCGAACCGTGATAAAATGATAGATACGACTTAAATAGGAAAGAATAGGCTTACCCTATCTCGCATCGAAACAACAATTATGGGAGCGCAAATCCACCCTTTCCATACCTTTGCAATTATTGAAGTTCAAGGTGCCCAATCAAACCACCAGGAGATACCAGTTGTCAATGAGATTTCCCTTACCCTAACGGTAAACGGTGAAGAATGGGTAGCCTTTATGTGTACCCCGCTCCAGCAAGTAGAACTTGCCATAGGATTTCTGTATAACGAAGGGATCATCTCAAGTTTAGATGAAATTGTCGATTACCGGTTATGTGAAGCCGGGGATAATGTCGACATCTGGCTCACTTTTAGTCCACCAAAGCCACGTAGTTGGACGCGAACCTCTGGCTGCTCAGGCGGCGCAACGGCAAAAAATCGCTCTGGAACGCCCCCCATCCCCGTGCGGACAACCTACGCTGCTCAATCAATCTACCACTTAATCGATTTACTTTACCATCAGCAATCACTTTATAAGACAACCGGTGGCATTCATACTTCTGCCCTTTGCACTACCGACCAACTGGTAATCACAGTTGAAGATATTGGTCGTCATAACACCCTAGATAAATTAGCCGGGGCAATGCTATTGCATCAATTAGAAATTGACAATAAAATAGTGATCACAACGGGCAGGGTCAGTTCAGAGATGATGCAAAAGGCGATTCGTTTAGGTTGTGAAAT
Organism: Anaerolineae bacterium; assembly: GCA_003130835.1. Classification (GTDB taxonomy): domain Bacteria; phylum Chloroflexota; class Anaerolineae; order Anaerolineales; family UBA4823; genus NAK19. Next base: position 42,011 of record QEXX01000070.1, on the reverse strand, counting down.
TGTCGTTTCGCGCACTTCCCCCAGTGCCTTAGCAGTACAACTTGCTCAAGAAAGCGGCGTTACCCTTATTGGTTATGCGAAAAGAAATCAATTTAACATCTACGCACACCCCGAACGCCTAGCCCTTTAAAACCTATCCGCCGGAGGCAATCATGAAAAAAATCATCGCTGCCATTGACCAGGGTACAACCAGTACTCGCTGTATTTTGTTTGACCAAGAAGGAAGAATCGAGGCTGTTGCTCAAAAAGAACACGAACAAATTTATCCTCAGCCCGGTTGGGTGGAACATAATCCTTTAGAAATCTGGGCTTGCACTCAAGAAGTGATTCGAGAAGTCCTCCAAAAAGCGAATCTCAAAGTTGAGCAAATTGCCGCAATTGGGGTAACAAATCAACGCGAAACGACCATCTTATGGAACCCGAAAACCGGACAACCCTATGCCAATGCTATCGTTTGGCAAGACACTCGTACCAAATCGATTTGCGATCAACTTGCTTCCGAAGGGGGACAAGATCGCTTTCGCGAGAAGGTCGGGCTCCCGTTAGCAACGTACTTTTCGGGCCCGAAAATTAAATGGTTGTTTGACCAGATTCCTTCCCTACGTGCTGAAGCCTCAAAGGGAAATGTCTTATTTGGTACTATCGATACTTGGTTACTTTGGCAACTTTCCGGAGGGGTCAACGGTGGCGTCCATATCACAGATGTAACCAATGCCAGTCGTACCATGCTAATGAACCTCAAAACCCTCGACTGGGATGATGAAATCCTTCAGATCCTGGATATCCCCCGTCAAATCCTACCCCGTATTTTGCCTTCTAGCCCTATTGAGCCTTACGCCTATACGGTAGCTGAGGGGCCTTTTGGCGCATCAATACCCCTCTGTGGAGACGTTGGTGATCAACAAGCAGCTCTAATGGGGCAAACATGTTATGAGATCGGCGAAGCCAAAAACACCTATGGAACGGGCTGCTTCATGCTCATGAACACCGGTAATCAAATTGTTCAATCAAAAAAAGGTTTGCTCACCACCGTCGCCTACCAAATTGGCAACTCACCGGCTACATACGCCTTAGAAGGTTCGGTCGCCATTGCGGGGGCTTTGGTCCAATGGTTACGGGATAACTTAGGGCTGATTTCCTCTTCCCAAGAAATTGAAACTTTAGCTCGCACAGTTGAAGACAACGGCGGAATCTATTTCGTCCCCGCCTTTTCCGGCCTTTTTGCCCCATATTGGCGCTCAGATGCACGCGGGGTGATCGTAGGCTTAACCCGCTACATCAACAAAGGTCATCTTGCGCGCGCAGCGCTAGAGGCAACCGCCTTTCAGACCAAAGAAATTCTCGAAGCGATGCTCCAAGACTCAGGAGTAGAACTGAAGTCGTTGAAGGTGGATGGGGGTATGGTCCGTAACGAACTTCTGATGCAGTTTCAAGCGGATATCTTAAACGTGCCGGTAATTCGTCCTATCATCACCGAGACGACTGCGTTAGGCGCTGCTTTTGCAGCCGGTCTCTGCGTCCAATACTGGTCCGGCTTAGAAGACCTGCGAAAACACTGGCAGGTAGACAAGATTTGGTATTCGACAATGAGCGAAGAGGAACGTCAACGGCAGTATCGATACTGGTTAAAAGCAGTTCAACGCAGTCTTGATTGGGTATAAAGGAATAAAGGGATGATTCAAATTATTACCGATACAACAGCCGTCCTTTCAAAAGAAGACATCAAAAAGTACAATCTGATTGTGATTCCGCAAATTATTCATATTGATGAAGAAACCTATCTAGAAGGGCTTGAAATCGATGTGCCTAAGTTTCTTGAAAAATTAAAGACGGCTAAAAATCTTCCCAAGACTGCTGCTCCTCCGCCAGAACTCTTTGCCAAGGAGTTTGCCCGACTTAAAGATAATCAAACAACCATCCTTTGCATCCACCCTTCGGCTGAAGTCAGCGGCACGGTTCGATCGGCGACCATCGCCGCTCAGAATTTTTCTGACTTAGATATCCGCATCATTGACACTCGTCTGATCGCAAGTCCTCTCGCAACCTTGGTTTTATTAGCAGCTCAGTGGGCGCAAGAGGGCGTTGAAGCCGACGAAATCGTATGCCGAATTCACGAAATGATTCCTCGATGTCAAGTCTTTTTTATGGTTGATACATTAGAATATCTTGCCAAAGGGGGACGAATTGGTGGTGCTTCAGCGCTCTTAGGATCTGTCCTGCAGATCAAACCGATCCTAACGTTTAAGGATGGGCGAGTTGAAGCCTTTGAGAAAGAGCGCACCTATAAAAGGGCTTTCGAGCGTATGATCCAAATCACCGAAGAAAGAATTGAAAAGGGTAAAGAAAGTTATCTCTCGATTATGCACGCTGGTGCACAAGACCAAGCTCAAGAATTAGCCGATCGATTATCTTCCAAATTATCCATTTCAAATATCCCAATTTATGAGATGCCACCGGCTATCATCACGCACGCAGGTCCTGGAATTTTAGGCATAGCATTTTTCCGCTAAACTGTTGAAAGTCTGGCCGTGTTAGATACCCTCATCGAAGCGTGGCTCTCCGATCCATCCATTGTTGAGAACATTGTTTCTCGAAAACATGATCCCCCAAGCAGTAGGAATGGGGTTGCTTTCCCTGAATGGCTCCATCCATCTCTAGGGAATGCGCTTCGAGAAAACGGCATAACAGCTCTATATCCACATCAATCGGAGGCACTTCATGCGATCCAACTCGGACGACATCACACTTTGATCGTCAGCGGGATTGCTAGTGGGAAATCGCTCATTTATCAAATCCCGATTCTGAATACCTTGCTAGAATCTCGCGACACAAGCGCTCTACTTTTGTTTCCAACCAAGGCCTTAGCGTACGATCAGGGGACAAAACTTCAAAACATCATTTCCAAACTGCCTGAACTTCGTTCTATGCCATCTTCCTTGATGGCCCAATTTGATGGAGATACACCATCAAACCAACGCTCCAAGATCATCCAAAACGCGCAAATCCTGCTGACAAACCCTGATATGTTGCATCACAGGATTTTGCCCCGCCACTCGCAGTGGAATCGCTTTTTTTCGAACTTGAAATATATTGTTTTGGATGAAATTCACGTCTATCGAGGCGTTTTCGGTTCGCATGTTGCCAATATCCTACGCCGCTTGAAGAGGATTGCCGCTCACTACCGCTCTAGACCGCAGTTTATCCTGACCAGCGGGACAATCAGCGCTCCAGAAGAGTTTGCTGCACAATTAATTGAAGAGCCGCTTGTCAAAATCGAGCAAAAGGCAACTACGAATTCAGAGCGGTCTTACTGGATATACAACCCTCCTATCCTAAATACTGACCTCGGAATCCGTCGCCATCCATTTATAGATGCCCAGCGTTTTACTTTGGATTCAATCGCTCATCATCTCCATTCAATCATCTTTTGCCGTAGTCGCAAAGAAGTAGAGCTGCTGCTGATCGATTTGCGCGAAAAATCTGTTGTATCACTCTCTGATGGTGAGCAGAGCATTCGAAGCTATCGCAGTGGCTATCTACCCTCTCTGCGACGTGATGTTGAGCAGAGCCTACGTTCGGGCAACGCCAAATGCGTTGTTGCCACCAACGCGCTTGAATTAGGTATTGATATCGGTGCATTAGACATTACCATGATCATTGGCTTTCCGGGTAGCATAGCCTCCACTTGGCAGCAATTTGGGAGAAGCGGGCGCACCGGCAGAGCTTCCTTAGGCATTCTCCTTCTTTCAGATGATCCCCTGGATCAATATCTTGCGCAACATCCAAGCTATCTCTGGGAATCAACCCCTGAAAAGGTCATCATCGACCCAAACAATCCCCTGATCTTGCTCGCTCATCTTCGATGCGCCTTGTATGAATTACCGATCTCAGAAGAGTCGGTCTTTGGAACAGCTCCAACCGACCTCTTGTCTGCTCTCCTCGAAAGCCTTGTGTTGCAGGGCGATGCGATTCGTGGCACGAAAGCCTTTTATTTCAGTGATACGAAAATGCCGCATTCTTTCTCCATTCGTTCCATCTCAGAAAACAGCGTCCAACTGATCTTGGATAGCTCACACTCGACATCGCCGCTTGGAACCGTTGACTTTGCCAGTGCAGATTGGTTGATTCACCCTGGAGCCACATATTTTCATGATGGACATCCTTATGAAGTCGAAACATTGGATTTGAATCGTCATGTTGCCATCCTAAAACCCGGCAGCCTTGACCGAATCACACAGCCGCTGATTGACAGCCAAGTGCAATCCTTAGTTTCCACAGAAAGCGAACATTTTCGTTCACCCAGCGGGTATTCCTACCAAATTGCCTATGGTCACATAGAATTATGGCGTCAGGTACAAGGTTATCTCGTGTTCGATAGGCAGACACGTTTGGTGAGAGAAAGAAATTCTATAAGCCTACCCCCACGAGCATTAACCACGAAGGCTTTCTGGCTAACCCTCAGCCAGGCTTTGGTTGAGTCTCTGCGCCGCGCAGGGACATGGAGTAACGACCCCAATCAATATGGGAGCAATTGGCAGGTGCAGAAAAATCTTGCTCGCCAACGCGATCACTATCGTTGTCAAAGTTGCGGTCTCCCAGAAAAGGGGCAAGCCCATCACGTTCATCACAAGATTCCGTTTCGCTTATTCGCCAATTCGGAAGAAGCGAATTGTTTAGAAAATCTAATTACTTTATGTCCAGCTTGTCATCGTAAAGTGGAAGGGATGGTGCGCGTGCAAAGTGGCTTAGCAGCGCTTGGTTACACTTTCACCCATATCAGTCCCCTGTTTGCTCGTTGCGACCGACAAGATTTAGGGGTAATCATCGATCCCCAACCTCGTTGGAATGAGAATTTGCCGACCATCTTGATTCACGAGCAATTTCCTGGAGGAATTGGCTTAGCTTTTCGCCTTTATCAGATTGCGAATCAACTGCTTCAAACCCTAAAAGACCATATTCAGAGATGTCCCTGTGCCGATGGTTGTCCCTCCTGCACAGGTCCAGTAGCTACGAATGGAATGGGTGGTAAAAAGGAAGCCCTAGCCCTGTTAGAGAAGATTGCAGCGTAGGATATGGACGAAATCCATCGCTATTTGAAATCCTTAGGTATTCCCCTAGCCCAACCGGCGCCGCAATCCAATCTGCCGAGAATATCCCAACCAGCCACCTTGCCGAACAGTCGAATGATTAACCATCCCTTCGGATCGGTCTGTGTCATTGTCGAAAACATACCACTAACCGATCCAGCGCGCTCTTTCGAGATACCCGTCGAAATCATCCAATGGTTAGGCTTGAAGAAACCTAACCCGAGATTTTCGGTTGAGGATTTTCTGTTTATCGATGTCGAAACCAGTGGAGAATATGGTGGAGCTGGGGTCTTATGTTTTTTAGTAGGGGTCGGAAGGATATCAAATCGCGCCGTCCAACTCTCCCAATATCTACTCCTGCATCCAGAAGATGAGTTGGCGCAGTTGTTAGAATTGGAAAAAATCTTGCTTTCGGCAAAAGGTTTTATGACCTATAACGGAAAAAGTTTCGACTTGCCTTTACTCCAAGCTCGCTTTCAATTTCATCATATTCCAAGTCCTCTTCATGAAGGTTTGCATATTGACTTGCTTCAGCTCACCCGTAAGATTTGGAAAAATCATTCCCCAAATCGAGCCCTACGTACCATGGAAGCAACGGTTTTAGGCATCCAGCGAGCTGTAGATGACATTCCAGGTTGGATGATTCCCAGCATCTACCGTGATTATTTATTGACCCAAGACACTTCCTTCCTGACGCCAATCCTTTATCATAATAAAATGGATGTCCTTTCACTAGCCTATTTATATTTACACATCGCCGATCTATTTAGCCATCTAATTGAGCCAACTCCTGAAAATGCGCCCACCTATTTTCGTTTGGCAAATTTTTATCAATCCATTGGAGAAACCAAGCGTGCGATTCTGGCTTACGAAGCCTGTCAACCGTATCTCCTTGATGAAGACCAAAGCCTTCATACATTGGAAACTCTAGGGCATTTATACAAGAAAGAAAAAAGCTATCGCAACGCCGTAGACCAGTGGCAGAAAGCCGCCCAGTTAGGTAGTTTAAGCGCTCACTTGGAGCTTGCAAAATACTATGAGCGGATTGAGAAAGATCCTACCACAGCGGAAACGTGGATTAGAGCAGCCCTCAACGTTTTAGATCATGCTAAGCTCAATCATTTTGAACGGTCGAAATGGCAAAAAGAGTTACAATATCGTTTAGAAAGATTAGGCAGAAACCAGGGTTCTGTTTTAAAGTGAAAGGAAGATTACTATGAAGACGAACGCCTATTTACAAAGGCTATTGGGCGAGAACGAAAAAATCCTGGTGATAACCCACCAGCATTGGTTCATCCTAGCCAGAAATATCCTTGTGGAAATCTTACTGATTCTTGCCATCTTTATTGCTTCCCTTTTACTTATTTTGCTCCTAAACGTTGCCGCAGTCCTGGTTATTCCCATCGGTTTTCTGGTTATGTTACTACCCATTGGATCCCTCGCTCTAGATGTCGCGAAATGGAGCAGTAATCAATATGTGCTCACCAATCGGCGCGTTATTCAAATCTCAGGCATTTTTAACAAAACTACCGAGGATAGTTCCTTAGAAAAGGTGAACGACGTCAAAATGACGCAATCTTTCTTCGGCAGACTTTTCGACTATGGGGATATCGAAATCATGACTGCCAGTGAATTGGGAGTTAACACCTTCCGCCGCATTGCGAAACCGGTCGAGTTCAAAACAGCTATGTTGAATGCCAAAGAAAAGCTTGAACGGGGAGATGAATACCGTTCCGAGGAAATTCAAAAAGAAGACATTCCAGCCCTGATCGCCAATCTGGATCTCCTGCGCAAACAAGGCATTATCACCGAAGAGGAATTCAATCAGAAGAAAAAAGAACTTTTATCACGACTTTAAGGTCAAAAATGACTCGCTGGATTTTATACGACCATCTGACTTGGCCGGAGGTAGCTGCTCTGCCCCGGCACTGCCCGTTGGTCCTTCCGTTAGGAAAAGGTTACGATCGGGAGCAATTGGCCGAAGCGCTTAGCTTTCCTGAACAGATTGCTATCTTACCTGCTTTTCCATTCGGTTGGCGAAGCAGTGGCATACCGGTTCCGGAAGGTGTTCTCAAAGAAGTTCTTTGGAACTTACTCAACAGTTTACGTGATGACGGTTTTTCCAACGTTTTTCTCCTTACTCCCAGTGGACTGAATCTCAACCTTGGTAATGCTCAGCTCGTTCAAGCTTATCAAGCGGCGAAGGAATTTGATTATTCAGTAGAGTATCTTTCCAAAGTCGTCTTAATTCCGATTGGGCACACCGAGCAACATGCCTACCATCTGCCACTGTCAACGGATACATTGATCATCGATGCCATCACGGCTGGGGTTGTCAGTGCGATACCCCATCAAGCCTGTCGGTTACCCGTTATGCCGTATGGGGTCAGCACCCATCGCTCTGAATTTGCCGGCACGCTTAATGCTGGTGGACGCGCTTTTGAAGATTTTTGGCTGGCTGTTCTTGACACATTGGTACTCTATGGCTTTAATCGTTTTTATCTCCTTAGTGGTCATGGCGGCAATTGCTCGTTTCTAACGAATATTGTCAAATATGCCGGAGAAAGGTATCCGCATATCTTTTGTGCCACAGCATACCTATATTTGACTAGCCCAAAGGGGATGCAGGTACTAGAACAATATCGTCAGTCTGGGATTGGCGGCATGGGGCACGCCTGTGAATTGGAGACCTCGCTAATGCTTTATCTCCATCCTGAGTTGGTTCACATGGATCGGGTAGTTGATGAAACGGATTTTATCGCCACCCCTTCTTATTATATGGACTGGGTTGAAGGGGGTTCCTTAATTGCTAATCCACCATGGACGGATGATACCCTCAGCGGGGCTTACGGAGCAGGAAGTTTCGCCACACAGGAAAAAGGGAAAATTTGGTTTGAGGCGGCTGTTCAAGAAAAAGTCGCTCATGTTGCCGAAATTCATGAGCAATATCAGCGTCGCTGCGAAAAAAGGAAAGCCAATTACTCCCGCTTTCAACAAACAGCTCGAATCATTCATAAGGAAAAGGGGTAATATAGGTTTTCGCACGGGTTTCCCCATGCAAAATACAGGGTTCTGGCGGTTAAGTCCATCACCATTGCACAGATGGTTTTTTCCCTTTCGTATGGATTTTGCGACTGCGTTGCATGACAACAAATAGAAAAGGGATAGTTAACGTGATCTCTCTGAATTGCTTGTAACGAGAAGAGATCATGATACTCAACCCCTTGGATCAGTCGCATGGCACGGTTATAGCGAACATGAGAACCGATCAATTGCTCAGATTCTTCCTCGAGCAATTGCATTTTGGTGCTTAGATAATGGTTCGTATGGGCTATCGCTCCCGCCTGCCCGTAGAGGATCGAAAAATTGCCCGCTGAGACCTCTATATTGTAGAGTTCTCCGATCTCATGGGCAATAAGGTGATTATAGCCGGCTGCGCGATGAGGCGAGATCGCCCGCTCAATCGCCTCCGAAATTGTTCGAGCTCCCAAAACAGCCCGTCCCACAACCACCCGGGGAATACCGATTCTCTTTTCTATTGGATAAACGGTATCACAGCATTGTGCAATTCCGGCCGCATTAAGCCCAATGTTCGGTAGCAATCCCCCATAACTCATCGCCAGAAAAGGCGGCTCATCTTCAACCTCCGCTTTGACGATATAGACATCAGCTTCATCATCTGGAAACCAATCTTCGTTATGAGCGATAAGTACATGCTGGTTTGCGCTACGCTCTTGGTTGATTGCAAAACTGGTGCATTTACTTAAGTGCAATCGATCCATAACGATCCCTTCAAAGGCATTCAGGGTGAAAATCTCTTCAAGGGAACTCTGACTCCCTTGAGCAATGCCACGAATTTCTTCTAAGTATTGCGGGTAATATTCATCCACATAGGGAAGATATTTCTTTGCCTGTAGAGTCGCCCTGTTCCAATCCATTTGTAACTCAGAACAAAGTACATCAATCAAGCTTTGAGCTGTCTGGATACTGTGGTGAATTTCTTGTTTACATTGTTCCCCAATTTGTTGACCAATTTCTCGATGAGTTCCCTTGACTTGAAGAAACCTAATTTTCCTTTTGTAAGGATGGGACATCTTCGTTCTCCAATTTTGAATACGGGCGATAGTCCTTCAACTCAAAATGAACAATTTTGACCCAGCACTGGAGATCAGTTATTGAATCAAGTTGTTTTCTAACCTCTGGAAGCTTTACTTTGGCTTCGTCCAGGATTATCCCCTGAGCGTGATATTTTTGAGTCAATTCTCTTAATTCGCTTACAAGACCTACGATTTGCAAGTCGTAGACTCGCTTTCCAATCCGTGTCTCTTGGTCGGTGATCAAACCAATGATTTGTAGATCACCGTGACTCTGGTTCATCAAGTATGGCACAAGAAAAGGCAATGTGTCCTCAGAAACATAGACCAAGATTCCTTGCGCCCGTTTATTGTGGGAACGGTTCGCAATGGTATCCAATGCCCGAAAAGAAAACCGAGTTACGATTAACCCTAAAAAGAGCATTACCCCATATAGGATACCCACATTGAGCGTCATAGGGTACGTGCCCAAAAGAACACCCAGCACTCCAAAGAATCCTGCCGCTAAGATGGCTGCTTGGAAATAGCGGTAGATATGCTCAACGTTCAGATGCCGCCATAAATCTCGATAGATCTTCATCAGGAAGAACGAAAGATAACCACTGATAAAGGCTAAGGGTAGCATTTGGATGAAAAAGTCCAATTGCCAGTCCGAGGAGAACGGCATACCCAGAAGAACAGCAATATATAAGCTAAAAGCAATCAGCAAACCATCAACCAAAACATCGAAGAGGCTACGACTGACAAAAAACCTGATGATGACTTTTTTTATTTTCGACTCAAGATTGTTATCAACTGCATCCGTGATTTTTACTCCGCCCAAATAGGTCGTAAAAATCAGGAGAAAAATGAGAATGAGCGGCAAAAGGATTAAGCTAAGCGTATAGTTTAACGCTTCCACAACAACCGCTGTGATTCCCCCTACAATAGCGATGGAATACAAAATCCATAGAGCTTGTCTTTCTGAAAGACCAAAGGCAATCAAACGATGTGAAGTATGGTCTTTTCCCCCTTTGAAAGGAGATTCGCCGCGCAACCAACGGGTGATGGTTACAAACAGGGTGTCTGCCAAAGGTAAGGTAAACAACAGAGTGGGTACACCGAGTATGGCAAAGACGTTGGAAGCCTGAGGTCGGCGCGCAATTGCCAATAAGGCTAAAGTAAAACCCAAGAATTGACTTCCGCTGTCACCCATGAAGATTTTTGCCGGCGGAAAGTTCAGAAATAAAAATCCAAGCAAAGCCCCGCATAAACTTGCACAGAATAACACCAGAACGGTATCACCAGCATCCCAGAAAAAGTATCCCATAAATAAACAAACAATCAAGGAAATCCCCCCCGCCAAGCCATCCATATTGTCGAGCAAATTCATTGCGTTTGTCATGGCTACTAGCCAAAATAACGAAACCGCGCTATTCATGAAGCGAGCCAAGAAGGTATCACCCAGACGGGGCGAGAAAAAATTGGTTGTATACCCAAAATAAACTGCTGCACTGGCAACGATGATTTGTGTGATCAATTTCCCAATGGGTGTCAGGGGCTTGAGGTCATCCACGAAACCAAACACAAATATCAATATCATTACCAGCAACAGCGTCATCGGAAATTCATGCGCTGAGCTGCGAATCAAAAAATAAGCTCCTAAGAAAGCGATAAAGGTAGCAACAAAGATGCCAATCCCCCCAAATTTCGGTGTCGGAGAGCGATGCCAGCGATCTGCTCGCGGTTGCTCAGTGATGTGAAAACGTCTCAAGAGATGGATTAACGCTTGGAGAAGTAGCAAAGCGACGATAAATGCAAGAAGAAGGGCGATTAGATATATCATTCGGAGGATTGGGTAATTTGGTTGATCAAGTCTTGTATTTCCATTTGGTTCTCTTGCGGAGCGAGCCTGAAGGCATGATTTGCGTGAAAGAGGGCCTGATCCATTTGACCAATCTGTAGATAAAGTTGAGCAAGAGTTTGCTCATACCTCCATTTTTCCGTCTGAGTAGCATTGATCGCTAAGGCATTCTCCAAAGCTTGAATGGCTTGATCAATCAAATTGCCTTCAATAGCGAGCTGAGCAGCCATCAACAAGTAACTGTGCTTACTGTTTTCATCTTCTGTCAAGCTAGCTGCCTTTAAGTAATTTGAAATGGCTGTTTCAATCAAACTAGCGCGTTCCTCATTGCTCTTAATTCGAGCGGCTTGCAAGCGATAATACTCCCCAAATAGATAAGCAATCCAATCATAATTTGGATCTAACTGATAGGCTCTCATTAACTTTTGCAGAGCTTCAGGATGAGTTTGCTCGTTGGACATCAACAAAACCGCCCACTCCCCCCATAGGCGGGAATTATTTGGACTAAGCGATACAGCTTGTGCAAAGTACCGATCCGATTCATTAAATCGTTCTCGTTTTAATTTTTCATCTTTTGAAAACAATGTCCATTGACTATATAACCTTGCCAGGTTTGCGGTGTGATCGGTGTTTAAGGGATTCAACGATCTCGCCAGCAATAAATCCGATTTCGCTTGTTCGAACAAAGCTTCCCGCTGAGCATCGTCATTGATTTCGCGGGCGTATTCAATATAGGATCGACCAAGGAATAAATAATAATAATCTTCGCGCGGCGCTAAGTCTATCGCATGTTGATAAATTTGAATCGATACTGGCCAGGAACCCGGTTTCGCAAAGGATTCTGCGAGTTTAAAGGCAATATCTGCTTGAATCACGCGCAGGTTTCGCTGATAGATCACGATTAGACTTAGGAAAATCAGGATAAATCCGGCAACGATCGAACGGCTATTCCCATGCTTTCTAGGAAGTAAGGAGAGATCTTCTGATGGGATAAGCATATAAAGAATCATGATTGCAAACATGGCAACGTAAAAGCCAAGCAATAAACCCTCGTACTGCTGAATTCGGTTGAGAATATCTTGTAGGTTATTAATTGGACTCGCAACGATTGAAGCTAACAAACTAGCATGGAGGATCCAATACAGACAGGCAACGCCGAGCCCGAAGCTGAGTACGATGAACCAGGACCTTATAAACCCTCGATGATCTTTTTGCTTGTATCGTGTCTCTTCTCCGCTCAACAACAACCCAGAAAAAAACCAAGCTAAAGAGATTACGATAAGAATCCCGTTAGAATGAAACTTGGCATCTTTTTGGACTTCGGTGAAGGACTTCCAGATAATCTGAATCGCCGAGCTCCCTAATTCTGTAGCATTCATAAAATTGTAGCCAAGGATGGCTAAAACCATGGTAACAATCAATCCCAACCCTAAATCCTTGTTCAAAGGTAGACCAACATCTGTGCGAGCCAAACGAATGTCTCCTCCTCGATCGCGCTTTCTGCGTTTATCACTTCCGTTCTTCTTGGGGTCAGGAAGCAGCTCCTCTGTCGCTGTTACCTCAGTGCCTGTTTTTGAGACCTGAGTTACAAGGATAGCCGCCATGAGCCAAAAGGATGATCTGGTTGCGACGATGGCGATACCGAAGTTGATTTCGATCAGGTGTGCCAGAAAGGCAGAGAGAAGAGAAATTGTCAAAACCATTTCGGAGAGCTCTGCATCATTGACCACCCCATTTTGGCTCCAAGCGATAACTGCAAAAGCCAAGTAGCCAAACCAACCCAAAACCATCCCTAAGGGGAAAGCTACCCCAAAATAGGCTGGCCCTCTCCATAAGGTCAGGGCAATTGAAACCAATCCCCCACCAGCGAGTCCGGCTATCCAGAACCATTTTTCCTGTTGTTTCGTCTCTATCAGATGGATTTTCTGAAAACCATAATAGAAAAGACTAAGAAACAAACTCATATACACCACAAAACCAATTCCACCAGTAATGATTAAGGAATCCCAGCTCTCATTATGGGAACGATCGGGGGAGGCATTTCTTCTCTCGACTTGGGTCAATTCTGGCACGTAAAAGCGGTTGTAGGCGACATACATCGACTCAGGCCCGTAACCGATTAGCGGCCTGAGCGAATTGAAAACATCTTTGCGCCCATCTGGATACTCCAAGGGTGGATGAAAGCCATAGAGTTTTACAGCCCCTTGCCAAATATAAGTGCGTACTCGTGCGTTGTTGCTTTGAGGGTCTAGAAGTTGCCCAAACCTTCCAATTGAAGGATGCTGCTTAAGGCTCTCAAATGGGCTTTGTGGCAAATTAAAGACGATGAGAAAAATCCCCACAACGAGGGATAAGAAAATGATCCCCAAACCAACATTCCTTTTCTTGGTTACATAGACGAAACTGAGAGCAAAGAAAAACAAACTGGCTAACCAGCCTAAGGCTGGCCCTCGGCTGCCGCTAAAATACAAAGCAATGACTTGAAGTAAACCAATGAAAACATAAGCTGTTGAGAGGAGGAAATCCTTAAGTTCAAACGCTGAGCTGTTCAGCATGCGTCGAAAGCTCTCGATCGTTCTGCCAAGTGTTAGCGGAAAAACCATAATGAGATAGGCTGCCACAAAAATAGAGTTTCCCATGGTTGAGGCAATGCGTGTGGATACATCTCCTCCCCACGGAATGGGATCAATCTTATACCGTTGAAGCAACCCATAAACCGCCACAGGCAAGCTGACAGCAACCATGACTGTTACCAGCCGATGGATTTGTTCTGCCTTGGGGCGAGTAAAAACCAACGATAAAAACAAGATCACATACGAGTACATCGTAAATGTACCCTGTAACCTTTGGTACGACCCCCATAAACTAACCAATGGCGCCACGGATAGTAATGTAGAAATCAGGTAATTGAGAATCAACGCCACAACTGGAAGCATCAAGGGAGTTTGAAAAATTTCCCTAAAAGAGAAGCTGCTCTTGTTCCCATTTAAGGTTTTCTCTAGCGCTTTGACAATCCAACTTACTAATACCAACAATGCAATGGAGCGCAACAGAGTAATCTTATCGGGTTCGAAGATGCGGCTAGAAAAAACATTAAAGAATAAAGGGGTGGTAACGATTGCGGCAATCCATCCCACTTCCATAAATCGGTCGGCATAAACAGTTAGCTTTGTCATCGTCCTACCTTTGTTGATCCACAAATGTATTTTAACTCTTGCGTTAATTTTTTTACGGCTTATAGAATGTTAAGTCAACCTCCTGATGACACGCATCAGGAATAAACCCGCTGAATGGAGATAAATCTATTCGGTATCCTTCATCGAAAAGATTGGCTAATTCTTCAATGGAATAGGTCAATTGATTCCCAGATCGATTTCTGGTGCGATCGACTTGTACTTTGTTTAGGGGATTACAAAAGGAGACCGATGTCGAATAACATAAAAGTTTGGGATACCTCTTTGCAAACCACTTGCTCATCGATGCCATTTTACTTTCTAAACTATTCGGTGTATTGAAATACAACGAAGAGATTAGGGGAAGAAGCAACGAAGATCGGTAGATAGAACTCGATATTTCGAGCGGATATCCAAAATCGTATTCTGCAGTCACCCAATTGAAAGCCAAGATATTCGTCTCAGTTTGTCGCTCGAATTGTGGAGGTTTTTGAGGAAGGCCCTTCATGTAACAATATTGGGTATTTTCTCCCAATCGCAAAGAGAATCCAATGGCATCGTTAGTGTTATTAAGCGCTTGGATAATGTCCTTAAGACTGAAGGGTCGTACGAAAAGGTTATCATCAACGCTGATCAACCAATGATCCTCTTGGCGAGAAACATCCATCGGAAATCGCCCGAGTTGCATTCGAAGCCGCATCAAAGGACGAATAAGCACCTCTGTTGGTGAATATCGACCCCAAAGTCGAGTTCCATTGAGTTGCGCGAATAAACTAAATTGATCCTGTAGTTTAGGACAAGCAATTTTTTTGGCTAAGATATCTATTAGGTCTTCTCTAAACTTAAATTCCTTAATGAAGTTAACCTTTGGGTACTCCCGGATTAATCGTTCGTATTGCAGAGAAAATCTTGCGTTGGACGCTCGATACATTACGGTTATCGAAGTCATTTCCATCCCTTGAGCGCACCTGAAGAAAGACCGCAAGGTGGCATCAAGTTGCAAAGCCCGGTCTCTGCTAAAAATCAGCACATGAACGTTCATGGCATTTCTTCCACTTGAGCCAAATTAAGGGTTCTCAATACTTGCGCTGCCCTGTGTTGATAAAGATGGCGTTCTTTCACAGCTCTCTGGCCGGCTTTTCTGTATCGAAGATTGAAATCGAGATCTTCAAAAGCTACCCGAATGATTTCATGAAATTCTTTTTCGTTTTTTGGAACAAGCAATTCTTCATCGGAAAACCATTCTCTATAACCCGGCACTGCATCGGTGACGGCAAATCCCCCACTCCCAAGCACCTTAAACACTCTTTCATTTTGATCAATCCCCATTACTTCTACGTGCGGCTCATTGATGACTGGCGACACCCTAGCTTGTCGGTAAAGAGAGCCTTCCCTAGAAATCGGTAGTAACCCACCGTATTGTCCGTAGGGCCACCTCGAATAGCCATATACGGTTAGAATGTTCGAATAAGGGGCTAGGTAACGATCGAGTTGTTTTGCTTTATATTTCCAATATCCTCCCACAAAGGCGATACGAATCATCTCAAATTCTGGAACATAGGGCGGATTCTCAGGATATACCAAAGAATCCCATGCTAGGGGTAAAGACAATAATTTCACCCCTTGCTTCTCCCACTGTTCGTAAAACTCTATCCCTTGGTAGGGGGAGATTGTGAAGACAAACGATGGCTCCGATGAGAGGACTCGCTTTCTCACCCAATGAAGACTTGCAAGGTTAGGTAAATTGTGCTCTTGATAGAATTTCTCTTCACTGCGAAACCAAGCATTGATCCACACGAAATGACGATACTGCTTCAAGATAGTGAGATTTCTTCGTGTGAGATATCGATAATCAGCCTCGCTTAACCAACAAATCGGTCGCTGAAGAGTAGGTAATGTTTTGGCGAGGTCAAAGATGCTGACAATTCGATAGGAAAAACCCATTTCTTGAAATCCATGACACCACCCAAGTCGAGCCATGACTGCGGCATTCGGGATCCGTTGGTCAAATTCTGGACTTACGATCATGACAAACGTTAGAGGAGATGGAGAACGTGATCCTTCTTTCGCTTCCAAGAGAATGGTAGGCTTCGGCAATTTTCGCCTGATGATTCGTCTCAAAAGCATTAAGTAGGGAGAAAGGTCTTCGAAGAGGTTTGATGGTATCATACGAATAGAGTTGGTCCGGATAGCACCATTATAAGACAATTCATTCCTGCTTAAGGCAAGAATGACTTTATCTTTGTCCGTCATTATTTGCACCAAAGATCGACCGCAGGATTTGCAGCAATGCCTTGACTCAATCCTGACTGGTAAGCGCTTGCCAGATGAAATCATTATCATCGATGATGGCGACTTAAATGCTGCTCGTCTCCAGCAAATGATTTTGGCTAAAGGCATTAAGTTGATTTATCGACATAAATCTCCTCCAAACGTGAACGCCTCTCGGAACCTGGCCGTTACCCTTGCATCGGGTGACATTCTCAGTTTTCTTGATGATGATGTCATTCTGGATCAAGCTTATTACGATGTAGTGATGAAAGCCTTTGAAGAGGATCAAACTCAATCCATTGCCGGTATTACGGGCGTAATCGATATTCACACCAATCCAATCAAACGATTATTCTTACGATTTTTTGGGTTAGAAAGTAATCAGCCGGGCAAAGTGCAGGCATCGGGTGCTGTAACCTTGGTAAGGAAAGGTGAAATTGATACACCCACGAAGGTCGAATGGCTTTCCGGCTGTAACATGAACTTTCGACGCTGGGTATTTGAGGACACTCGATTTGATGAACGTGATTCTGGCTATATTTGGGGAGATGACCGTGACTTTACCTATCCACTTGGCAAAAAATACACTTTAATCGCCTTACCTAAGGCGAGCTTGATTCATAAGAAATCACCTATCAGTCGAGGCTCGGCAAAGAATTTAGGTCGGATGGAAATCTTTCACTTAGGACGGTTTTTTATTGCGCATAAAGCTCATCAGGCAATTTACTGGATTGCCTTGATTTGGGCATTTTTCGGCATCCTTTTAAAGAATCTTCTGATGACTCTAAACCCTCGCAAAACAACAGTAGGCATCCAACAATTCGTGGGTAATTTAGAAGGTTTATTAGAGTTTTCCAGATTTCTTACCAAGAAATATGGCGACAAAACCAAGTGTTGATTGGCTGATTACCCAAATGAAAATTATCGGTGGAGCTGAAATCTACGCTTCTCAGATGGTCTATGAATTAGCCAAACGCGGCTGGGACATTCGCTTAATCACCCTTGTCGACGACCATACGTTATCGCCTCGATTACAACAACAGGGCGTACCGGTCATCTCCTTATCAGCAAAATCAAAAACCGACACGACAGCATGGATGAAATTGCAACAACTCTGGAAAAAGAAAAAGCCGCAAATTCTCCATACCCACCTATTTCATGCCGGCATACTCGGGCGCCTGGTTGGCCGAAAAATGGGCATCCCCATCATTTTATGCCATCAGGGGGGGCCAGAACTTAATCGCCCATTCCCCCGCATTGTCCTCGATTTTGTTACAAGTTCTCTGGTTGATCACTACGTAGTGCCTTGTAAAGCTGTCGAACGTATCTTGCATAATCGTGAACGAATCCCGCCCCGGAAAATTGACCGCATCCCCAATGCCATTCAACCACCCCCTGAAGGTTATCTTAGCCAACCCTTCGAGGATCTGCAGGTTAATTTTGCCATGCCTGTTAAGTTGATTACCGTTGGAAGGTTGGTTGTAGAGAAAGCTCAATGGGTTATTGTGGAGTCAGTTAAAATATTGGCTATGCGCAATCTTAATGTATCCCTTTCCATCTTAGGCGACGGCCCATTAAGAGGCAAATTAGAAACCCAAATCAAACAGTCCAATCTAGCTGCTGTGGTCTCCCTACTAGGGCATCAGGAGCATCCCTTTGAATGGTTATCTCAATCCGATCTCTTCGTTTTGACTTCCTTATGGGAAAGTTTGTCTCTTGCCCTGATGGAAGCCATGGCCATCGGTTTACCGGTAGTCGCTACTTCGACCGGTGGAACCCCCGAATTAATTACCCACCTTGAAAACGGATATCTCATCCCACCGAATTCTCCTCAAACACTCGCAGATGCCATAGAATACCTGATCCAAAACCCAGAAGTCGCCAGAAATATCGGAAAGAATGCCCGAACACACATCCTGGACAACTATACAATCCCAAGAGTTGCCGACCAGCTCGAACTTTATTATTGGAAGCTTCTCGAAAGTGGCGCGCAACCATGATTCACCACAAACCGATTAAGATTCTTCACTTGATCACCCGTCTGATTGTTGGAGGTGCACAAGAAAACACCCTTTATACTGCACGCCTTTTAGACCCTGAGCAATTTGATGTAGACGTCATCTGTGGCCCACAAACCGGTAGTGAAGGTAGCCTGATCGAAGAAGCGATTCGGAGCGGTGTAAAGCTTTCCATTTTGCCTGAACTTGTTCGAGAGCTGAACCCCCTCAAGGATTTCATTGCATTCCTAAAATTATTCTTTATATTGCGCAAAAATAAATATGCAATTATCCACACTCATTCTTCAAAAGCCGGCATCCTCGGTCGTTTGGCAGCAAAGCTCGCCGGAACTCCCTGCATCATCCATACCGTGCATGGTTGGAGTTTCCACGACTATATGCCTCGTTGGCGTAAGCGACTTTTCATCATCCTGGAAAAGATCACTGCGAAGTTTACCCATCGCCTCATTGTCGTCACCCGCAAAGATATCCAAAAAGGCTTAGAGCACAGCATCGGTAAACCGCAACAATATTTGCTGATTCGCAGCGCTATCCCCTTAGAGGAGTTTCTCACTCCTTGTAAGGATGAATGGAAACTACGTCAGGAATTAGGCATCCCCATCGAGGCACCCGTCATTGGGACGGTTGGAAGATTATCCCCCCAGAAAAATCCGCTTGATTGGATCAGCATTGCAGCACGGATTGCTTCCCTTCAACCAAGCTGTTATTTTCTTCTGGTTGGTGATGGTCCTCTCAGAGAACAGGTTGAGCAGCGCATCCAAGAGCTTCAGCTGGACAATCGTTTTGTTTTGACTGGCTTGCGGCGCGATGTTTCCCGCCTGCTTTCCGTAATCGACGTTTTCTTATTAACTTCGTTATGGGAAGGCTTGCCTCGTGTCATTCCCCAAGCGATGTGTAAAGAAATCCCAATCGTTGCCTACGCATCCGATGGGGTGGCGGAAGTCATTGATCATCAAAACACTGGAATGCTCTGCCAACCGGGCGAGATCGAAGTAGCCGCACAGTATTGCCTCCAACTTTTGCAATCCCAAGAGGTTAGAGAGAAAATCACCCGCGCAGCAAAGAAAGTCGCAACAGAACAATTTGACCTACGTAGAATGATTCAACAACTCGAAAGGTTGTATCTTGGCTGTTTAGGAGAAACGCCTGATGGCTAATTTGGTGCGGCGTCCAACAATCGGTTTAGCCTTGGGAGGTGGCGGAGCACGGGGCTTAGCTCATATTGGGGTTCTAGAAGTGCTAGAAAGAGAGAGCATTCCCATTGACGTCATGGCGGGTACCAGCATGGGGGGCATCATCACAGCACTCTATGCTTGCGGCTTTTCTCCTGAGCGAATGCAAGAAATAGCCTTGGAAATCGCCGATATCCGCAATCTGCTGCGCTTCCTGGACCTAACACCTCCAGAGCGGGGCATCATTCGTACCGAGCGCATTCGGGCATACTTAGGTGAATTGGTCGGGAAAGATCGACGCATCGAAGATCTCCCTATTCCCATCGCCTTAGCCTGTGTCGATCTGTACTCAAAACAGACCATCTACCTCACCAAAGGCAATCTGGTTGAAGCTTGCATGGCAACCTCGGCGGTGCCGGGCTTATTTCCTCCCGTCCCCTTTGACAACTATCTGCTTGTTGATGGGGGTGTACTTGACAATGTGCCAGCCCAAGCACTCCGCAAGCTCGGTGCAGAATATTTAATTGCGGTGGACGTTAATCATCTCTTGGGAGAACATCACCCATGGTCTGACCTGCCCAAAGATGCCACCATCCGCAAATTCTTACCTGCGTTTGCGCTAGATTTTTACCAAGCTGAGATTATTATGACCTCAACCTTAACAGCAATCAATCTCTCGAAGGCAAAAACCGATGTCATCATTCGTCCCCCTATTCCTTCAGATGTGAATATCTTTTTCGGTTTCACGCATGCTTTAGATACCATCCAACACGGAGTGCACGCAACCGAACAGCACATTGCGAAAATAAAACAGGATACCAAACCCAAATTGCGTCTATTTGGGTAAAATAATGTATCATCCCTGGAGAAATACGAGGTAGCCTATGCCAATTTATGAGTATGTCTGCGATACTTGTCATCAGAAATTCGAAAGCCTGCGCTCAATCAAAGAGGCCGATTCACCAATTCCCTGCCAGTATTGTCACAGTACGGAAACTCACCGCATTGTGTCGGTGTTCTTTGCCCAAAGCGGTGGCAAAGTGATTGCCAGCTCAGGCGGAGGATGCGGCTCTTGTGCAGGGGGAAGTTGTAGTACTTGTGGGCATTAATGCAGCAGGTGCAAATTAGGGGGATAGAGTCTATGATGAGCACGAAAAATAAGGGCAATTTCTTTCTTCGCTTTACCGCCATTATAGGAGGTCTATTTCTGATCTTAACGATTGCAACTGCTCTCTGGTTGGTTTCCCAATTGCAGCATCTTCCTGAGCCCAAGAATATCCCCAATCAGCTTAAACTGCCCAGCATCCAAATTCTCGATCGCAATGGAATCTTATTGTATGAAGATTTAGGAGAATCTTCCATTCGTCACCGCCCCGTAAAGTATAGCGATTTACCTACTTGTATTATCAACGCAACCATTGCGACCGAAGATCAATCTTTCTTCACAAATCCAGGCTTTGACCTCAAGGCGATGGTGCGCGCCATCTGGATCAACTTGCGAGGCGGTCAAATCCTTGCCGGTGGTTCTACCATCACCCAACAAGTTGTCCGTAACCTCTTAATGACGGCTGAAGAAAGCTCCCAACGCACCGTCCAACGAAAGATTAGGGAAATTTTCTTAGCCTGGCGACTGTCTAAAGAACTCTCGAAACAAGAGATTCTTAGCCTTTATCTTAATCAAACGTATTATGGAAGCTTCGCTTATGGTGTTGAGGCTGCCTCACAAACCTATTTTGGTAAATCAATCCGTGAATTAACCTTAGCTGAATGCGCCTTAATTGCCGGTTTGCCTCAGTCACCCTCTAATTACAACCCTTTTATTTATCCCCAAAAAGCGATAGAAAGACAAAAAATTGTCCTCGAACGGTTATACCGAAGTGGGTATATCAACCTGGCTGAAAAACAACAAGCTGAAACACAGCCCCTCCGCTTTGCTGAACAACCCTACCCCTTAGAAGCTCCCCACTTTGTGATGTTCGTGCGGCATACATTTGACCAAATGGAAAACCAAGGGATGATCCCACCGGACGCGCGCCGTAAGGGTTTAATGATCCAGACAACCCTGGACATCAACTGGCAACGGTTAGCAGAAAAGGCGATTCAAAATCATTTACGCCGTCTTTCACACGGCAGAGATGGTTTGGGACACAACGTCAAAAATGCTGCCCTAGTGGCAATCGATCCACAGAGCGGAGCTGTATTGGCCATGGTTGGTAGTCCCAATTATTGGGATCAAAACATTTACGGGGCAATTAACATGGCAATCGTGCCACGTCAGCCTGGATCGGCGCTGAAGCCGTTTATTTATGCTTTAGCTATGGATCCCAATAACCCAAATCCTCTAACGGCTGCATCTCCAATCGATGATCGGCGCACGGTATTTTTCACAAAAGATCAAAAAACTTATATCCCTGTAAATTATGACGGAAAGGAGCATGGCAGGGTAACCGTTCGCGAAGCACTAGCATCTTCCCTCAATATCCCAGCCGTCAAAGTCTTAGACCAAGTTGGCTTAGAACGCTTTATAGCCTTCATGAAAACCTTAGGTGTTCAATCGTTAGACTCTCCCGATCATTATGATTTGACTATCGCCCTCGGAGGGGGAGGCGTAAGCTTGTTGGAATTAACCGCCGCTTATGGGGTATTTGCTACAAACGGCGTGATTGCCTCACCCTATTGGATAGAAAGCATTTCCGACACTGAAGGAAATCTCTATTATCAAGCATCACCAAAAACAAAAAAAGCACTGGATGAACGCGTTGCTTGGTTGATCTCGGACATCCTCAGCGATGATCAAGCCCGTTATATAGGGTTTGGGAAAAACAGTGTTCTAAAACTCGATCGGCCGGCAGCCGTGAAAACCGGCACCACAACGGATTTTCACGATAATTGGACGATTGGCTATACGCCATCGCTCGTGGTTGGTGTGTGGGTTGGCAATGCAGACTATGAACCGATGGTGGAAGTGACTGGCTTAAGCGGGGCAGCGCCAATCTGGCATGAATTTATGCGTACCGTCTTAGCCAACCAACCCAGCGAAACCTTCCAGCACCCGGATAGGCTGATTCACCAAACCGTTTGCAAAAACCCCACTGTTCAAAGTCGCTGCTCTGAAACGGTCACCGATTGGTTCATCCTTGGCACGCAACCAAATGTTTCCCCCGAACAACCAGCCGTTCAGTCCGCCGCCTCTCCTAAACCCCATTTCATGGTGCTGTCCCCCTTGCGTAACGGCGTTTATCTGCTCCCCGCCTCCTACCCTCAAAATACCCCAAAGCTTCTGATCGAGATTAGCAATCCCCTTAATTTATCTCATTTTGACATTTACCTTGACGACAGCCATCTTGCCACCCTCGATTCGCAACCTCTGACCACCTGGTGGCAAATGCAAACAGGTTTCCACGTGTTACGGATCGAGGGATGGCAAGGTCAACAACTCATCGAAGAACAGATCATTCCCTTTACAGTTCAACCTCCTTTACGGTAAGATGCGAAAGCTCATTCCCTCTCCCCGCCCAAAGACTTCTGGGAAATAGAATTCATACGCCAAGGGCGGCAAGACCTGGAAATCGCCAACATGTACAACCCGTAAAGGATAAGTATAAATGTATGTACCGGCCGGTAGATAGGAGGCTGCCAGGATAACGCTTTCATCCCTTAATTCGATATGATCAAAGTTCCACCACCAGCCCCATCCTTTATACAGTAAGTCTTCCCAAGTCATTTTCGAAGGGGGTTCACTTTGGGAAGCAGTTAAAAGATTTTGATCGATAGCCTCAATCCCAGCCGGAAGATAGTCTTCAACGACGAGATGATGCACATCATTTGGCACAACAAGCGTTAGGCGACCATAAATGACTTCTCCAACATGGGCTTCACTAATCGATATCTCTGGATTTTCAGGCTTGAAATATTCACGGCTTACGGCTATACCTCGGCTCAATGGCTGGATCTCTGTCACCGGTTGTGGAACGCTGAGATGAAGCGTGTAATACAAACGCCCATCCTCATTGCTCTTCGTGAAGACAATGCGGTTAATTTCACCTGCAATCAAATCATTAATGGCTATGCGCAACTCTATGGCTTCGTCAACGTTCTCCTTGCCGACATCCCATTGACCGAGGCGGCGGTTGTTGAGCGCCACACTCATCGAATATTCTCCTTGCAACTCGGCACTGGTTTCCAACCATCGTGCTAGCGCCATAATGGTCCAAGCGCTCTCCTGCGTTCCCTCCCAACCCTTTTCCAAGCGGTTTTGTACTAACCATCGTGCCACATTATCTAGGATTGGACTGCCCGGCTCAATGGCTGACAAGGCGGCAAGGACAATTGCGGTCGTGCGCGTATCGGTATTCCAATTGTAACCATCGCGCTCTCTCTCTTGCCAATGCGTTCCTGTGGCAGATTGGATGGCACGATTCTGTAAATCTGCCAGGATGGTCTTCACGCGCGAGTCATTCGGGTCAATCAGATATAGCGCTTCTGCTAGGTAGGCTTGAGCATAGATTGCTAGACTACTGCGTTTCTCATAAAGCGCTATTGTGCGGGAAGGATCCGCTGCGCCCGCTCTTGCCATTACATACAGCACAAATGCCTGTCGATTCAACTCATAGGGATAGTTTAGGAACACAACGGCTTTAAGATTACTTCTGAGGAACTGTTTGCCCTTTGTCAAAACATCCTCATCGATTGGATAGCCAGCGTTTCTAGTTTCTATCAAACCCAAGACCACATAAGCGCTCGTTTGTAAGTCACTCTTCTCGCTACTCCACCATCCCCATCCCCCATCCGGGTTTTGGTTTTTATAAATTTTTTGCAGGCCGGCTTGGACGAGTTCATCGAGTTTAGCCTTCATCTCGGTTTTCTCTATGCCTGCAACTCGATAAGCTTTCGCCATCAGTACATTCGGCAAAAAGCGAGAAACCGTCTGTTCGAGGCATGCATGGGGATAGTACTCCAAATAGGACAAACCTTCCAGTAAGCTAGCACCCAGAGACGGTTCAAGACGAATGGTTAATTCTCCACCGGAAAGGTTCTCTTGTGATGGGATTTGGATCAGCTCTTGACGACTGCCGGCTTCCTTCAAGCTTCCAGCGGTTGCCACAACTTCCCGACTTTCATATCGATAAACAGCCAGGCCTTGGTCCTCTAAAGTCGCTAAGGTAGGCTTAGAGGCATCTTGCCATTCTCCCCCTAGAGCTGAGAAGATCAAGTCCACCCGTTCCGTATCGAAAACCCGCACTCTCCATTTTACATAAACTTGATCGCCGTTCTGGACGTTCACAACTTGATCAGGTGGATCGAGATTTTCAACTCCTTCTGCTTGCAAGCTTACTTTTATTTGCAGACTCTGACCTGTTTGGTTGCGAACGGTTGCCCCTACTTCAGCAATATCACCCACAACAAAGAAGCGCGGCGTCTTTGGTAGCACCATCAACGGTTTGCGAACTGGTAAATCATCACTAACTTGCCCAACTTTCGTATCGTCGGAGACAGCTCGCGCCTCAAGCCGCCAGATCGTCAGATTATCGGGTAGTCGCACGGTAAACTTCACCTCACCGTTTTCATTACTCATCAGGCGGGCTTTCCAATAAGCTGTATCCGGGAACTCTTGGCGCACTTCCACCACACCCAATGCACCGCCACCCTTGCCTCCTCCGCTACCCATTCCACCACCCTGAACCAGCTCTTCTTCGGCAAAAGCATTGTAGTCTTCCATGCTTAGCAGAAGTGGCAGGGATGTGCGGACTCCCAGTGCACGCCGGTTATAGAAGAAATCATAAATGGGCATGCTGTTGGGTTCAACCAAGGACAAGGTAGCTAAATCGCTCAAGCTGACTGAAATTTCTGCCTGTACAGGATTTCCATCACGGTCTTTAACTCGCAAGAGATATTCCACCTCATCGCCGGGCTGCGCAACCTGACGATCCTTTTCGACATTTATCGACAGTTGCTTTGCCTGAGAAGCGACCTTTAATTCAGCTAACCCTACCCGAAAGGCTGGCCTTGGATTGGTCTCATCAATCCCCTTGATTACCGCCACAGATACGTAGATATTGGGAGACATGTCATCCGTCAAGGGTAAAGAATAAACCGTGCTATTCGAGTTGAGCTGAATCACCTCATAGGAGCGAATATGCCCTCGTTCAACAGTCACCAAAGCATAAACCTTTCCTTGAAATGGGGAAGCGATTAACAGCTTTGCAATATCGCCAGCTTGATATTCCTTTCGATCCGCAATCACTTGCAAAGAACGATCACTAGTCTGTCGCCAAGGGATGTACTCTCCTCCATATACCCACAGATACGCTGCAGCGCAATGTTGTCTTTCTCCTGGGTCTCGAGTGCAAGCCCGAGCGCGGAAAACACCGCCGTTTGGCGGGATAAAACTGACTTGAGCTTTTCCAATCTCGTCCGTGATAACCGTTTCAGAAGCAACCGGAATCTCTTCCACTTTTGTCTCCCAGACGATCGAGCCATCTGGCTGTTGAACTTGAACACTGTGCCAACGGCGTTCGACAATTTGAACGTCAACTTGCCGGTTGGCAAGCGGGTTTGCTGCCCAATCCAAGGTTACGATGGAAAAGTTCTGCTCCTTACCTTGTTCACCCACAAGAAACGCTGCTTTGATCCCCGTGTAAAGCTGGCTTTGATGAACCACCATCTGCTGACGACCGCTGACGACATTTCCAGCAATATCGGTTACATCGGCTTCAATTGTCCAACGCTCGCTTCTGCCTGCCTCACCAAGCTTGGCGAGAAACTCAATCGGATATTGCCCATTTGCATCTAAATTACCTTCTCCCTCGGACACAACCATTAAGCCGCGCTCTTCAGCCATCCGTTCAAAATTATCCAGCTCCTCATCGGTAAAGGAATAATCCTGGAACTCGCCACCGGGTGAGAAGTTAAATGGTTGAGCCGTGATCGTCCATCTGAGTTTCCCATCGGCTACTGCACCGCCAGAGTAATATTCTGCCTGAACCAAAGCCGCGCCACTTTCCCCTACCACTAGCTCTGCTGGCTTCACTGAGACGTCAACACGGAATTCCGGCCGACGATACTCAGCGACGCTAAAACTGACCTCTCCGAGAACGCTCTCGTCGTTGGGATTGAGAATCGATAATGTGTAAGTTCCCAAAGCAGCATCATCGCCTAAGAGAAATCGACCATCGATCGTACCCGTGTCGGTAACGTCCAAGTTCTCTTCCCAGACCACTTTATCATAGCTTTGGATACGGGCTTTAATCGTTTCCAATGGAGGGATTTGATAATCCAGATCGTCATCGCTACGCAACACCGCCTTAAAGTAAACCGGTTGACCAGGGCGATAGATTGGCCTTTCCGTATAAACATAAGCGCGGGTCAAACCGGGTACAGAATAATAGCCTTCCCACAGCGCATAATCAACGGACGTCGCTCCACTTCCCCACAGATTCAACGCATACGATATAACTGACCCCTCAGGGGTATAGGCAATGGCTAAATTATCATTGTACACTTCACCATATTGAATGAGAGCCACCCCTTTTTGATTCGTAACTCCGCTGCCCAAGTTGATTTGATTCTTCCCAACAATTTGAATGGGTACATTTGGAAGAGGTTCTCCACTCTCAAGATCGGTCACCCAAGCCATCGCTTCAGACACCGTCGTCTTAAAGGTAAGATTTGCGTTGGCAACAATGACAATTCGCTGATCCAGATAGTTTGAATAAGGGTGCGAGATTTCGTCTGAATCTAGGGTCAGGAAATATAAGCCCGGTTTTAAAGCCTCTTCCTCAGAAAATAAATCGACTTTGACGTTGAAGGGTTGATTGAGTCCCGCTTGGTTGTTGATCTCCTTGCTCCAGATCGCGTCGGAACGTGGAGAAAACTCCCAAGCATATTTTTGATAAAAAGCTAGTTCGCTAAATTCCTCGATGCTTAATGGGTATAACTTAACCACTGCCTTCCGAAGATTCGTCAGGCCAAGATAAAAATATTGGGTTTTCGGCTCAGTTCGATAGAAGGCCATTTCCCCCGGCATACGCAAGTAGGCAGAAGGGGGTAGCGGAGCGGTCGTAAATTTGAAAGTCTTGCCTTCCAACAGCTTATTGCCGTAGATATCCTCAATCCCGGCCTGAATCTCGACCTCGTATTGGGTGGAAGGTTCTAAATTATAGGCGTAAAAGCCATATTCCCACTCGTTGTACCACCATTCCAGGGGCTTCTTTGGTTCTGGACGAAGGTTCACTTTTTCCTTAAAACTGTCGATCTTCATCGGCGAGGAGAATTTTATAAATAGAACCGGAGAATAATCTTGTTGAACCTCTCCATCGTGAGGGGTAGTTTGCACAACGTTTGGCATGGGCAGGGTATAAAAGTCCCATTGAAAGGCTTCACTTAGAAATGCACCGCTTTTCGTTTTCGCTTTTTCTTGAACGACCAATTGATAATGGGTATCAACTCTTAAGTACCGTTTGGGTTTGACGGTTAAGAGCGTGTTCTCCTCATTCCAGCGATAATCCAAGGGAACGGTCTCTAAACGATCATCCTGGAGCAAGGTCGCCGCTTGGGTCGATTCGGCATCCATAGGTTGTAGAAATCGAATCGTGATAGCTTCATCCAACAAGAGATTGCCTTTACCTTGTGGTGGATCAATTTCGCCACTTTGCAGGGTGATTCCCTCAACTTTCGCAGATCGAGTTGTGAAGGACCATTGGAACTCTTTTTGCAGCACTCTTCCCCACTCACCGAAGTCGCGTGTTACGGTGACCTGATAGGTTTGACCGCTCAACATTGGTTGTTTGGGTTGATAGACCAAAATTG
This sequence comes from Anaerolineae bacterium, assembly GCA_003130835.1. Lineage (GTDB taxonomy): Bacteria > Chloroflexota > Anaerolineae > Anaerolineales > UBA4823 > NAK19. The sequence goes on along the minus strand of QEXX01000070.1, from coordinate 13,545 downwards.
AGGTATTCAACCAGCGCGCTTCCCCGTCTAATTGTGGTGAAATCCGCAGCGGATTTGGCAAGGCAGCCTGTTGTTTTATCGTGGTCAGAGGGACAACAGGGCGGTTAAAAATTACCGTGATCACCCCGTTCGGGTCGATCTCTTGGCTTCCCTCAGCCGGGAATACCTGAGCAACTTTCAGCGGTATCTCATCAAAATTCTCCTGCACTGGTTGGGTTGGTGTCCCAACAGGGGGGATCGAGTTTATTCGCTGGGAACGAGAAATACCACTGAGGTTGGAGAGGATTAGCGTGAGGATTAAGATCAGAGAAAGGATCAAAAGTCCAAGTCCCAATTGTTTCGGTTGGCTGCGATCCCTTTGGTCAGGGTACTGAGGGTCAACGGATGGTTTCATATTGAAGTCCTTCGCACGGCAAAATAGGTTGAAAGGATTATTTCTTAATAACGCATAAAGCTGCTCAAAAGTTCCGCAGGAAACGCTATCTAAGAGCGGAGCTCAAGCGGTTGGAATAGGTCCTTATTGAAGCGATCCAAATTTTGAGGACCGAGTCTTCGAACTTCGGTTTCGGCTGCATCTAGGTCTTGGCGTAATTTTGCAACGTGAATCCCTCCACACCAGGCCGGCAATTGATTTAACCATCGCCGCGATCGGGCAATGACCTTGAGCGCACCGCGGTAATTGCCCTGTTGGATATGATAGTAGGCAACCCCGGCTTGCAAAACGCCGATATAGAGATAGCGCTTTGACGATGGTTCCGCCCGCCAAGCTATTTCCAAGTGTTCATGCGCCTCAAAATATTTCCCCTCATTAAATAATCGGATGCCCACTTGGGCTTCTTCAGGCAAGGACTCTGGACACTCGTTCGGCTTGTTCGATGAGTTCATCGCTGTATCCAATTTGCAGGTCAAAATCTCCGTTGCAGTTCGACCCCTTACGGTAGGGTCAGGGCTGGATCTCCAAATAAGGTGTAGGTTAAGACCACATCCCGTACGCCTTGATTGCGCAAGGCAATGTTTGGCAGGGAGGCAAGCCAAACATCCCCAATGCGGGCGTTTTCCACATTTTGATAGCTTTCGACCAAAGCACGCCACAAGAAGCTTTGGTCTTCTGCTAAGGTTAGGCTGGTCGGAGCGATGACCACTACAGCCCCACCTTTTGGATTCCACAAAAGTGCCTCTGTCAAAGACAGTACCTCTGGATGGATATAATACCCCGTTAGGCAGGTGAAGTTTAACACCAGGGGATAACTGACCTGCCCGCTCAGCGCTTTGGCTTCCTGTGCGGTGAAGATTTCATCCTTCCCCCATAAATCAATCGCTCCATGCCCGAAATAGGCGATCATCTGGTAATCCTGCTTAAAAATTTCCTGCATCTTTTGCTTGAGATCGGTTTCACCCACCTCAGGCAGAAAGCTCTCTCCCGCCGTTGGCTCTTTCCAAAGTTCCAGAAAAGCAGCCGCATCGTACGCAAAATGGGCTTCTTGCGGGTCAGCAATGGCTAAAACAACCTTGCTTTGGGGTTTCCTTTGCCCTTTTTCGTATTCCAACACTTTATTTACCCATTGGCGCACTTGTTGAGGCGAGCTGGCTGGCAATCGCCCAACCGCAAACTTGGGTTGAAATGCCGGTGCATTGGTAAGGAATTGGGGATCTGCCTCGTCAAAGATCGCAAAAGGCATTTCGCTCGCCGTCTGCCCCCCAAAAATGGTATCAATAAAAAAGGTTGGCAAACGGTTTTGTTCCTTCAAGGCAGGACGATCGGCTGGCTCGTAGGTCGCATCGCCCACCAATAAAACATATCGCAAGGACGGGTATAGACGGGCAGCTTTCGACAGATACGCTCCAATTGCCTGTGGCTCGGCAAAGCCATAATACTGGTCGTAAATTTGTTGCACCTCAATGGTCTGAACTGTTAGACCCTCCGCTTGGCGCAGTTCTAGCAGCGGTTGCAACGGTTTGAGCAATTCATCCGTTCCGATCGCCAGGTAAGTCACCTCGGCTGGCAATGCGGTCTCAAGCGCTGAGGACTGCAGGGGCTCAAGGCTGGTAGGCGAACGAAACCCGTTCTCACTCACCCAATGGTAGCGGAAGATCTCATCGGATGGTGGCAAACGGGTTTCCAACTCAATGCGTCGTGGAGCAAGGGCATCCTCAACTTGCCACACCCATCCACCCACGTACGCATTTCCTTGCATCAACCCTTCTAAACTGCCTGTCGCAAAAAAATCGACCTGCTCAGCCTGCGGGGGGAATGCCTGTGGATAAAAGATCTCGATTCGATCCAGATAGCTAACTTGTGCAAAAACCCCCTCTAGGTCGGGAACTGAAAGGGTGAGTTGATTTTCGCCCTGGTGAAAGGTGTTTGCCGAGATGGCTATCTCCATTTGTTGCAAGCCTTTGCCATCCCATACCAGCTCTTGGGAAAACGTATCGTTAACTTCAACCCTCAAAGCGTGATCCGGGTGGACAGGTGCTTCGTTAGACGAGTAGAGCACGAACCTCAGTACCACCTCACCACTTGGATTTGACTCCAATCGAAGCGGTAGTGTTTCTTCATGCTGGTTAATCAATTTTAGCCAATACCAATGATCGCCCTCGGAAAGCGATTGATAGATGAGGTTCTCTTCGAGCGCGAAATAGGCTAAACCTGTTCTGGGAGGCAGTTGCTCCCCCAAGTTCGCTGGTTTATTCGGTCGGGAGATCAAGGTTGAAAGCTCTGGATCGGGGGAGAGTGAAAAAGCGCCCTTCGATTGTAGCAAAAAGACATTTTCGCGCCAGTAGGGGTTGCGGGTAGGGGGGGAATAAAAGGTCAATGTGGGTTGTCCGTTATCGATGATCCAAAAGGGAATCACATGCCCGCGAAAACTCAAGACCCACTCCTGCTCTGTATTCACCAGCCCGTAAGGTTGTAGCTCTTTGAGCGGGATAGCAATAAATACACCTGGCATTGCGCTGATTTTCACCCCCTGAGTCTTTGGCGCGCTCTGCCCGCCTCGGGTATCAGGCGATGCGAAGGAACACCCCCCGACCAATCCCCCAAGCAAAAAAAGAATCCAGACAGCATTCCCAATCCGAGCTGAGACAGCTCTCATAAGCAATTGCTCACTGAATTTTGCGGAGGGCGAAAATAAACCACCCACCGAGAATGACCCAGACCATGACAATCAACCCGATCACCAATAAGCGCGCCGGAGTAAACCAGGTTGCGGTTTGGGGAATCGTGCCGGCTACCGGCGTTTGCGTCGGGGCTTCCAGCATTGGCGTTGGAGTATCGGGAAACACAAGGGTAATGCTCGGCAAAGGCAGTGTTGGAATCAGCAATTCTGATTGGGTTTCCGTAAGGGTCGGGGCAGGGGTATCGGTTGGCGGCTGGAAAGTCTCCGTTGGGAAAGGGGTAGCTGAGGGCAAGACCAATCGGACGGTTGCCGTTGGGGTTGGGGTGCGCGTGCGCGCCCGATTCGGATTGGCTGGGCGGGAGGTAGAAGTCGGCGGAACGCTAGTTACTGTAAAGGTAGGAGTTGTCTGATTAGTCGTGGCAATCGTTTTTGTCTGTGCGACTTCCTCCTGGTTGCTGGTATCAATAGCGATCAGTTGATAAGTATAGCTCTCCCCAGCTTGGACATTGTCATCATAATAATCTCCATAAAGTTTTCCCGCTGTGGTCCCCTCGGCAAAGATAAATTCCTCCAATTCACTTTCACTACAACGGGTTGCTTTGTTGCACAATTTGACCACCTCAAACGTCCCTGTGCTGCCGCTCAGCTTGCGTCTGACCTGAAAGCCAAGATTATCCAGCTCGCTCGCCGTTTCCCAGCGCAGTTTGACCCGCTGTGTGCTAGCCTCCCACGAAACGTCAAAATATTTTAACGTCACCGCACTATATGCCCTAATGCCAGGGAAGAGACCCATGATTAGCAGGAAAAAGATCACAATGAAAACCCAGCGCCTTTTCATTTATTTCCTCTCGGTATACCCAGGGATAAAGTCAATGATCTCCTTCTCCGCCAACTGTCCCAAAAAGGTCACCACATCTTTCTCAATCTGCTCCGCAGGCGACGCATATTGGCGCTGCACTTCTTCGACAATCTCAGCCACCGTTCGCTTGCCGTCGATCAAATGCAGAATAAATGAGCCGACTTCATTGACGACCTTGATTTGATTCTTGCTTGGTAAAACGACAACGGTTTCTTTATCACCGTGGTTTGCGTCGATCTCTTGTAGGATAATATTATTTCTTAATAAGGGAATCTTCTCGAAGACTTCAGTTCCCATTAATCAGTATCCTTTCTAGAATGTGTACAGGTAGTAGGAAACCTCTTCCAAGTCGCGATATAAACTGGAATCTTCCCCACTTGTTTCGGAAGAGATGATAGCATAAACGTCCAATACCACCAATAATTGCATGGAAGACACCCAGAATCTTATTGATCGTTTCTTGTTTTTTGCTTAATAAAACCACTTTCCCATTCCTCTCGAAGCCGATCACTCTTCCAATTATACGCTCAGGTTCAATGGGCGGATCGGGCAAGAAATTGTTATCCCCTTTAGTCAACAATTTACCAAAGGTTTTATAGATCACCCGATGGGTAAACACAACGTCACCCAATTCAAAAGAGATCAAATCCCCAAGGTTGAGTTGTTCCCAATTAACCTCCTTTAACCAAACCCGATCCTTATCCTTAAGATAAGGTAGCATACTAGTACCTCTCACGACCAAAGCCAACCCTTTTTCTGTCACCAAAATGTTGCGTAAGGTTTTGGTTAGCAGAGTGGCTGAAGCATCCGATTTGCTCATAAACAATTCACAATGTGTCTAAGGAGAGGAAGCAAGCAAGGCTGGATCACCAAAAACCGTATAGGTATGTACCAAATCGACGTGAAGATTGGCTTCCTGATAAACCCGCAGCTTTGCTCTGACTGCAGCTTCCCCTAACCGCCAATTATTGCCACTAAAAATGTAATCATAAAAGCCACGTTGTAGTTTGTCGTGGGCAGTAGCCAAGCCCAGGCCGGTCGGAGAAAACGCAGCCACAGCACCTTTTGACGGTGTTCTGACTAAGATTTCAATTAAGGACTGTCCACGATGATCGACCGCTGTTAACTGTGGATAATACCAATACCCATCCAAACAATCCAGACTGAACACTATTGGTAATGGACTTCCATTGTTTAACTCATTCACTTTCGGATTGGAGAAAACAACTGCCTTACTCCACCCATCAATAAACCCATGTCCTGAGTAAACCAAATGACCCACACCTGTTGTGTTAATCAATGATAGCAACGTTTGAGTTGCATTCGGGCACTGGTTGCTGCCGTCTGGGGTTCCGCAAGGAAGATTGTTATCAGATTCGGTATTGTATGACGTATACGTACTGCCGCTCTTATTCAAATAAACTTTCCGCTGGTCAGATATGGAATAATCATTGATTACATCATCCATCAACGCAGGAAAATTGCCAGCCGAGGGATCATTTGCATCGCTGACAAACAGGAAACGTTTTTGCCATGCTTGATTGAGAGCGTTTTCGTAGACTTGTACTTTATAAAGATAAGCAAGGATTTCTTCGTTGGCCGTGACTGGCAGTCTGCCGATATAAATATCCGGCAACGGATCCCATCCATCTACGGTGACCAAATCGTTGGCTGAGTCAATCTCCCCTTGCCAGGGGTCCACCCATTGTAAATTGGGTGGCATGTATATTGTAGGATTGTCATAACTCGATGAGCCGAGGAAATTCCAATGTCCATCTCCGACTAAAAGCACATAACTCGGTTTGGTTGTCCAATGATCATAAACGTACTGCAGATAATTTTTTATCGCTCGCGGATGGTAAATGCCAAAGTTGAATTGGTTGATAATTTCCTCAAGCGAAACTACAGTCGTTGAAAATCCATCCGTAGTCTGTCTATAGCTTGCTAAGTCTTGAACTGTCGTTAAAAATGCTTTTGGAGCGATAAAAATGTAATCCGCTTCTTGCCCTACAATATCGTCAAATGACACTTTTTCGATCTTGGAAGCTGTTAACAGCGTTGGGCTCGCAACGAATAGGCTCTTACCAAGATCGGATGGAAGCACAAAGGAACATACACCATTTTCAAAATTTGCCCCATTGACCTTTTTCGGTTTCAATGGATCGCTTATTTGCAGGATAATTGGTTGGTCAGTAAATCCGCTGATACTGAAAGAATTTATTGCCATATTATCTCGTAGGACCAACGGTAAATAGAGTCTGTATGCACCAAACGATGATTGAGGAGCTTGTGGTGAGGGCCGATTGATGCTGATTTGATTCCCCTGAGCAATCATTTGTCGCTCATAGATGATCTCAAACCAATCAACAAAAATTTGATCCACGATGACACCTGAAACCTTTTTAAATTCAACCGTCAAAGTGTTTGGTCCATGAACTAAATAGGAGGCAGGAAACGTGAATTCGAAGCGGTACCGTCTTTTGCCATCCCAAGTAATGGTTCCAATCGAAGTTGGATGCTGATTTTTATTGATATAGAATGCCTGTACGTGGTCCGGATTAATACTCGAACTATCCGCTCTTGCGACAAATTCCCCGCGCAACGTAGCGTTTCCCTCAGGGATAGGATTCGGGACATTCAAACTGTAGTTCTTTTCGGTATTAGCAGTAAATTGAACATTATCCCAAAAGAAGGTATCTTCACTAGTAAAGTGCGTTGTCCACCAAACATTCTGTTCCTCGTAATGAATGCGCTGTTGAAAGGACTCTAGATAGGGTGCTGAACCAGGCGTGACATCCACCTGCTCCATAAAAGGCCCGCCTTCCCCTCCATACGTCAGCCAGTATACATTTTGATTGGTATATTTTTCGATCATGGTTCGGTTAAAACGGGGGGAAAAAGCGGTGGGGGTTTGCTCATTCGAACGGTAGAAATTATCGCGCCAAAAATCATCTTCATCAGCATATAAAGATGCCAAATAAGTCCCATCCAAGCGTTCCCCAAAGAAAAGCACATATTCACCCGGGCTGAATTTGCTGGCGTCTCCGTCGCTGTTGTGCACATAAATTGCCACTGGCCGCCCCTGATTGGTCATGGCAAAGGTTTGGGGGTTAACCGTAGTGACAGGCATACCGGCCGCCTGAAGGGTTTCATAAGTCAGCTTGTAGATGCCATCCTCGGTCACCGTGATTTTATAGCGCTCACTACTGGCAGTCTCACTGAGCAGTTGCAGGGTTTCATTGCGGGGATACTCAAAGGCACGATAGCGTCTTGCCTCTTGATAATTAAGCAAGCTCTGTTGGTACAGGGGTTCAAATGGATTGTCTTCTTCAGCGAGTGCCGACGAGGACTCCAAAAGCGGTTTGCCATCCGAGGATTGAAACACGACCCGAAAACGAATATATTGGATGACTTCTAGGTCACCACTGGCAGGGCGATACTGAAATGGGAAAACCCGCACTGGCAGAATGCGTTGGCTGCGCAATTTGCCCGCTTCGCCCAACTCAACCTGAATTCCCGGATAGGCTGAGGGGCTTGCATAGGTCTCGCTATCTGGAACATAAATCAGGTTGCCAGCGGTTAAGTCCTCTTCTCCGACCATGTAGGTACTGGCTGGTTCAATGCGATAGGTGCCACTCAAAGTCTTGGTTTGAGTCTCCTCAATCTGTAAGTCAAATTCAGCGTTAATTGGCACCCCAATCGAAGTGGCAACCAGAGGTAAGTTTGGTTTTCCCGGCTCGCCGATGTGTGAAGCATCCTGTAAAAGGATACGATCGTAACGCGCTCCATCCAACTCGACCGTCTCGAAGCTATAGTCCCCTAGGAAGTATTCAATCGTCACCCCGCTGTCATCCGCTTGAACAAGGTGAAAACCCGCTTCTTGTGCCGCTTGAGTTTGGTTCAATGTGCGGTAGGGGAGAGAACCGAACCCTACGCTTATGATCATCACGAAGGCCATCAGTTTTTTCACAAGCATCCCTTTTCCTTTCGTCAAATAATCCTTCTAAAAAGCCAAGAAAGCCACTCATGCCATTCTAGACCATTCCTATCCGATTGTAAATAGTAACTTAGTACCATCTGAACGGATAGGGCTGAGTTTACAGAACTCGAAACATTAACAAACCTTATGCCTTCCTGACCAATCTATGCTTCCAACAACACCGACCAATAGGAAGAATCTGGCAACAGATGCAAATGGTAATAAGGGACAGCCTTGAGCAATTGCCGGCTTCGTTCGAGGATTTCTCGCAGATAAAATGGTTCAACTGTCAATACCGGAACACAAGCCACCACCTCAGCCAGAGCTTGTGCTTGGGGCACTTCTTCCAGATAGACCTTCTGATCCTTGACCAAATAGGACAATTTCGCAATGGGTGCACTACCAGGGTGGGGTCGGTTTTGGGTGGGATTATAAAAGGGGGTTGCAGCAGCATACCACCTCCCCTCTATAGCATAGATTACCAGCAAGTCGTCATTCAGCACCGAGCCAACCGGCGCATTGCGCGCTGTAGTGGTCTTTCCGGCGCCCGAATATCCTAAAAATAAGTAACCTTTGCCGTCCCGTTCCACACCTGCGGCGTGCATCATCAACCCTCCAAGGTGAAACGCTGCCAGGGCAGCTACAACACGCAGAAAGTAATCGATTCCAATCAAAGGATTTTTGACGGCTAGCGTAAGAAAGGCGCTTTTCTCTTGCCAATTAATGCCCCCTTGGTAGCCTTCTTCATCGAACTCAACTCGCTGAGGAGTGACTTTTGGCACGCTTGGAACCTCCGCCTCGCCCTTCAAAACCGTTGTCTCAAGGGTGATCAGCGGTACTTGGTCGGTTAAGAAGCTCTGATAAAAATCCGCCAATCGCTGGGAAATGCGTTCATCGTTTGTCAGCAGCGCAATCGAGAAAAGCCCAAATCCAACTCGAACCTCACCTCCGTCCATCCGATTTTGCCCATCCTATAACAAAGAGATGTGTTGCCTTGAGCGATTTCGTGCCGCAAAGACGAACCCGATGATCATTATGCCAACCCCACCCAAGATTTCGATGAGTCCTTGAGGCTTGGCTTGCACAGAAATCGGTTCGTGCTGGGTCGCTTTTCCCTGATTATCAACATCCTCCAATTGGTAATAATAGACTCGGTTTGGCACGACATTTGCATCCTCATAGCGGTAGGATGCACCTTTAAACGGTTCATTCGAGGCTGGGATGAGTGCTTCGTTAATCTTTTGATACGGGCCATCAATATCTTCGGCTCGATATAGATTAAATCCAACGGTATCGATTTCCGTGGCGGTCTGCCATTCGATCAGGATGCGCGGGTTGGCATACAAGGCAGATCCGTAGATCACCAATCCCAATCCCCCGAGCAACGTCAGAAGCGGGTAAACCCAGTTTTTGGACACAACTCCTTGCATGAATCGATTATATCGTAACTCATGATAAAATCTTCACTAGGATTGATGAAATCTCGAATTTTCCTATCGCTCACCGTTCTTTTATTTCTCATCGCTGGGCCGTTATGGTTACAGCCCCTCAGCAGCAATAGCGCCCCTCCTGAACCAACCTACCAACTCACTCCAACCCCTCCATCCCTTGAAGACCAGATTCGTTTATCCATCATCGAGTCCTTATTCCGTAAGAAAGGCATTCAACCGGTTTATGAATTATTTGACACAGCAATTGAAAGGGTGCGCATCAACCCCGAACAAGATCAAGCCATCGCCTACTTAGTCCCACTCGACCCTCAAACAGGAGAAGTCATTCCTACTGAACCTGGTCTAGCCATCTTACAATATCAAGGGAATCAGTGGGAGGTTGCCCTTCCGGGAGAATCTGAATGGCTCCTGCAACTCAAATCCCTGCCAAACAACCTGATTCCAGCCGAAGAGAAAAATCTTTGGCTCTCTCGGGATGCCCAAATGAAAGCGCTCGCGGCAGTTGGCCCTCTTCACGGGTATCGTCTCCCGTGGGCAGCCGGGACAACCATGCGCCTAACCCAAAGCGTGGCACACGATCGCTACACTCCCAGTGGCAACGCCCATTACGCCTTCGATTTTGCCACACCGGGCCCAGCGCAAATGTTCAATGTTTATGCCGCCAAAGGCGGCTATGTCTGGAGCGTAAAGGATAATTGTCCCAACGGCTCAGAAACCTGCTCCAATTGGATTGTCTTACGCGATCCAAGCACCAACCCTGTTACCTTTCAACTCTATCTGCACCTAGCCCAGAACAGTATCCCAGCATCCATTCGCCCCATCGGCACGTTCGTCGAACGCGGTCAATTGATCGGAGTAGCTGATGATACCGGGGTTAGTACCGCCCATCACTTACACTTCATGGTGCACACCAATCCCGCTTCCTATTGGGGGACTTCGGTTGATATCACGTTTGAAGAGGTGGACATTAACGGTGGGCGACCGAGAATTTTAGCTGATAAGCCCTACTGCTATAGCAATGATGTTTGTCAACAGTTCCGTAATGATTATGTCTCCCGCAATTATTATCTCGGTGACCAAACCCCCCCTTATGGAGATATTATCAGTCCCCAGCTTGGTAGTACGATATTCACATCCAAAGTAAAACTCGAAGGGTGGGCAGCAGATGACCTCAGTGGCTTATATTCGGCTAGATTTATCGCCAACACCAATGGCATTTGGCAGGAGATTGGGGAAACTTTTAGCGGGAATGTCTTCTCTTATGAGTGGGACCTCTGTGCGTCCAATGTACCGGATGGACCCATTTCTGTTGCCTTACGCATCTTTGATAAAGCCGGAAACCAGTCGATTGGCTTGCCTGGCTTAACCCATTTTTTCAAACAGTACGAATGCCCGACACAACCAACCTCGCTTTGCAGCCCCTCTGCTGACCAAATTGTGATCTTCTCTGATCGAGACTTTCAAGGCACGTGTGCTGTTTTTCCAAGTGGGAGTTATACCGAGTTAGGAGCGGTTGGTAAACGGAACGCCGAATCGATCCAAGTCGGATCCAATGTCGTTACCACACTATTTCTAGAAGATAATTATCGCGCTCGCGGAGAAACCTTAACGTCTTCGGATGCCAACCTAGCCGATAATTGGATTGGAAGCAATACCGTAGCCTCTCTAGTAGTCTCAAGCCGCAGTTCATACCCCGCTACACCCTATCCCGTCTCCCCTCAAAACAATGCAAGCTTGCCTCCAACGAGCTCCGTGACATTCCATTGGGACAATTCCGGTCGCGCCACTGAATATCAAGTCCAATTAACTCGTTCGGGTTCAACGACCATCACTTCGCCATGGTTATCCACCCCATACTGGCAAGCTGGATCGCTACCCTCAGGGAGTTACACCTGGCGGGTACGTGGGCGCAACCAAAATGGGACAAGCAATTGGTCCACATCTTTTTCCTTTTCCATCCCAAATTCTTCCAGCTCTCTTATCCCGATTTCGGTTCCTTTTACCGACGACTTCGAAACTGAGAGAGGCTGGAGCGCTTCGTCCTACTTTGACAAGACCGACGAACTGAACCATACTCCCAACGGGCGTATCAGTTGGAAATACGACACCAACAGCAAACCTCAAGATGGCTACGACTCCGGACAGCCCAATTTCGGCTTTTTAACTTCTCCTCCCATTCAATTGCCTCCATCCCCAACCTACGCCTTGCGCTTTTGGTCGTATTATCAAACCGAGAGCGATAACATTCATTGGGATCAGCGTTGGGTGCAAATCTCGGTCGATGGCGGAGTTTTTCAAAATCTCTATCAATTCAACGATGATCCGATGGAAATCTGGTTGCAAAGCCCGCCGATTTCATTGGCATCCTACGCTGGGAAGACCGTTCAAATCCGCTTTTATTTCAACACCCTGGATAAATACAAGAATAAATATAAAGGCTGGTACCTGGATGATGTGAGCATACTCCCACTTGTCTCCTCAACCTGCCCTGCCACGGCTGAACCCAATGACACTGCATTAGCGGCAACCAATCTCTCTCTCAATACGACCTTTCAAGCTGAAATCTGCCCTACGGGAGACGTGGACTTCTATAAGTTTTCTGCCAATCAAGGCGATCGCATTGGTGTCCAAGTCACGGCTGATCGTTCAGACCCGAATGCAATTCTCGATCCTTTCCTCTACCTGATCGATGCAGATGGCAAATCGGTTCTAGTCGAAAATGACGACAAAGTTCAAGCACGCCTGACCGACTCTAGTCTCTCCTATCGAATTCCGCGAACGGGCGAATATTATCTAAAGATCAAAGCCTTCAACCACCCTTCAGCGGGAGACATTCCCCTTAAGTACACACTCACTTTGCTTAACGACCTACAAGTTCCCGTAGCTGTCTTCTTAACCCCTCAAAATCACCAGAGCATCGCGGGAGAGGTCTTCCCTATTCGCCTCCTGGCTTACGATGGTAATGGATTGATTAGCCACGTGCGCTTTTATTGGCATTCCCCCAATTGGGAAAATGGAACTTGGCAACTGCTTGGAGAAGATTGGGATGGCAATGATGGCTGGGGCTTCGACCTAAGAGACTATGCTCTTGGCTTTTCAATCTGGGCGCGCGTTTTTGATTTAGCGGGAAATTACATTGACTTAGGTGCATGGAATCTTTCTCATCCAGCCCACAATTATTTCCTCCCAATGATCGCCCGCTAGGCTATAATAGGCGGGTATGACCAAACTCATCATTCAAATTCCTTGTTATAACGAGGAATCAACCCTCCCGGAAACCTTACAATCCTTGCCCAAGTACATCAATGGGGTTGATGAAATTGAAGTCTTGATCATCGACGATGGCAGTGCCGATCAAACAGCGGCGGTCGCCGCCCGTCACGGCGTCCATCACATCCTGCGGTTTCCTCACCATGTTGGCTTGGCTACCGCCTTTGCAGCCGGTTTGAACGCCTGTCTCGAACGGGGTGCTGACATCATCGTCAACACCGACGCCGACAATCAATACAATGCAGCCGATATTCAAACTCTCATCCAACCGATCCTAGAAAAAGAAGCCGACATTGTCATCGGCGATCGTGGGGTTGCCAATCACCCAGAATTCTCTCCCCTAAAGCGGCTGCTGCAAAAATGGGGCAGTCAAGTGCTTGCTCTGACCTCGGGTTTAGATATCCCAGATGCCACCAGCGGCTTTCGCGCCTATAGCCGAGAAGCAGCTTTGAAAACCATCGTTCTATCCGGCTATACCTACACCTTGGAAACGCTCATCCAAGCCGGCTCGAAAGGGCTGGCGGTTCACTACGTCCCGGTGCGCACAAACCCTAAAAAACGCCCGTCCCGCCTGATTCGCAGCCTACCAGAATATCTCGCCCTCTCGACCATCACCATCATCCGCTCCTATGCCATGTACCGCGCCCTGCGTTTTTTTACCATCATTGGCGGGCTTTTCATCCTCAGCGGTTTGTTGCTCGGTGTCCGCTTTCTGATCATCCATTACCTCTTGCGAACAGGTGCTGGAAACCTGCAGTCCCTTCTGCTGATGGCGGTTTTGCTGATCATCGGCTTTCAAATTCTGCTCATCGGTCTACTGGCAGATTTGATCGGGTTTAATCGAAAGATTTTGGAAGAGGTGTTGTATCG
>QEXX01000015.1 GCA_003130835.1 Anaerolineae bacterium | reverse complement strand
GGAAGCAATGGCGTTTTCATAATCGCCTAACAGACAAAAGGTTCGCCCGAGCAAATAATCCACATGAGATTGTGACGGGGAATAAGCCTGCGCCTTGCGCAGATACCCCAAGGCATTGATGAGGGACTGGCGCTGCTGGTACTCTTCTACGAACGGCTGTAGACAGGCAAAGCCGCCATACTCGTTGTTGCCAACCGGCAGCACTTGTGCTAATGCTTGCCCAGCGCGCTGTTGATAAACGAGCGCTAAGAGGGGCTTATATCCTAAGCTCATGCCCAGCAGGAAAGCCCCAAAGAAAAGAGCCTTACTGAAGACCTCTTGAGCAAATTTAGGTTTATAAGATGCCATTGACCATAAACTCACTCGAGTGCTAACAACCTCAAATACTGATCGACAATCTTCTCTACAAATGAACTTGGTAACCCTTCTCAACCAAGCCGTTCGCAAGCGTAACCATGGAGCGTTCTACCCCTCCTCCATGAAGGCTGGGGAGAAATAGGGTGATTATTTCCTTATTGCCGTATTTTCCCATTTTCGTACCAATTCATCCGTCAATTTCGATTGGATTTGGAATTCAAGGTCAATGTAGGCTTGGTGATAGTTATCCGAAAGGGTTATGGATTTTTTCCACTTGCCATAATTTTGAAGATTTTTTTCAAATTTTGGCTTAGGATTGGGTTGATAGACTGGGCTAACTTCCAAAATATATGGTTCACTTTCCAAATCATCGTTTTCCCAGGCGATGTCAAAAGCTCCTGTTGTTAATCCCAATCGACTAAATTGTTCAAGGATCCATTGCCTCCATTTCTCTGGAAAATTGTTAAAATCCACCCGACTTCCATAACCCGTAGCAGTTGGTCGCCAAGACTCACTCGGATTAATGCGCCAATAATGCCATATAATCTCATTTCCAACCAGTATCACCCTTAAGTCTTTACGGATATTTAACAATGCTTGGATTACCACTTTTTGATTTTTCTTCCGAAATTCTTGATCTGATAAAAGATTTTCAAAATCCTCCGCCTTACTTAAAAGATGCAATCCCATTGAACTACACGAATGCTCTTCTTTGACAAGGACAGGATAGTCAGTAGTCATCTTTGTTGTCACTTCTGATAAAGGAATTACCTGCGTATTGGGTGTGTGAATGCCTCGTTCAGAAAATATTTGATGCATGAATGCTTTGTTCTCCCAAAATTTTATTTCGTAAGAAGAAGGAAAAACCAGATTCCCCTGTTCTTCTAATTGTTCAGAAATATGATGTAAAATTGCCGTGTAGTTTGCAAAACCATAAGGATCGAATCGGTCACTAAGGAAATAGATTATTTTTTTTTTATTTTAATAGCCTATCTTTTCAGTAGTCATCAAGGTTACTTTACAGCCTATTTGTTGTAAACGAGCATAAACACCTAACGAACGGGGAAAATTGTCATTGACTAAAAATCTTGGGGAAAATAGATGAGGTGTCCAAACAACATACTCACAACGTTGATCATTGAGTCGAGGTAAACCACTGCGATAAAGCGCATAGGGAACACGAATCCATAAGCGGATAAAAGCGAATAACAATTGTCTTACAGTTTTTTTCATTTGTCCATCTTCTGTAATCGAATAAGATCAGTATAGCCAAAATATTTTAAGTAGGGCACTTTTCTGATTTCTCGAAGACAATTTTCATAAAATCTTACTTCACCCTGCTCATGATTGTATGACATGTCGTCATACAGCTCAATCTCTTGGAAATGCGCACAGGCTATCTTGATGAGCTTAAGTTTTTCTTGAGGGGTACGAACGAGAAAAAGATTCCAGTGAAAGATATCGTATTTTTCAAGCCAGCTTTTTGTCACAAAGAAATTGCGATACCCTCTGACAGAGATAAATACCACACACTCATTTTGGAGATATTTCTGCTTCACTAATTCGATCATCCTAGGAAAGGCTGGTAAAGCCTTAAGTCTTTCACGATGGGTTTGATATACTTGAAGATAACTGGGCCAAGTATCTGCAAGCGTATTATCAATATCAAAAATATTGAGTTTTCTTTGTTTACAAGCAAACCGAATATAGAGAACAAAAAATTTTTCAATAACGACAGAAAATAACTCAAGGTGCATCAGTGACTTATCCAGAAAACATTCTTGAGTATTCCAACTCTTCGGCTAGATAAACACAACGAGTATGTTCAGGTCAAGAGCTAACTGCAAGAGTTAAGTCCTCCCTGAATCTAGCATAGTTATAAAATAGCATTAATTGAACCCGCTTCAAAAGCGTTTTTGTCCTGTGATTGGACCACCAATATTCAAAAAGTGGCACTGAGATTTTTGAGGGCAGTTTATATAATATCAACCAGAGAAACCTTCTCCAACCAAAGGATTTGTCAAGAGTTTGCAACAAATTGACGTGTGATCTTTGATGTTTATAGATGCCCATCGCTAGTCGACAATTCAAATATATGGGAGAGTTATTGATACTGAAATCAGTTGTTGGAAATTTGTTCATCTTCAAGAATTCTGTATATGCTTCAAACAATCTTATATGATCGCCTATCAATTGCTCAAGTTTTCTTTCAGAAAAATTTAGGGCTGCGGTTATGTTACTGCCATGGATCCGATAAAATGCAAGCACTTCATTAATGCTACAAGTGTTAGAAAGGATTGCAGCGCAGAACCGCAGATAGGAATCCGCAGCTCTTAATAGAGAGGATGGTATAGGGAAGATTTTACTAGCAATTTCTCGCCGAAAGCTCAAACCAGAAGCTGGCGGGAAATAAAGGGTATCCCCACCCTGAGCCAGTATCTCTTGGGCTAGAAAACCCGAACGAAGATCACTTGGCAGGGGAAGGTTAATAAAATGATTCTCTGAATCAATCGGAAGTACTTTATGGACAGAAATTCCAGAATCGTGATTTCGTGCAAAACTACGCACGGTTAATTCGATTTTGTCTCTACAATATATATCATCCGAGTCTAGTAGACAAACGATCTCCCCCTGTGAACTTTCGAATGCACGATTTAGTGCAATAGCAACGCCCTCATTCTTTTTTTCAATGAGTTTTATTCGTTTATCTTGCTTGACAAAATTTTTGATGATCTCACTCGATCCATCCATCGATCCATCATCTACTACGATTAGTTCCCAATTCGAGTAAGTCTGATTGATAACACTTTGAATAGCTGCTCCTAGATAATTTCGATAATTATAATTTGCCATCAAGATAGAGACCAAAGGACACTCAGGCAAACCCGGAAGATCTATTGGCTTGATTTCTTTCATTTGGTAATTCTCCATTACCATCACTCACTAAATTTCTCACCAAATGCCGCCGCAGAGACAAATCCGTCCCTGATCGAATCGGCAATCCCCTGAAACACCCAGCGGGCGTAGCGCCCCACCTGGTAGATGCCGTGCTCCTCTAGGGCTTTCAGGGCTTTCTCTCGCCACTTTGAGCCTGGCCAGGACCAAGTATAGGCCACATCAATCCAGGTAGGATCTACGACCTCAGTTGCTTTGATCCAGCCCCACTCCTGCAGCTCTTCCACGATATCCTGACACAATTTATCAAGTTCTTGCTTTGTTGGTTTTTCTCCTTCACAATACGCCTTCTCCACGTAGATGCTCACGCAATCACGCCGCTCCCAGCGGGAGGCGGGCAGGAAGGAGGGGTCCACGTTGCTGTAAAATCCCACCCGGTGGAAGCCCGCGTGGCTGCGGGAATATATAGCTAGTGCTCTTTGGGACAATTCAATCTCTTGACTGCACCGATTCTTTACCACAGGACCTAATTAGCCGGGTAGGGAACCTCACCCTCGTCATGCTCGGTCATCTTTATCATCCTCAAAAAGTTTTGTCCACACCACCATTGCTCTCTTAGTTTTATCCCAATATTCTCCACTCAAGGGGAGCTTCTCAGCAATTTCCTTGTAGCACTCCGTAAATGTTTCTTTCGTAAGTACAATACGATCAACGGCTTGCCATAGCGTTTCATTGACTTCGTAACCTGGCAGCTCTTTCCTTAAGTTCGCCCACACATTTGAAGCGCGTTGATGCTCAATAAGGGGCTCTCCTGACTTAACTCCATACCCAAGATGGTCACATATCTTTTTTACAAAAATTCCAGCCCAAATATCCCCAAAACGGTCAAAAGGCCAGTCTTTACCCATTAGAAGAAAGTACATTGCCGGTGTCACTTTACGCGCGAAGGCTAAATTCATCCCACACATGGGAAAGTACTTGCCTCTAGGGATAACGTGATTGATAGGCTCAAAATTCAAACCTATTCGAGAATTAACGAGTTGTGTAACTGCATCAAAATCTGGAATATGTGTCCACAAACCATGGTTTATCACGCACTCCAAATTTCGCTGTAAGTTCTGGTATGGCATACCTCGTGGAAGAACACCACTACCGGTAGATACCCATGCATCCGAACAGGCAGGGTTATTCAAGGCTTCAACATGCTTCTTGAGAAATCTGCCGCCGGGGATGGGATAGCAGTCATCATCTAGAGTGATAATTATTTCTGCCCCTAGTTGATATGCCTTGTAATACCCATAAGAACGCACACAGTCTGTGCGCCTAGGGATAATCCAAGAGTCGCTCCCGAGCTCTTTATCAATATCTTCCCAACAAAAGTGAGAAATCTTGTACCCAGCTAAGTCAAAGGAACGTTCTGGATTATCTTCAACGATGATAACCGTACAATCTTCAAATTCCTTACTCCATTTTTGCAAGAAATCAGTGATGTTCTCTTGCCTAATCGTAGGCACGACAATAGCTATCTTCATAAGGTGACCTCTCCAAATTTTATCAAATCATCCTCCGCCCCCTCATACAATAATCAGCAACCCGGAGGCATGCTCCACTGCAAGACAGATCATAACAGCTTCGATAATCATATTTTTGTATTAAGATACCGCTTTTTTACAGAGATTAGGGAAAGCCTTATTCCGATAAGGTAAAGGAACATAGTTAAAGTTACAAATATCTCACTAAGAAGCACCGCTACAGCCATTCCCTTCTCATGCCATTTTGGCGTTAGCAATACCGCCAAGCATACATTCAGAACACCAGCCCCAAAGAGTATAAGGGTGAAAGTTCGGTCCTTTCCAAACGGGATCATCAGTTGGATGCCTAACACATTGCTCAGCGCAATCAAAAACGGTAAAAAAGCCAGAATCCGCATCACAGTGACAGACGGGCCAAACTCCGAACCAAGTAGAACCGAAACGATGATGTTGACTCCCACCAAAATTCCCAGAGAAATCGCAAAGCCAGCACTTCCCATCAACAGCAACATTCTCCGTCCCCAAATCAAAGCCTTTTCCTTAGATTCCGCTGCTAATTTACTAAAGCGTGGATAGGCGGCCTGCGAAATCGGACTAAGCAATCCCAGAAGGCTCCTTACAATTTTCTCTGCTGCACTGTAGTACCCCACCACCGCATGATTCGTCAGCATACCGAGAATGAAAGCATTTCCCGCCGTGTAAAGGCTCACTGAGGCCTTGGAAAGAAAGAGAAGCCATCCATCCTTCAATGCTTCCCACACCCCACTGGCAGAGACCCTTCCAATCCGTAGTCCCAACATCCAGAAAGCCACCACCGCTCCTGTCAACCCCGCCAGGAGAGAACCGCCGCCCAGCAAACCAGCGTAGAGCACAGCATCCTCCGGCTGTTTTACAAGTAGGAAAACTCCTGCGAGGATGGAGAGTTTTAATCCCAGGTTGATCACGGAAATGGTCACCATCCGCTCCATCCCCTGAAAAAGCCAGGTTGGAAACAGCGCGTTCCCCAGCACTAGCCCGTAGAGCGCCAGCAAAAGCCATCTCACCTCGCCCAACGTCGGCACCAGGGACATCAGCGCTATGAGCACGGCAAAACCGACAACCGATAAGAGCCCCTTCGCTGCCCAGACGTGGAGCGCTATGCGGTTAACGGACTCAAGGTTCTCGCGCTGAACCGAAATCTTGCGGGTCGCCGACAAGTCGAAACCATACTCCACAAAGAGCATTAGGTAGTTAATAAAACCCTGCGCAAAAGATACCGCGCCAAAGCCCGTAGGGCCCAAAACCCTTACCAAATAGGGTACCATGATTAAGGGCACCAGATAATTGGCGAATTGCATCAAATATAACGAGACTGCATTATGAACAATAGAGCTTTTTAGACCATCGTGAATAACGCTTCTCAATTGTTTATAAAATAGCTTATCGCTTATGGCTGGATATTTCATTACTCAAACCAAAAAGGCCGAAGGGAGAATCAAATCTGAATCTTTGTCATTACCCCGATAGCCGCGCTAGCCCCTGCTGAGCAGAGTCGTTTTGTGGATCAAATTCAAACGTTCTCCCCTGAAACTAAGCTGTGCATCCCCTTCCCGCTTCCCTAATAAAAGACTGTCGTAGAGCAGCGGAAGGAAATCTTCGACTTCGCTCGGTCGGATGGCTAGCACATCCATCGCCAGCG
>QEXX01000069.1 GCA_003130835.1 Anaerolineae bacterium | reverse complement strand
AGGCATGGGTTAGCAGATCGTGTGCGAGAGATTAACCTCGCCGCAGCTAAATTGGCTCGCCAGGTTGCTGATGATTTTCCCAATGTATTGGTTGCAGGATCGATGGGACCAACGGGTGAATTGATGACGCCCCTCGGAAAATTGACTTTTGAGGATGCCGTTCAAGCCTTTGCGGAACAAGCTGCTGGATTGTCCAGTGGGGGAGTGGATGTGATTTGGATTGAGACCATGGCAGACTTACAAGAAGTCAAGGCGGCTGTTCAAGGAGCACGTTCAGTGACCCGTCTTCCAATTGCTGTTACAATGACTTTTGAAAGTCGGGGGCGGACGATGATGGGGGTAACCCCGGAGCAGTTGGTTCAGCTTGCCCAGGAGCTCGAATTAAGTGCGGTTGGGGCAAATTGTGGTAAAGGGCCGCAAGAATTGGAGGCAGTGATTGAACGAATGCAAAGAGCAGGGTGTCAGCTTCCGATTATTGCCAAAGCGAACGCTGGAATTCCGAAATTGGTGGATGGGAAAGTTGTGTATGATGGTTCACCCGAAATCATGGCAGAACATGCGCAAACGGTGCGCCATCATGGGGCAAAGTTGATCGGGGCCTGTTGTGGCAGCTCCCCCGAGCATATCCGCGAGATGCGCCAAGCCTTGTTCTTTGAGCTGAAATAAAAAACCCTCTCGAATGGAGAGGGTAAAAGACAGGGAAATCGTGGGGTGCCAGATGGGTCTCGAACCCACAACCCTCGCATCCACAGTGCGATGCTCTGCCAATTGAGCTACTGGCACCGTATTTCATGTGTGGCTATTTTATCACGAGTCTCGCTCACCGACAAGGAGCGGAAGCAGTTTTGTATCGATCTCATCCCAAGCTAGTTGGATCTGTTCCCCACTGCTCAACGACTTTAAGGCGAAACGATCGATGGCAATTTCGTCCGGGCCAAGAATAATGGCGTAGGGAATTTTCACCCGATCGGCGTACTTTAATTGTTTATTCAAGTTGACCGGCTCTGGATAAGTGATAACGTTGACTCCTTTTTCACGCAGGTGATGGGCGAGCTTGAGTGAGTGAGACAAGGTGTCATTTGAGAAGGTGGTAACCAGAACTTTGGCTGGATGGGCATAAATATTTGCTGGAATACAACCATATTCTTGGAGAATTAAGGAGATCACTACATCTCCCATCGCAAAACCGACCGCAGGCAAAGGGTCACCACCAACCGCAGCGAGCAAGTCATCATAACGTCCGCCACCAAGAATAGACCGTCTGACAGTTCCACCAATATCTTTGGCTTCGAATACGGTGGACGTGTAATAATCTAAACCGCGGATAATGTTAGGGTCAAATTCAATGTAATCGCTTGCCGATTCGTTTTCTAGGGCTTGAAAGATGCGGATCAAATTTGGGGAAGTTTGCCAAAGCTCAGTGTTCTGTAGCAAATTTACAATGCCGTTGATTTGAGAGGTGTTAAGTCCCTCCTCTTGAGCGTATGCTTGCCATTCTTTGAATTCCATTTTTTCTTTGCGGTCGATGAGCCGAAAGACAGCCGACCGCCGTTCAGGGGGAATGCCTAGTTGATTGAGTTGATCTTCCATCAATTTGCGATCGTTGATGAAAATTTTTACCTGCGCTGAAGATAACCCGACCAACTTAAAGAACGAGACGATCACCGAGAGTAATTCCGCATCCGCTTCGGGTGTGTTGAGTCCAATGAGATCGATATTCCACTGAAAGAACTCCCGCGAGCGCCCTTTTTGGGGTTTTTCATAACGCCAAAAGGGGCCAAAGGACCACCAGCGTAATGGAAAGATTAACTGTTTTTGTCTCTGGGCGACCATTCGTGCAAGGGTTGGGGTTAATTCGGGGCGTAAGGTAATCAGTTCACCGCTGCGATCGGGAAATACAAAAGATTGCTCCTTGACAAGCTCTTCACCGGACTTGGCAGCGTAAAGTTCGATGGGCTCTAAAAAGGGCCCTTCGTATTCTTGATAGCCATATCTTTGAGAGATCGTCTTGATCGTTTCATATAGCCATGCACGAATCGCCATATTTTCTGGGTAAAAATCGCGCGTGCCTTTAATGGCAGCTATGACCTGCTTCATGCGGTTATCTCCTAAAATGTTTTATCTCTAGACAGATAGTTCCCCAAGCATTTTATCAAACTCTTGGTAATCTGTCGTTGGATTTTTGCACACCCCGAGATGGCATACGTAAGCCGTGGGTTTTTGCGCGATCTTTGTTCGATCTTTGAGAATGGTTGGGGCAGTGGACGGGATTGGTAAATCGGCATAACAAACGACATGATTAGGACGAAAATTCGACCAAAGCGCTTGCAAAAAAGGCTTGAGCTCTTGACCAGACCCTACCAAGACAACCTCTTTTGGCTCAGACAAGATTTGATCCATCAGGATTAACCAGGAGGAAAAAGATAATGGATAGCGCAAGGCATTTTCGGCTAATAAGTTAACAAAAGAAATCATTTGGTCTAGTCTATCTAAAATGGTTCCTTCATAGGTCGCTAACTTGAGCAAAGCCTGATAGGCTAGGGCATTTGCCGAAGGTGTGGAGGTATCCTGAAGTTCTTTCGGCCGCAAGATCAAAAGGTCATGTTCCGAGGATGTATCAAAAAAGCCACCTTGAGGATCAGTGAACTTTTCCTCCATAAGATTGGCAAGTTTTTTACTAAACTCGTACCACTCGACCTCTCCAGTAACTTCGTAAAGCGCAAGCAGACCAAGAATGGTACTAGCATAATCTTCAAGTAAGGCTGGCGTAGAGACGATCTCTCCGCGCTTGATCCGAAAGAGCGTGTTTTCCTTAAAGTACCATTGCTTGATCGCCGTAGCCAGTGTGATCGCTAAGTCGAGAAACCGTTCTGAAGCAAGATATTTGCTTGCCTCGGCGAAGAAACGCAAGGTTAAGGCGTTCCAGCTCAAGATGCATTTATCGTCCACATTCGGGCGGGTTTTGCTTTTGCGCAATTGACCGAGTTTTGCGTAAATTGATTCCAAGACAGGTGAGCGTTCGGCAAAAAGGGTATTTTCAAAGGGTTGAAAGACCATCCATTGTGGATTTGACTCTAGTGGAGCAAGATGATGTGAGGCAGTAAAAAACTCGTATTCTTCCTGGGTCAGGGATTGCCGCAATTCGTTTAGGGTAAAGGTGTAGTATTTTCCTTCCTCGCCGTCTGAGTCGGCATCCATGCTGGAGTAAAATAACCCGCTTGGATCGCGCAGGTTTTGCACTAAGTAATCTGCGATTTTTTCGATAATAGTCTGATAGGGTTCTCTTTTTGTGACAATCGTTGCGTATAGATAAACTAGCCCTAGTTGAGCATTGTCGTAAAGCATTTTTTCAAAGTGGGGAATCATCCAGCGCTGATCCGTGCTGTAGCGACAGAAACCGCCTTCGATCAGATCGAACATACCGCCCTGAGACATCTTTTGCAAGGCATGTTCAATCAGTTCTCGAATTCTTGCAAGGTTAGGATTTTGCGCATAGCGACGCAGCAGAAATTCTAGAACAATGGGCTGAGGGAATTTAGGGGCTTTTCCCCAGCCACCGTATGTCCAATCATAGGCTTGCAGAAGGTAGGTAGTAGCTGATGAGATAAGGCTTTCATCAAATGATCGTCCTTTGTAGCGGGTTTGGTATTGAAGCTGAAGGGCGTTATAAATTTGAGTGGTTGCGTCTTCAATTTGTTCACGTTTTTTTGTCCAAGCCTCTTGGATTGCCTGAAGGACATCTAAAAAGCCGGGCAGCCGGTGACGTGAAACCAGGGGATAATAGGTACCACCAAAAAACGGTTTGCCCTCGGGCGTGAGAAAAACCGACAAGGGCCACCCGCCATGGCCGGTCAGAGCCACTACGGCATTCATATAGATTGAGTCGACATCCGGCCTTTCCTCGCGATCGACTTTGATAGGAACAAAGTGCTGATTGAGATATTCAGCAACTTGTTCGTTTTCAAACGATTCATGTGCCATGACATGACACCAATGGCAGGAAGCGTATCCAATACTTAAGAAGATCGGCTTATCTTCTCGCTTGGCTTTTTCAAAAGCTTCCTCTCCCCAGGGATACCAATCAACTGGGTTATGAGCATGTTGGAGTAAATATGGGGAATTGGAATGAATAAGTCGATTTACCATTTTATTCTTCAAACTCGCTTTCTAAGAAATCGCTTTCAAACGTTGCGGCTGTAGGAAAAATTTCGATATCGGTAAAAAGATCGGTTTGCTGGACTTCAATTTTTTGTTGTTTGATCAATTCTAATAAGGCAAGAAACAAGGTTATTATTTCAGCCCGAGAACTCAGGGAATGGGCTAGAGATCGAAACGTGGTATTACCCTGATCCTTGAGGATGGAGATGATTTTGTGAATTTGTTCTTTGATGGAATATTTTGGCTTAATGATTGAAAGGTGTATATCCGATGAGGGTTGAGCCTGGCGGAATACAGATTGCGCAGCTAATAGGAAGGTTTGTAAGTCTAGATGACTCAAATCGACAGCAGTTTCAATTTTGGGGGGAGGGGCAAGTCGCAAATAGGTTCTCAACCCATTGGTTTCTCTTTCACCAAGCCAGGCGGCAACTTGGCGAAATTGCTTGTATTCCTTGAGCTGCCTAACCAATTCTTCACCTGTTTCATCTTCCTCCGTTTCCATCTCTGGGGGAGGTTTGGGTAACAACATTTGAGATTTAATGTAAAGTAGTTTGGTCGCAATAACAATAAAATAAGACAGCTCTTCGGTTTCCAATTGTTCCAGCGAATGGAGATAAGCCAGAAATTGATCGGTTACTTGAGCGAGCGCCAATTGAGTGATATCTAACTCGGCTTTTTCGATTAAGGAGAGCAACAAATCTAATGGCCCTTGATATAGAGGGATTTGAACTTGATAGTGGATTGCTCTCCGGGTGAAAAATCCGATGGACATAGGCGAAATTATACCTGACATTTTTTGGCGTTCATGCTATACTTCACAAGATAATTTATTAGGAGATGGCTTATGATAGATGAACCAATTCATGTAACGGATGCTGCTTTTGAGAAAACCGTCATGAAATCTTCCATACCTGTCATTGTTGATTTTTGGGCGCCTTGGTGTGGCCCATGCAAGATGGTAGCCCCAATTCTGGACAAGCTTGCCAAAGAATTGGCTGGAAAAGTGATTATTGCCAAGGTGAATACGGACGAAAACCCAGAATGGGCGATGAAATTCGGCGTTCAGGGTATTCCAACCATGCTGTTTGTCTATAATGGAAAAGTTGTCCATCGGCAGGTTGGGGCTTTACCTGAACCGATGTTGCGCGATGTGGTTAACGAATTCCTCAAGGTGGTTGGCTCAACGCAATCGTAAGAGAGGCCCCCTTAAGATTGCATGCTGACCCGTTCAATCCGCGCTCCTAGAGCGCGGAGTTTTTCGTCTACCTTTTCATAGCCGCGGTCGATCTGTCCGATGTTACGAATTGTAGACTTGCCTTCGGCAGCTAAGGCAGCAAGCACTAAAGCCATTCCAGCGCGAATGTCCGGGCTTTCTAAATTTTCTCCAAAAAGCTGGGTTGGGCCTTGGACAATGCAGCGATGCGGATCACAAAGCACAATTTGGGCGCCCATACTGACTAGTTTATCGATGAAAAACATCCGTGAAGGATACATCCAATCGTGGAATAAAACGCTTCCTTTTGCTTGTGTGGCGATGACAATGGCAATGCTCATGAGGTCGGTTGGAAACGCCGGCCAGGGCATCACGCTGATTTCCGGGATAGCATCTCCAAGGTCGGGTTGGATTTCTAGGCGTTGTTGCTCTGGAACGATGACATCATTTCCTTCTACGTACCATTCGACACCTAGGCGACGAAAGACGATGGCGATCATGTCCAAATACTGCGGACCAGCATCGACGATTCGGACCGAACCTTTGGTTACCGCCGCTGCTCCAATGAAACTGACTACTTCGAGGTAATCGGGGCCAATTGTAAATTCCCCACCGCTTAGATGCTTAACTCCTTCAATCGTTAGGGTATTCGAGCCGATATTCGATATTTTGGCGCCGAGCCTATTGAGAAAATGACAAAGCTCTTGTACATGGGGTTCGGAGGCTGCATTGCGGATGACTGTTGTCCCCGTCGCAGTTACAGCAGCCATGATAGCGTTTTCAGTAGCCGTTACACTGGCTTCGTCAAGCAAAATATTGGCGCCACGCAGCTTGTGTGCTTTGAAGTTAAACCTTTTTTGGGTTCGATCGTAATCTGTTGTTGCACCAAGCGCGCTTAGGGCGAGCAAATGGGTGTCTACTCGGCGCCGACCAATTACATCACCACCGGGTGGCGGTAAGTAGATTTCACCGCAGCGGGCTACCAGCGGGCCTGCCAGCAAGATCGATGCCCGAATGCTGCGACAAATCTCGGGATCTAGGTCTTGAATCTGAACCTGTTGGGCATGGATTTTCCAGGAATGATGGTCGATTTGGGTAATAGAAACCCCCAAACTGGCTAGCAATTTGCGCATGGACTCAACATCGCGAATTTGAGGTACATTGTGTAGAATGACCGGTTCTTCGGTTAGAGTGGTCGCAGCGAGCAGAGGAAGCGCTGCATTTTTATTTCCTGACGGTTTTACTGTTCCCGATAAAGGTGTACCTCCGTGAATGATGAACTTCTCCATAATCGTTTTTTATGCTCCTAAATAATTTGTAAGGCATCGAGCGGATTTCGCAATGCCTTGCCTATTATAATGGGTCTATGGAGATTATCCTGAAAAGTCTACTTTTTGGTCTTTTTGCTGGTTTCATCATAAATTATCTAGCGGACAGCTTGCCTCATCAACGGCGGCTGGTGGCACCGCTTTGTAATCATTGTGGCAAGGGACTTTCACTCCTGGATTACCTCACCCTGCAACAATGTAGCAACTGTAAAAGCCGCCGCCAGGTGCGTTCTGCCTTCGTTTTTGCTATCGGGATCCTTGCCACGTATTGGATTCAAGTTTATCCCGTTCGCATGGGGTTCTGGCTTTCTTGGTTAGTTTTTGTTTTATTTGGCGTTATTGCCATTATTGACATCGAATATCGGGTGGTTTTATTCGAAATTGTGATCAGTTGTGGAAGCGTTTTTCTGGTGATCGGTGTGGTCAGACACGGGGTTCTCTCTACGCTGCTTGGCGGCTTGATTGGTTTTTTGGTTATGTGGGGATTGTATTGGTTCGGTAAAGTCGTGATTAAACTTCGAAACAAAGCCTCCTCTTTTGAAGAGGAGGCTTTAGGCTTTGGAGATGTCAATTTATTTGCGATTCTAGGACTTTTATTGGGTTTTCCAGTGATCTTAGCCGCATTGTGGATTGCTATTTTTTCTGCAGGTGTATTTAGTTTACTGCTCGTGATGCGGATGTTGTTGATCAAGCAATATCGTTCAAATATGGCGATACCCTATGCTCCGTTCTTAATCTTTGGAGCTTTTGTGTTGCTCTACCTTGTGCGTGCGTAAATGTCAGGCTGCGCTGGAGCTAGCACGGGGTTT
>QEXX01000014.1 GCA_003130835.1 Anaerolineae bacterium | reverse complement strand
TTCAGCACGTTTCTTCTGTGTGGGCAGCCGCCCGTCAACACGAGCATGCCAAAAACGTTGCCCAAGCGGTGCGCTTTAGCGAAGAGACTCAAAGGCTCTATGAATGGGCACTCACGCAACCAAACTTAGCTCCCCAAATTGCTTGCGATCGACGCAAGGTGCTCGGAGGCATGCTTCGCCTGAAGGCACGATATTATTTGGACGGTAATGAGCCTGCACTCGCTCTACAGGAATATGCCAGAGCGCTTTATTATGATCCACCGTATGCTTTGAAACACTGGCATCGCATGATCTATGCCCTGCTGGTTTGGATGGGTGGAGAGCGGGTCAGGGCTATGTTCGATAGGCTGAACCGCAAGCGCAGAAAAATGATCGCCAAAGACTTGAAGGATTATCCGATCTCTACTACAAAAGGCAGTTGAACAGTAGCGTGATATAATTAGGAATAGTGGTTGAGATGATGTTATCCACAGATGAGATTCGAGCTTTAATCCAGCGAATTGTCAGCGACAGTGAGTTGCGGACAGAGTTCCGTCGCGCCGTTTTGCCGGACGATGAATACAACTTATTGAAACTGGTTCGGGAACTCACTGTCAATGTAGCTGCCCTAACCGTCACGGTTGACGACCTTGCGAAAGCTCAAAAACGTACTGAACAGCGGCTTGAAGAGCTAGCCGAAGCGCAGAAACGCACCGAGCAGCGGCTTGAAGAGCTAGCTGAAGCCCAGAAACGCACCGAAGAGCGGGTTGGACGATTAGAAATCGCTATGGCAGAGCTAGCTGAAGCCCAGAAACGCACCGAAGAGCGGGTTGGACGATTAGAAACCGCTATGGCAGAGCTAGCCGAAGCGCAAAGACAAACCTGGTCGAAACTTGCCCATCTCGATGAGCGCATTGGCGTGACCACGGAGCAAGAAGCTGCAGATATGTTGGGGTATGTCTTGCGTCACAAAGGATATGAAATTCTGAGTGGTCCGTTTAACCTGCCCTTGAACGGCGAGATTGATGTGCTTTATGTCGTTCAAGACTCACAAGGCAGGCGACTGACTGCCGTATTAGAAGCAAAAACACGCTTAGGCTATCATGCAATCGAAAAATGGGCGCAGGCAATGCGTTCTGGCGGTTTGCAGCAGCGCTTAGCGGAACGGGGCTTTGAAGGCCCATACCTCATCTACGTTTATGGAATGCGAGCTGATCCCAGTGCTTACGATGCAGCGAAAAAATATGGGGTTGGTCTGATTACCGACCGTGGGGAACAAATTGAACCGGCTGGCGAAACCCCTACAGATTGAGCTTTTTCCAATTTTCTTCTGCTCTCTCCCCTAGTCATCCGATTACAGCTTAATTCTTGCCTTAGGCTATATTTAGCTTGAGCTGACCGCTCCTCAGACTGACGCTCTTGTCTCTTTTACCACTTGTTCCTTTCTGAAGGCGCGAGGGAGCAATTCACCCACAGTTGTCTCTGCAACGAGATTGCGTCGTTCATCAGCGATCAGCACAATCGTATCGAATCCAAACTCGGATAGCACCTGCCGACAGGCGCCACACGGCGCGCCTCCGTTCGAGGTGACCACAGCAATGGCGATAAACTCGCGTTCTCCCTCCGAGACCGCTTTGAAAACAGCCACCCGCTCGGCGCAGATGGTGTTGGGGTAAGAGGCATTCTCCACGTTGACTCCATCGTAGATGCGTCCGGAGGCAGTCAATAACGCTGCCCCGACAGAGTAGCCAGAATACGGTGCGTACGCCCAACGGCGCGCTTCAAGGGCGGCCTCGATCAGTTTCTCGCGCAGTTCATCCGTTAGCATTCTGTTCCTCCATATAACACTCCCTATCGATTCGGCGCGCCCGCACCTTGCGAATGCGTCTCCCGCTCACCTGCTCAATAATGAGTTCAATGCCATCGACACACAGCTTTTCACCGGCTGTTGGCAACCGACCTAGTTGTTGTAAGATAAAACCGCCAAGTGTGTCCGCTTCTTCTTTGGGGAAGTTGGTTGCCATGATTTCGTTGAAATCTCCAAGGTCAATTTTACCCTGAAAGAGAACTTCTCCTGCCCCAATTTCCTGAAAGGGTAATTCTTCGGCTTGATCATATTCATCCTGAATTTCGCCTAGAATTTCCTCAATAATGTCTTCCAAGGTAACTAGACCCGCCACGCCTCCATATTCATCTACCACGATCGCGAGGTGAACACGTCGCTGCTGCATTTCGTTAAGCAGTTCATCGATCCGCTTGGCTTCAGGAATAAAATAGGCCGGTCGCGCTAATTGAATGAGGGGAGTATCTTTGCGTTCTTCTACCCAGAACCGTAACAAATCTTTGGCGTAGATGATGCCCAGAACTTCGTCAATGGTTCCTTTGTATAAAGGTAAGCGGGAATGGCCTGAGGCGATAAAAACCCCGGCGGCCTCTTGGAGGCTCATGTCCTTCTCCAAGGCAACGATGTCCACCCTCGGCACCATGATCTCGCGCGCTAAGGTGTCGCTCAGTTCTAAGATCGAATGGAGTAAGCGACCCTGTTCCGTATCGATATCCCCTTGCTCTTGGGCAACGTCCACCCATTCCCTTAATTCTTCAGCCATTTCCTGAGAGGAAGTTGGTTCAGGGGGCGGAACAACTTTTTGGACAAATCGAGACACAAAGACATGCAAGGGGGAAAAGGCAACTGCGATCAGGCGGGCAAAAGGTTGCAAGCGCTTTTCCCAAACATCGGGTGCAACGTTGGTCAACGTTTGCATGACCCATTCACTGATGATTAAGACCAACCCTACCGATACTGCAAAGATGACCTGCCAAAAGCGGGTCGTTGTCACAATCCTAAGGGTGAGTAAGTAAAGGGTTACCCCCACTCCCACCCACAAAAAAGCGCGCAAGGCGGTCAAGCCAGCCTGTAATGCTGCGACACGCTCTTCCTTGGCAGGGAGATGTCTAGTTTGTCCTTCTTTCGTTGGGTTGTCAACAGCATCCCACGCCCGAAATGGGTTACCGAAAATCGTTTGGGTTGCCAATATGAAGAGATTGACGATATGCAGGATCAGCAGGAGGATCCAGGGGCTCACATTATCCATCCTCTTCCTTTAGTTTGCGAATCACCCGCGCAGGGACGCCGACAGCGAGGCTGTGGGGCGGAATGTCTTTGGTAACCACGGCGCCGGCCCCGGTTCGGGCGCCTTTGCCCACCTTTACTGGTGCAACCAGCATGGTATCACTGCCAATGAACACCCTTTCCCCAATTTCTGTTGGATTTTTCTTTTCACCATCGTAATTACAAGTAATCGTGCCGGCGCCAATGTTGACCCCCGCTCCAATGGTAGCATCACCGATATAAGAAAAATGCCCCATCTTCGTGCCTGGACCTAGGTAGGAGTTCTTAACTTCGCCGAAGTTGCCCATGTGGACACCCTTTGCTAAATGTGCCCCTTTGCGCAGGTGGGCATACGGTCCGACATCGACTTCTTCTTCAAGGATGGCTTTTTCGACCACCGAGAAAAAGATTCGGCAGCCTGACCCGATCTGCGAGTCGCGAAGGATCGTGTTGGGTCCGATCGTACAATTTTCACCGATCACGGTTTTCCCTTGCAGATACGTGTTGGGGTAAATCACCGTATCTTGCCCGATGATGACTTCTGACTCAATATACGTGCTTTGAGGGTCAACCAGCGTCACCCCTTCAAGCATCCAGCGCGTGTTGATGCGTTGCCTTAGAATCGTTTCTGCTTCGGCGAGGTGGACGCGCTGGTTGATCCCAATAGCTTCAGTTGGGTCGGTGAGCGGAAGAGTCTTTATCTCAAATCCGTCTCTCACCGCCAGTTCAGCGATATCGGTCAAGAAATACTCACCCTTAGGGGAAAGCGCAACGCGCGGCAGGGCATTCCACAACCAATCTGCTTGAACGCAATAGATGCCAACGTTTAGCTCCCGGATCGCTAGTTGTTCCGGGGAGGCAACAGCTTCTTCGATGATCGCTTGCACTCGTCCATTTGAGTCGCGCCAAATGCGCCCGAAACCGCGTGCGTTTTCAGAATGAAGGGTCAGCAAAGAGAGGGGGCCTGGGTTGCTTTGTTGCACCTCGCACAGATTCCGCAGAGTCTGGGCAGTCATCAACGGCATGTCGGCATAGGTAATCAGAACCAGATCAGCTTTGCCTTCTAGGAGCGGCTTTGCCTGTAAGACAGCATGTGCGGTGCCAAGTTGCGGTTCTTGGTTGGCAAATTGTGCTCGCTCGCCAAGCGCCTTTTTGACCTCATCTCCTTGATAGCCGATGACAACCGTTGGGGGCAAATCACTAAGAGGGGCAACAGCTTCTAAAACGTATTCAATCATCGGTTTGCCTGCTAAGCGGTGTAAGACCTTTGGAACAGTCGTCTTCATGCGGGTGCTTTTACCGGCAGCTAAAATAATGGCTCCTAGCTTCATCGTTCCATTCCTTTTATGGGGCTGATAGAGAGATTTGGGGGCTCAATACAAATCCGACCCTGATCCAATGAGGCAAATTATCCAATAAGCAGGGACTCATCGCAATGATTCTTGCCCACCTTGGGACAAGAGTGGAGGCTGGGGCGCCCGGATTCGAACCAGGATAAACAGATCCAAAGTCTGCTGTGCTGCCATTGCACCACGCCCCATCCTTGCCGTGTGGGCGGTAAGTATTTTATCACATTTTGGAAGGCAAACCAGAGGATTCTTCGAGAATGTTGAAAAACAAATCCGGGATTGACGAAAAGGGGAAGACGTTAATACATTGGGCAAAACACTCAGGAGATAGGCAAGATGGGAAATCAGCGTTTCGAACAAACCGGCAAAAGGTCATTTTTCGGGGACTATCTGTACGACCAAGTGGTGCCAGCCGATCATTTTTTGCGGAAATTGAATGAAATGGTGGAGTGGAAAGACTATACCCGTAAGTTGATTCGGCTGTACAAGGGAGGAGGGGAGGTAGGGAGACCACCGTTCGATCCGGCGGTACTGCTGAAAATGGAGCTGCTGGCGTACCTATACCATTTGAGCGAGCGGCAGGTCGAGACGTTTCTGAACGAAAATCTGCCTGCCAAATACTTTGTAGGGCTGGCGGTCGATGAGAAAGCTCCGGATCATTCCACTTTGACGGTGTTTCGCGAACGGCTGGTGCAGCGGGGAAAACTGCAGGTGTTTGAAGAGATGCTGGGAGAGATTGTGCGCACCACAGTACGTAAGGGTATCCGGTTTGGTTCGATCAGGAAACTTTCTCTACCTTTTTTTTGAAGCTTGTGATATACTACCGTTCGCTCCGTCCGCAGGAGCCTCGATCACTCACGCTTTCTGACCTGTTCGTGCGTGCCGCTGTGGGGAAAACGCCTTACAGCAAGCGGTTGCGGGCAGGGACGAGGAAAGCGGAGGAAAAACGCATTAAAGGAGTTGTTCTATGTCTGTTGTTTCCATGAAAGCCCTCTTGGAAAGCGGTGTTCATTTTGGCCATCGCACCCAAAAATGGCACCCAGCCATGAAGCCCTATATTTTCACCGAGCGGAATGGCATTCATATCATCGACTTGCAGAAGACCTCCAAAGCCATTCAGCAAGCGTATAACTTGGTGCGCGATACGGTTGCTCAAGGCGGCACGGTGTTGTTCATCGGCACCAAACGCCAAGCCCAAGAAACAGTGCAGGCTGAAGCCATGCGGTGCGGTATGCCCTACGTGACCGTGCGCTGGCTAGGCGGCATGCTCACCAACTGGCGGACAATCCGCCAACGTATCAACGAGCTGGAGAAATTGGAGCGCATGCGCGATAAGGGCGAGTTTGGGCGCCTGACCAAAAAAGAAGCTCTGGTGCTACACCGCAAGATCGAACGCTTAGAAGTCCTGCTTGGCGGCGTGCGCCAAATGGTGCGCCTGCCGGAGCTGGTCTTTGTGGTTGATGTCCACCGCGAAGCTACGGCCATTCATGAAGCCAACCTGCTTAACATCCCGGTCATCGCAATGGTGGATACCAACTGCGATCCCACCCATGTCGATTACGTCATCCCTTCCAACGACGATGCCATCCGCGCCATCAAGCTGGTTGTCTCGAAGATCGCCGATGCAGTTATTGAAGGAAAAGCGCTGCGCAAGGAGATGCCCGAAGAAGCGCTGGTATCCGTTCCAACGGCGGAAGAGGAAGAGCTTTCGGATGAAGACTTGCTCGGTGAGGCAACCTTGGCAAAGATCAGCGGGCGCATCAAAGCTCCCTTGGACGAAGATGTCTTCGGCGAACCCGATGAAGATGTCTATGACATCGATTGGGGTACGGATGATGACGAAGAAGAAAGGTTGCGGGCGCGAGCCAGCCGCGACGAAGACGAAGATTTTGAAGATTCAGACGAGGACGAGGAATAATTATGGCGATCACAACGGAACAAATCAAGGAACTCCGCGAAGCAACAGGAGTTGGTATTCTGGAATGTCGTAAAGCCCTAGAGCAGGCAAACGGCGACTTTAAGAAAGCAGTCGATCTGCTGCGTGAAAAAGGATTAGCCACGGCAGCCAAACGCGCCGACCGTCAGGCTTCGGAAGGCGTGCTGGAACTTTACTCACATGGTGGTGGTCGTGTCGGCGTGATGGTGGAGGTCAATTGCGAGACGGATTTCGTCGCACGTTCAGAACCTTTCCGCAATTTTGCCCACGAAATTGCCCTGCAGATTGCTGCGGCTGCCCCGCGTTATATCCGCGAGAGCGACATCCCGCAGGAAGAGCTTGAGCACGAGCGTCAGATTGCCCGCGCGCGTGCCCTCGAAGAGGGTAAGCCCGAAGCCGTGGTGGAGAAAATCGTCGCTGGGCGCATTGAAAAATTCAAAGACGAAGTTTGCTTGTTGCGCCAGCCCTATATTCGCGATGAAACGATCACCATCGAACAACTGCTGCTACAAAACATTGCTTCGATGGGAGAAAATATCGTCATCCGCCGTTTCGTGCGCTGGGAACGGGGAGAAAGCACCGAAGATTAGGTCAGCAGAGCCAACCGATGGGTTGGCTCTTTTTCTGATATAGGAGCGAATATGTCAAAAGAGATTCTCTATCATCGCATCTTGCTAAAGCTCAGCGGGGAAGCGCTGGCGGGAGCAGATGGTTTTGGCATCGATCCTTACCAAGCTGAAGCAATTGCCGAACGGGTGAAAGAAGTGTGTGATGAAGGGGTGACGGTGGCAATTGTCATCGGGGCTGGCAATTTATGGCGCGGGCGCATCGGATTGGACCGCGGCATGGACCGCGCCACCGCCGATTATATGGGCATGCTGGCTACGGTGATGAACGCCCTCGCCCTCATGGATGCCATGGAACGGCGCGGCATGATCACCCGTGTCCAATCGGCGATTGAAATGCGCGCCGTCGCAGAACCCTATATCCGCCGGCGGGCGATCCGCCACCTCGAAAAGGGACGGGTGGTCATCTTCGGCGGCGGCACCGGTAACCCTTATTTCTCCACCGACACGGCAGCCGCCCTGCGAGCGATGGAAATCGGTGCCGATGTACTCATCAAAGCCACCAAAGTGGATGGCGTGTACGACTCTGACCCGGTCAAAAATCCCAACGCGGTGCGTTTTGAGCGTCTTAGTTACATGGAAACGATCAACCGTCGTCTAGAAGTGATGGATAGCACGGCAATTTCGTTGTGCATGGACAACCATTTGCCCATTTTGGTGCTGAACCTTTGGCAAGAAGATGTCTTGCGCAAAGCAATTTATGGAGAGCCGGTTGGCACACTGGTGAGTGATTGAGTAGCTCCATGATTTAGGGAAGGCTCATGGCGTAACAGCAGTTGTCGATCTCGCGTCCGAGCCAAGGTTTCCACAAGGCTGTAGGGCGGACATCGAGCAGGGCAAAGCCAAGTTTTTCATATAAGAAACAGGCTGCCTTGTTTTCCGAGGTGGTCTTCAAATGGA
>QEXX01000068.1 GCA_003130835.1 Anaerolineae bacterium | reverse complement strand
GGG
Organism: Anaerolineae bacterium; assembly: GCA_003130835.1. Classification (GTDB taxonomy): domain Bacteria; phylum Chloroflexota; class Anaerolineae; order Anaerolineales; family UBA4823; genus NAK19. Next base: position 9,898 of record QEXX01000068.1, on the reverse strand, counting down.
CGTCCTCGCCTGCGAAACTCGATTGACCATGACGTACACCCTGCGGCAGGGCAGTGGAGCGTACTTGGGTGATGCATAACTTGTTGAAGGATTCAGGTTATGATGAGGGGTAATCCGCCTGTAGAGAAGCAGAAGGTGACAGGGGGATGAGGTTCAATGACTTTCTATCCGGGCATGAACCCCCCAGCACGCAACCAGATAATCCTGAAGGACTTTCTGAATTGAGGCTTCAAGGATGTGCTGCGGTAGGTCAGAAGCCTCGCGGGCTTGCCGCTCACCTTCGACATGGGGACAGTATTGTTGAAGCAATCCGAGCGGGATGTGTTTGCCGTTGAGGTTGCTTAATAGTTTCTCCACGGCAGTTTGAATGGAAGGATGGCTCCAGTAATAACGGATGCGGTCGCTCAAACTGAACTTCCGCTTTATCGCCTGTTCAGTGGGCGATCCGTCATAATAGCCTTGCCAATAGTGCGGATGCGTTAGCATGACCTGTTCAACAACCTGAAAGAGGTGAGATTGCTCTGCGGGTGAACACAAGTGCTCTTCGATATGGGCGAGGGCAAACAGGGCTTGGCGATAGGCAAAGGTCAACGCCGGCCCGACTTTGAGAATGGCAAAGTGATCGCGCACTAGGGCACTTAGATCCTCTTGGCTCTGGTAGTCTGTCGAGTGAGCTTCGAAGACCAAAGATGGCTGCGATTCAATCCAGTGAACCAACGCTTGGGCGTTTTGCGGTTGGTATTCCAAGACAAAATCATCGCCAAATTCCACACCGGGTTGGACAACTAGGGCAATAACTTGCTCAAACAAATGGGCAAGACCGGCTTTTTGCAGGGCGGATTGAAAGGTTGCAAGTGTCTCCTGGACATTGACAACCTCCGTAACGCGAACGCCCGTTTCTGCAATGTTTGCTCCGCCGGGCAGTGGGACTTCAGATCCGATCACAAACCGCAAAGCGGTGCTTGTGCCCCGATCCACCGTCGCTTGAAGAGCGGCTTGGGCAAGCCTGGCAGTGCGCTCGGCGATGACCTCAAGGGGTAAAGGTTGACGGGGATCGTCATCACCCAAGCGCATGCTGGCATCCAGATGGAGCTTTTGATACCCAGCTTGAACGCTGTGTCGCACGAGTTCTGCGGCTTTTTGCATGGCCTGTTCGGCTTTTTCGCTTCGCCATGGATAAGGCCCAAGGTGATCACCTCCAAACAGAAGCTGCTCTTTGGGAAAGTCTTCCTGTTCGGCAAGCGAGGTGACATAGGCAACAAAATCGGCGGGAGTCAAGCCGGTATATCCCCCCTCTTGATTGACCTGATTACAGGTCGATTCGATCAGCAAGGGTTTTTTCAATGGAGCATATGTGCGCATGGCGGTTCGCAAAACCCGGGGGTGGGCAGAGCAGATTGAAGGAATACCCAGCGCGATGCCTCGATGCTGAGCAGAAACCACTTCATCCAGAAACATATTGCAAAGCCTCCTCAAGCGTGGGTTGAGCGTTCACCCCACCCGCAGCGCGGGTGGAAAGGGAACCACAGGCAATGCCGAGTTCTAGCGCTTTCTTAAGGGGGAATCCGGCTAAATAGCCATATATAAAGCCGGCATTGAAGGAATCGCCGGCTCCAACCGTGTCCACAACCGCTACCGTTAAGGCTTTGGAGGTAACCGTTTCACCTTTCTGGCGAGCGATAGCACCCTGTTCCCCTCGCTTGATGACCACCAAGGGGCAGTGCTGTTCAAGCAGCTCTAGGGCGCGATTAAGATCATTGGACCCGGTAATAGCTAGTGCTTCTTGTTCGTTTGGCAAAAAGACATCCACTTGAGCAATTAGACCTAGGATACCCTCCCAGCGGCCGCTGGGATCCCAATTAGTGTCGAGAGAGATGGTGACTCCCAGGTTGCGGGCGCGGCGGAAGAGGTCTGGCAAACCAGCCCGCAGACGGCTTTGGAGAAAAATGCTGCACACGTGAAGATGGCGGGTTTGAGCCAGGTACGAATCGGGGATTTGATGGGCTTCTAGAGCATCGATGCAACCCAGATAAGTCAGGATGGCGCGGTCGCTACCGCGGCTCAAAATCACGCTCACCCCCGTTTTACGTTCATGGTCGATGAGGAGCGGAGAAATATCCACATTGCGTTGACGCAGGGCATCCATCATAAACTTGCCCAGCGGATCCTCTCCGATCACGCCGATGAGAGTCGTTTTCAAGCCCAAACGGGCGGCGCCGCAAGCAAAAATAGCCGAAGAGGAGCCGATGGTCATTTCGAAGTCTTGCACCAGGACTTCTTGTTGACCAAAGCGCGCTTCCAAATGGGGGTCATTGAGGATGAGATCGGGATTGATTTCGCCCGGAACAAGGAGATCGATCGATTTTTCGGTCATCTCTAGCCTGCCTGACAAAGTAGCTCAAAAAAGATCATCAAAGCCTCTTGAAAATTTCACAAAACTATGGTTTAATATGAGCGATTGCTATCGTTTGTGATTGTTTTGTGAGCGATTATACCACAAGAACAATGAACGATTTGGGAAATCTCTCCAACATTGAACGCCAAGAACAAATTGTTCAACTGCTTGCCCGCCAAAAGCGGGTCACGGTGAGTGATCTATGTGATACCTTTTCGATCAGCAAGGCAACCGCCCGCCGTGATCTCGAAATCCTTGCCAGTCAAGGCAGGATTCAACGGGTGCATGGCGGCGCAATTTTGGTCAACTCTGCGCCTCCTGAAATGCCTATTCTTCAACGACAAAATGAGCAGTCAGAAGAAAAGAGACAGATTGGCATTGTTGCAGCTCAATTAGTTTCAGATGACTCAACTGTTTTTCTTGGAAGTGGTAGTACAGTCCTTGAAGTTGCCAGAAATCTCCGCTCTCGTAAAAATTTGACCGTAGTCACCAATTCTTTACCTGTGATCAATACTCTGTCTGATATTAGTGAAATTACCTTGATCGTAATTGGGGGGTTGTTCAGAAAAAGTGAACTTTCCTTTATCGGACATATTGCGGAATTGGCTCTAAGGGAAATCAATGTGGATCAAGTCATTATAGGAGCCCGAGCCATAAGCCTAACCCATGGACTCACAAATGATTACTTACCCGAGACAATGACTGACCGTGCAATTATTCAAATTGGCAGAAAGGTGATCTTGGTGGTCGATCATACAAAATTTGGACGGATTTCTACGGCATTTTTAGCCCCCCTAGAGGCTATTCATGTAGTGGTTACAGACTATTGTACCCCTGACTCTTTTTGTGAGGAACTAGAAAGTCGAGGTATTCAAGTCGTTAGAGCGGGAAGCGAATCAGCTATGAAGAAAGGAGGTGAAAATTCTTAGGAGAAATTCGTCCAACATCTCATATAAAGCCCAAAAAATTAGCTTAGTTTTACGAGAGGAGAGTTAAAAATGAAGACTATAAAAAGGATCATCTATTCAATCATCATCCTATCGCTCTTGGCTGCTTGCGCTCCTGCACCAACAGAGGCTCCATCAGCTCCGGCTCAGACCGAAGCTCCTGCTGCACCTGCACAGACTGAAGCGCCGCAAGCTCAAGAGCCAGCAACCCAAGCTCCTGCCGAGAAAAAGCTGACGTATTGTTACATAACTCCCGGTCCTGACACATGGTACAAAAGAGATGTTGAGGGATTTCAATATGGAGCAAGCCTAGATGGTGTAGAAGTGATTGTGGTTAATTCGGACTATGATGTAGAGAAAGAGTTAGCCAATATTGACTTCTGCATCACTCAAGGCGTAGATGGTATCAGTGTTTTCTCCTTCAATGAAAACGGCGCAAGAATAGCAGCCCAGAAGGGTAAGGAAGCCGGTATACCGGTCGTTGCAACAGACTCGGTGGGATCAGTTGCCGCAGCAGGGCAAGAAATTGTCGCTGAAATTGACTTTGATTGGACTGCAATGGGTGAGTCGTATGCCCAATGGATGGCAGACAATTATCCTGGCGAAGATTTTGTGATCATCACCGGTAACTTTGAGTCTATTCCGTGCCAGAAAATCAATGAAGCTATGAAGCGCAAATCTGAAGAACTGGGCAAAAATAAACTGCTCGATATTCGGGATGCCGATTACAATCCTAACAAAGCAGTTGAAGTCGCTCAGGATTTACTGCAGTCCGGTCTCGACTTCAAGATCATGTTTGTCATGGACGAGGATATGGCTGCTGCGGTTATTCGGATGCTCAAGGACAAGGGTGTTTTGAATAACCCCATCAAAGTGATTGCTCAGAACGGTTCTCCGGCCGGTATCCCCTTGGTAAAGGCAGGTGAACTAAAATACACCATTAGTAGCTCACCGGGTTGGGAAGGATATATTGCTTACCTGGCGCTTCACAATTACGTGATTGGAAAGAGTACAAAAGTTAATCAGCACATCTTCCTACCAATTATGCCAGTAACGGAAGAAAATATCGATGACCCAATGCAAGTGGTACCATGGGAAATTGTACCGGATGTATATGAACAGTTAACACAGAAATACTTCCCTGAGTTAGTGGCTTATCGCCAGTAATCTATTGAGAGATGTAGGGTATAGAAAACCTATACCCTACATCTAATTGTTTTACTCTCCGGTCTATCGGTTAATGAACCTACTCCACAATGAGGTAAGGGTGTGGAAGAGAAAATCAAAATTCTCAGTTTGAATAACATTACGAAAAATTTTCCTGGCACGCGTGCCTTAGACAATGTGAGTTTTGACCTATATGCTGGCGAGATCCATTGTCTAGTAGGAGAGAATGGTGCAGGAAAATCAACCTTGATTAAGATATTATCTGGGGCAGAAAAGCCTGATCAAGGGGAAATTGTTCTCTTTGGGAAATCGTATCGACAATTAACTACAAGGCAAGCCATTGACTTAAAAATAGCCACGATTTATCAAGATGTAGATTTGGTCGATAGCCTCACTGTTGCGGATAATATCTTTTTAGGTGTAGAGCTTAGGGATCGGTTTGGGAAGGTGGATACTCAAAAGCAAGAGAGAATTGCTCAAGAAATTATGAATAAATTGAATATTCATATTGATCCAAGATTATTGGTTGAAGAATTATCTCCTGCCCAGAAACAAATCCTGCAATTAATTAAGGCGCTCCACCGTGAGGCACGTATCCTGGTCATGGATGAACCAACCTCGTCTCTCGGCATAGAGGAGACGAAGGCTCTGTTAGAGCTTGTCCGAAATCTTGCTGCTCAAGGAATTGGAATCATCTACATTTCTCATTATCTTCAAGAAGTGACTCAAATTGGAGATCGCATTACAGTTTTGAAAGATGGTAAAACGGTATCTACCTATCACAAATCACAGTTTACGATTGAACAACTTATTCGCGATATGGTGGGACGGGAAGCTGCGCTTTTTTACCACAAGGAACAGGTGCAAATTGGCGATGTCGGATTGAAAGTAGAGAATTACTCCCGCAAAGGCTTGGTCAAGAATGTATCCTTTGATGTGCGGAAAGGTGAAATCTTTGGTCTAGGAGGGATGGTAGGCTCGGGTCGAACGGAATTGGTTAACTTAATTTTTGGTGTTGATAAACGTGATAGCGGCGAGCTATATTTGGATGGAAAGCGAATAACTCCTAATTCTCCTCGTCAAGCAATCCAAAATGGAGTTTGTCTTATTACCGAAGACCGAAAAGGAAGCGGGATTTTCCCAATACGTTCTGTTAAGGAGAACATGGCTCTTGTTCATAATGAGCAAAAGCGAAGTTGGTTCATTCGATTGCCTCGCGAAAAGCAAATCGTGGGCAATATCGTTGATGCATTGAAAATTCAGCTAGCCTCGATTGAGCAAGATATCAATAGCCTTAGTGGTGGTAATCAACAAAAAAGTATTTTAGGACGTTGGTTATTGACTCAAGCGGATGTCTTTATCTTTGATGAGCCAACTAAGGGCGTTGATATTGGGTCTAAAGAAGAAATTTACAAGATTATGACGGATCTGTGTCGTCAGCAAAAATGTATCATTATGATTTCCTCGGATATGCCAGAGTTAATTTCAATGAGTGATCGGATTGGTGTGATGCGGGATGGTGAATTGGTGGCAATAATAAATGCGCGGGAAACCTCTGAGGAGGAATTATTAAGAGTGTATCTCGGTTACCACAATAGCAAGGAGGCCGGTAGAAAGAATGGACAAGTCTCTACAGACTCAAACTAAATTAAAATCAAGTTCTCGCCCTTCCCTATGGAGAGGAATAGTTGAGAATCAGTGGTTTCTCTTACTCATTGTTGTTTTTATAATATCCCTTATAACTGGGTACGTGAACCCGCGTTACTTTATGCAGCAAAATCTTTTCAATATTCTTGAACAAATCTCTGTGCTGGGCTTGGTTGCTGCAGGAGCAACGATCCTGATCATTTCAGGGAATTTTGATATTTCTGTGGGTTCAATGATCGGTCTTTCGGCTTGTATCATGTCCATTCTAATAAACCAAGGTCTGAATGAATTTCTCGTTGGGGTAATCGGTGTTTTGGTATGTGTTGTCTGTTCTACTCTCAACGGTGTCCTCTCTGTAGCATTCCGTACCCCCTCTTTCATTATCTCACTTGCTATGACGGGCGTTTATCATGGTATTGCCCTAGCAATAACCGAAGGTGTAATTCAAACCATTTACGGTAAATTTGAATTCATCGCTAGCACACGTCTGTTTGGTTTCTTCCCTTTGCTGTTTTTTATCAGCATTCTTGGTTATCTGTTTGTTCATTTTATCTTGAAATACACCCAAATTGGGCGACGTATCTTTGCTATTGGGAATAATCCCAGAGCTGCTTTTTTAGCAGGTATTAGTGTACCACTTAACACGATCTTGTTCTTCTTCCTAAACGGGATTTTAGTGGGTATGGCTTCGGTATTAATTTTATCTCGTTTAGGAGCTGCCTTACCCTCTACAGGAGCGGGGCTTGAGTTGAGGGCAATTGGTGCAGTTGTCATAGGTGGAGTACCCATTACAGGGGGGCGTGGCAATGTGTTAGGTACCTTTCTTGGTGTTTTATTAATGGGAGTTATCTCCAATAGCCTAAACATGATGCGTGTAAATCCTTATTTTCAGGAAGTAGCTTATGGATTGTTGATCATCTTTGCAGTTGCCATCAGTTCAATCCGCTACCGATGGTTGGGTTCCAAATAAGGCGAAAGGTGTTTAGTTATAGAAAGGAGAGGATAAAATGCCAAAAATTGCCATCATTGGTGCAGGGAGTATCGTGTTTTGTAAAACGTTAATCTTAGACCTACTGAACAGTGGACTAGAGGGACTTGAGTTCTCTCTAATGGCCCCAACAACCCAGAAAACGACATGGGTCAAAGAGTTTGCAGAACGTGTGATCAAAGCTAACCATCTTGACGCAAAAGTTTCTATTACCACCGATCGTCGTGAAGCGGTAGAAGGAGCCAAATATATTATCTCGACTTATCAAATCGGTGGACTAAAGGCGACAACCCTGGACTATGAAATTCCGATGAAATATGGCGTTGATCAATGTATTGGGGATACTTTGGGTCCAGGAGGCATCTTCCGAGCTTTAAGAAGCATACCAATTGCTTTGGAGTTAGCGAAAGATATTCGAGAGCTAAGTCCAGATGCGTATCTATTAAACTATGTAAATCCTATGTCGATTGTATGTTGGAGTCTGGGTACAACTGGTATAAAATTCGTGGGATTATGCCACGGGGTTCAAATTTCCCTAGACTTAATTAGTAGTTACACAGGTGTGCCCAAGAATGAAATTGTATTTCTAAGTGCTGGTATCAACCACATGGCTTGGTTCCTAAAGCTTGAGCATAAAGGGCAAGACCTATATCCCCTACTTCGAGAACGTTTCGAATTGCCCGAATATTATGCCAATGAGAAGGTGCGTGGAGAGGTTTTTCGCCATATTGGCTATTTTATGACCGAGTCTACAGGTCATCTGTCTGAGTATTTGCCTTATTTCCGCAAGAACAAGCAAGCACTTGAGTTGTATTGTAATGAACCGATGTTTGGTGGAGAAAGTGGAGCTCATGTGCGATGGTCGAAGATCGTCGCTGAGAAATATGGCTCCGAAAATATCCTGAAAGACGAGCCTTCTACGTTACCTGCCCGAAGCATCGAGTATGGCTCATATATTATTGAGGCAATTGAGAAAAATAAGCCTTTCTATTTCCAGGGCAACGTCATCAACGAAGGCATGATATCCAATTTACCTCAGGACGCTTGTGTAGAAGGCCCAATGATAGCTGATGGCAACGGGTTACATAAGATCATTGTTGGTGCTATTCCGTCGCAATGTGCCGCTTTGAACTTGACCAATATCAATGTGCATCGCCTGACAGTTGAAGCAGCTATAAGCGGTGATCCTGAGAAAATTGTCCATGCTTGTGCTCTGGATCCTCTTTCTAGCGCGGTTTTGACATTGAAAGAGATCCGTGAAATGGCTTCAGAAATGCTCGAAGCTCAACGACAATGGCTGCCTCAATTTGAAGGAAAGAAAATTCGACCAACTCCCACAATTGTTATTCCACCAGATATAAAACGTGCTGAGGTGCCTATTGATCCAGCGCTAGCAATTGCTGCCCGCTTCGGTGAACTTAGCGCTCCAGCCAAGCAATCTCCATAAGGTAAAATAGAAACATAATAGATTTGTCTGCACCCAAGAAAGGTGTTTATGGAACAAGGTTATCATACAAAAACCGAAATCTTTTCTCAAACCGAAGCCTGGGCAAACGCTTTAGATGTGGTGGAAGCCAATCGTTCTGGACTACAAGAACTTTTGCAAGGCGATGTTTCCCAAGTGCTGTTTATCGGTTGTGGTTCGACCTACTACCTTTCTTTAGCAGCGGCGACCCTCTTTCAGGAAGTGTCGGGTAGCTTAGCGCGCGGTCTCCCGAGCGGTGAATTGTGGATGAATCCTCATTTTGCTACCCTCAACGGCAATTTGCGCCAGAAAACCCTGCTGGTCGCCGTCAGCCGCTCAGGGTCAACTACCGAGACAGTGCGGGCGGTGGAAGCTTTCAAGGCTTTAGACGGCGGAAAAGTTCTTTCCTTGACCAATTATTCCGATCAACCCTTGGTGGAGATGGCTGACCTGGCACTGGTAATCGATAAGGGTCAGGAAAACAGTGTGGCACAGACGCGTTCTTTCGCCTCGCTCTTCATCACCTCAACAGCTTTGGCTCTCATAGCCGGCAAGCGCAAGAGTGAATGGAGCGACTTAAGACGTTTGCCCGAGGTTGGGGAGCGATTGCTTAAGCAATACGAACCGTTGGCGCGCCAATGGGGGGAGAATTTGACTTTCGACCGATTCTATTTTTTGGGGTCGGGTTTTCGATATGGATTAGCCTGCGAGGCGAACCTAAAAATGAAAGAGATGACCCTCACCCACACCGAGCCGTTCCATTTCTTGGAGTTTCGTCACGGGCCGAAGAGTATGGTCACCGAGACGACGGCTGTGGTCGGCTTGCTGGCCGAGCGAAACCGCTCCCATGAACAGCGTGTCCTCGAAGAAGTGGAAAGCCTGGGCGCCAAAGTGCTGAGCCTAGCTGAGAGCAACGCAACGGTCAGTTTTCACAGCGGCTTGCCGGAAACGGTGCGGGGCGTTTTGTACCTCCCTGTGCTCCAGGCGATGGCGTATTATCGTTCCCTAGCCAAGGGATTAAATCCAGACCAGCCGGTGAACTTGACCTCGGTGGTGGTGTTGGACTGACCCGATACCAGGGATGGCGTGGATAAAACAACAAGGATGGTCGCTTATAGACCATCCTTGTTATCCTGGTCATTGAATAACTGACGTTACGCAGTTCATTCGTGCCGCGACATTCATGTCGTCTAAATCCACGAGATAAATCTCGCGCTACCGCGTAAGCGACATTCATGTCGCCTGAATCCACGAGATAAATCTCGCGCTACCGCGTAAGCGACATGCAT
>QEXX01000067.1 GCA_003130835.1 Anaerolineae bacterium | reverse complement strand
CTGCCAAAAATCAACCATATACCTTGCATATTGAGAATGTGTTACCAATGCTGAGAAGATCAACCCCATCACAACCCCAAACCGTAGTTTCTGTCTTAAACCATATACCAATAGGATCGCCAGAAGGATGGCAGCTCCAATTGAAGCAGGCAAACTGTAGCGATCTTCACGGGCAACAAAGCGAATATCCTGCAAGGTCACAACAACTGGAACAAGGGCTGTAATGGTGCCAATAACACCAATGAATATACCCTCCCACAAGTTTGGTGTGGTTTGTGGTTCACGAAATTGACCAGAAAAAATTTTTTGGTGGTGATAGATCAGTAAGCCACTTAGAAGAACACCAACCAGTGCCAGAAGAATACTGACCAACTGGATTTTATACTCCCCATAGTACCATTGATTATAAAGAGGCACTACCCAGGCAAGAAAAATGGTTTCGATCGTATCGCGTCCAAGCTCTATGCCTAAGCGTAAAACGAGATTGATAGGGCTAGCAGCATAGTTCGAAAATAGTCGGTCAAGTTTTAGGGTTGGTCGATTACTCTGGAAAATAAAAATTCGCCAAAACAAAAATAGTCCACTCACCAACAGATAAGGCAACCACCCTGTTATGTATTTAGCTAACAGTTTACTGCGCTTGTATCGGCGTTTGAGATATACCCATAGAATGGCTAATCGCGTACCTTCAAGACCAATGTAATATTCCATTGTAAAGGGGTAAAGGCCTGCACTCACGACCCCGATCGTTAGGAATAAAATACGTTTCCAAAGGTTGGTTTCATCCAAGAAACAAATCATGGTGTAGATTGAAAGTAAAGCCAATAAAATTCCATGAAAGTGCATTTGGAAACAATTCGGTTGAGTTTGCTGCAAAAACCCAGGATAAATTGCAAAGAGTACGGTAGCTAATAGCACGAAAGTCCGCTGCTCCTTCCAAAGTCGTCGCAGAATCGCATTGAAAAGAACTACTGTCAGCAACCGTAATCCAAAAGCGTAAATACCCCATAAGATGGCTTTATTTCCAAACAGCGGGTACAAATAGGCGTATAAATACCCCATTAAGGGACGTTCGCCAGCATACATTGGAATAAAGTATTGTGCCCCTCTGGCGACACCATTCCAAATCGTGTACCAATCCTCCTGATAGAACCCTAAGAGTGGAATCCATATCGCATATGCAAGGCACATTAATATGAGGACTAAGACGATCGAGATCAAATTTTCGTTCTGGAGAATCCTTTTGATTCTATTCATCAGGAATGCCTCTCTCATCATAGATTAACTACAAGTATGTGTCCATAAAATCTTGGTAGAAGTAAGGGCATCATTTTCGAGCGTTACAGTTACCTTCATAGAGGAAAAGGCATTTGCTCTGCAGCCTTATCCCTTCCAAGTCCCATCCCAATACGGGTGGTAGGTCTCAACAAACCGAATCTACACCGCAACGGCTGGGAACGCCATTAGCGCGATGGTGAAGGATGAATGGATGGTCCTTCTTTACAAAAGATTCATAAAACAGACTCCATTGCCCAACTTAACGCCTGGTACAGCTTGGGGAAATTGCGCTGCCAATCGGCGCGCTGCTCGACCAAACGCCGTGCAGCTTCTCCCATACGTTTCAGCTCGTCACGTCTCAGAATGGCTTGTTCCATAATATGCGCCAAAGCCCGCCAGTCACCATCCGCAAAGAGCCAACCTTGCTCACCAGCCGTAATCCATTCACGGTTGCCGGGAATGTCCGAAACGATGACCGGTCGGCCACACGCCATGGCTTCGAGCAATGAAATTGACGTGCCATCGCTGTGTGAAGCGCTCACATAAACATCGGTGAGACGATAAAAACGGGGTAAAGCGACAAAGCCGATTTGTCCGGGCATAGAGACCTGCTCGAATACTCCTGCCCGAGAGAGGATGGTTTGCAATGTAGCAGCTTGAGAGCCATTGCCCAGTAAGATCAGGTGCGCGTAAGCATAGCGGCGGCCTACTTCACCAAAGGCTTTGGCGATCAAATCGACGCCATAAATGGGTTCCCAACTGCGGGTAGAGAGAAAGACAAACCCTTCTCCCTTGCCAGGCACGCGTTGATCGGGAGAAAAATGACGTAAGTCAACACCCCATGGGAAGGTCACAATTCGCTCTGGGTTCATGCCGTAGTGAACGGCAAGCCGTCGAATGGTCTCACAGTCACCCAACAAAGCGGCGCTGTGTTTCAAAGTGTAACGGGTCAGCCAAGTCATCCAACGATTTCGCCGGGCGTCGATCAGCAAATCATACCCCCAAGACATACTCACCAAGCGCCGATACCCACTTGCGGCGACCAGAAAAGCACAGGTCTGTAGTGGGCCAGCTAGCACTACGTCTGGGTTCACTTGCTTCAGCACCTGCCGCAGGTTGCGGATGAATGCCGGTAATCGTCCATATCCAAAAGGAATCCGCTCAGCCAACCAATGAATCCGTTCAACGCCGCGCGGCAAGGGGCGGTCTTCCAGAGGCTGAGCGCGGTTTTCCAGATGGAGCGCATAGACGGCATCCCCGTTTTCGCTCATTGCCTGCAGAAAACGGTGATCGTGGGGAGTATAAGTGCGGGAAAAGTACAGGATGCGGGGCAATTACTCTCCCAAATCTACCCAACGCAATTCCTTGCCGGCTGGCAGATCGACCAAAGCGCGCTTGCCGATGACCTGGGGAATCTCGTACGGCAAGATAGCTCCTGGAGTGGCCGGACGAAGGACATCGATCATCTCTCGCGTGAGCACCTCGCCTTGACGGATGTCGCGGGCAGCGCGCAGACAACGGCGCTGGATGATCACCGTTTCACGTTCGTTTTCGGTGACAAACTTATCTGCTGAGCCGAGAGCAGCCTCCAATTCACGTGCCCGATCGACCATTTCTCGCCACGTCTGCGGCGTCATGGAGAAGGGATGGTCTGGCCCAATGCGGCGATTGTCATCCGTAAAGTGCTTCTCGATCATCCGTGCTCCTAAGGCAATGGCTCCCAGCACTGTGGCATGGCCCGGCGTGTGGTCTGAGAGCCCTAGCACCAGGTCGGGAAACATCACTCGATAGGTCGTCAATACGCGCAAGTGGATGTGGCGGAAGTTTTCCAAACTGCCTGTGTAATTGGTATTGCATTGCATCAATGCCAATTGGGGGTTGATTTTCAAGATGGTATGCACAGCCCGTTGAACGTCACCGATATCCGAAGCACCGGTTGCCAAAATCACCGGTTTGCCTTTGCTCGCCATGCGCTCTAAAGCTTCTAACCAGGTGATGTCTCCCGATCCGATCTTATAGGCCGGCACATAGGGATCGAGCATGTCGATCGCCTCAAAGTCGTAGGGGGAGGAAAAATAGTCGATGCCCACTTTGTCGCATTCCTCCTTCAAAATGGGCGTCCACTCGAAGGGGATCGAGGCATCTTGATAAACCTCAAAAACGCTCTTATGCCATTTGGCTTGGTGGGAGACCTGTGCTCCCATCGCCTTAAAGCCATAATCCGATACGATTTTCGGGGCACGGAAGTTTTGAAATTTGGCGGCATCTGCTCCAGCTTCTTTGGCTAAGTGGATGAGCATTTTAGCACGCTCTAGATCGCCATCATGATTAGCAGAAATATCGGCGATGAAATAGGTCGGGTGTTGATCGCCAATGAGATGAGAGCCGATTTTCAAATCCATTCTAATCTAAGCCTCCTTTTCCGGTTAGAGTACACGCGAATCTTCATCGTTCATTGAGCGCAGGCGCTCAGAGTAACCTTCTCGATAAAGAGCCACAAACCGTTGCAAACCTTGGCGGATGTCAGGCAGGGACTGGGGAAAGACGCTTTGCAGTTTTGCAACCGAAAGGGTCATGTTCGGAGAGCGGCTAGCGCGTAAGCCGGCTTCAAGCACGGAGCTGGGACGGATAAGCTTTTCATCCAAGCCAAAGGCACGGGCTAACTCTACCCCAAACCCATACTTACTGATTGATTCGCAAGCAACCACGTGATAGAGACCCTTCAAATCCATCTTCATCATGGTCAACAAGATTTTAGCCAAGTCATTCGCCAGCAGTGGACAAAAAAACACATCCTGAAAACCTGGCGTTTCCTTCCCTGTGCGAAGGTTATTGAAGAAGAATTCTGCCAAGCTGCGCTTGCCGCTTAAGCTCCAACCGTAAAAATTGACGCGCACCACCAAGGCATTTGGATGGATGGCTAAAACAGCCTGTTCGCCAGCCAGTTTTGTTTGGGCATAGACGCTCAACGGGTGCGGTTCATCTTCTTCAGTATAACCGCCGCGCTGGCCATCGAACACGGCATCGGTGGAGACGTGCAACAGGCGCGCTCCGCCGTTACTGACATCTTCTGCCAGTTTTGCAGGCAAGTCGGTATTCAATTTTTTCGCCAGCGGCGGGTCAGCCTCACAGGCTTCTAAGTCTGCCAGCGCAGCACAATGGACGACCCAGTCAGGTGAAATTTGCCTCAAGAGTTGCCGCCGAGCTGCATCATCGGTTAGATCGCATTGGATACTCGTGAAGGGCGTTTGACGCAGCCTGCGGCGATGTACGATACCGTACACCTCATGTTCGCGGCAGGCCTCCAGTGCAAAATTGAGACCCAACAGACCGCTGGCACCGCTGATCAAAAGTCGCATGACGGTTGCCAACCCGACCTAAAGAATTAACAGGGTTAACTACGGAAGAACCCTGCACTTGGCGTTTCGGTAACCAAAAAAGACAAAACTGTCTCACTTCGGTTGACGATTTGAGCTGGGAGATTGCACCCAAGTCGATGGTTTTCGCCTTCGGTGCTCTTTTACTCTTGCTATCACCTGTTGTATCGGTTTGGATCAATCTACAAACCTCGCTCGCAGGACAATCTCACGCCATCTCTGTCTCAAGGGCGTTGATGATCTTTTGAATCTCGTCAATTGTCAGCCAATGGGAGTTGGTATCACTGGCATAGCGGAAGCCCTCCGGCAGAGGTTTGCCGCGCTTCTGCCAACTGTGACCAAACCACAACTCCGTTGTCGGTTGGACGACATACATATCTTCCAGTTCTATCGTCGAACGGGCTTCATCCTCGTGAATCAGCATTTCGTGCAATTTTTCTCCGGCGCGGATGCCGATGACTTCTAACTTGGCATGCGGAGCGATGGCGCGCGCCAGATCGACGATGCGCATACTTGGGCTTTTCGGAATGAAGACCTCCCCACCCTCCATTTGCTCAATACAGCGGATGACGAAACGAACGCCGTCTTCCAAGCTGATCCAGAAGCGGGTCATGCGCGTATCGGTGATGGTCAGACGCCCGTTCTCGCGCTGTTTTAGAAACATCGGTACCACACTGCCGCGGCTGCCAACCACATTGCCATAGCGCACACAGCTAAAACGGGTTGGCTTGCCGGCCGCATAAGCGTTGCTCTGCACAAACAGTTTCTCAGAAGCTAACTTGGTCGCGCCGTAGAGATTGACCGGATTGACAGCCTTATCGGTGCTGAGGGCAACCACTTTCTTGACATTGCAGTCTAGAGCCGCCTCAATCACATTGCTGCTACCCAATATATTGGTCTTGATCGCCTCCATCGGGTTATATTCGCAGGCCGGCACTTGTTTGAGGGCGGCCGCATGGACAACGATATCCACACCCGCCATCGCACGGCGTAATCGCTCTAAATCACGCACATCCCCAATGAAATACCGCAAACTGGGATGATTGAAACCGCCAGTTTGCATCTCATGCTGTTTCATTTCATCGCGGCTGAAGATGATCACCTTTGCGGGATGGTATTCTTCCAGCATGATTTGCACAAATTTTTTGCCAAACGACCCGGTTCCACCGGTGATCAAAACAACTTGATTCGACCAATCCATCCTTTTCTTCTCCAAAATCTTCCTAAATCCTCTTGCAGAGGGTGCATCCAAGCATGTAGGCTACTCGTTCCGTGCCTCCCCGCACAGGTAAGCAAATGTGTCGCCAAACAACTTTCTGCCTTCTGCAGAAAAAACCTTCGGCAATGGCCAGCAATCAACATCGTCGTTGAGATGTAAATGCCAAGGGAACGGCAAGGGATACTCAAAGAAAAAAACATAAGCGTAATGCCACGCCACTTCTACTTGTTCCGGGGTTAGGCGGAGCGAAGCAGGGTTGGCAGCAGCTTTTTGCAGCAAGCTCTCATACTCTGTCCAAGAAGCCGGGTCAATGGTGAACCCTTTGTTGCGATAGTGGGTTTTGCCTGAGACAATGACCGGCAAACCACTCATCGCCATTTCAAGCCCAGTGGTCGTTGTGTAGACCAGACCGATATCGGCTAGTTCAATCAGGTCATAGGTGTTCATGGAGTCTTGAGCGCCGATTAGGCGAAAATGCGGCGGCAATGTTGGCACAATGGACAAAACAATGTCCTTCACGGATGGGCCGCGTGTATACTTCTCTCCGGGGTGAATGCGAATGATCAATTGAACATCGGAACGTTCAGCCAACAACCGGATGGTGCGCTCAATCCATTCCGTCATGCTATGGCTAAAAACCTGACGATTGAGGGTTAAGCTGTCTCCAATGACATTGGTTGCCATCAGAAAAGTTGGCTTGTCTTGCAGGGCAAGTTGTTGACGAACGGCTTCTGCTCCTTGCCGTTGTACTGCTTGCCAACGCCGCGAAAAGTTTTCCCACAGATCGGCTTGCCAACGAGATTTGAACAAGGCAGCCAATTTTTGCTTTTGTTCCTCCCGGAAGACTTGCCCGGCGTGAGCATTCCAGAGCGGATCCGTATTCTGTAACATCACTTCGTCATTTTGAGCAAGCCAAATACGCTGTCGTTGCTCACCAAATTCATAGGTCACGGTACGGATGCCTATGGCCTTTGCTGTTTGATAAATCGCTCCAAATTCCAGGATACTTCCATTAGGAATAAGCAGTACATCTGGCGGTTGTTTGGATAACCAAGCATAAGCCGCCTTTGCGGTCTGGCGGTTTTGCTCCATCCGCCAACGATAAAGCCGGCCTGCTTCACTGTTGCTATCTGAGGGATCGAAGTGCTCGATTTGCAAGGTGTATTGTGTATCGCGTTGGCTCACGTCTGGAATCGCTTGCTCAATGGAGACTGGCAGCGCTTGGTGGTCTACCTGTTGGATGGCATCGTAGACAGACCATACCTCAACCAGCGATCGAAGAGGACTTAAGACCTCTTTGGTATAAGCGTTTTGAATGCGTAGATTGAAAAGGCTGGGCTTTTTTCGCCAGGTGATATAAGGCAGAAACGCTAAAGTCACCGAATGCCCCAAGCTTGCCAAGGCTGCTGCAAGCAAGGCTGAATGTTGTAGCCACAATTTATAGCTGCTGAAAAGCGCAATTTTTTTGGGCTTTGTCTCAGCCAGAGCAGCCTCTTGCCCAACCAAGCGGGCTTGATCAACCCACTGCGGGATCTGTTTTCGCAAAGTCTGCAAGGAGGCTTTTTTACTTAACGGTTTGCCTCGATAAAACAGCCGCCAGTAGGCTTCTGGCAAATACGGCAACCGCCCCAAGTGCTCCTTTACATCACGCTTGTTCAACGGCATACGGCTCCCTTTCAATTTGCCAGTTCAAGCGCGGGCGAATGAAACCTTGCCGCACTTCAAACCATTGCTTGCCCGGCGCCCCGGTGCTATCAACGGTGAAATTGAGGGCATTTGGCTCATGAAAATAGCGTTTGAGGCGATACACACTGGCGTTTAAACCCAAAATATAGCGCCCATCGTTGAGTAAATCGGCAGGGATAATGCAGCGGCTGAGGTAATGACCAGCCTGCCGAACACTGTATTTCTCATACATCTCGCCATCGTCCGTGTCAAAGGAGGTAAAAATGGTCTCGCCATGGGTGTTGATCAGGTAAATGCCGACCCGTAAGCCATTGATCGGGCTTGCCAATTCATATTCCACTTCTACTTCGATGGGTTCAGTTGAACGCACTGTTTCAACCACGTTCCCCCGCGGGTTACGAATGCGCATCGCAATCGGTCGGAAGGGATAGCAGTCGGTCGGCAGATCATCTTTTTGCCAGCGCTTTTCGCCGCTTTGGGATAAGCCAGAGCTGAGATAGAAATCGACAGCCTGGTTCGATGGAGCGCGCATCAGCATTTTACCGCCCTCCAAGACGATTGTTTCCTGGGTCAGGCGTAAGATCGCAGACATGTTATGGCTGACAAACAAAACCGTGCGTCCCTGGCTGGCAACATCGCTCATCTTGCCCAAACACTTGCGTTGAAATTCCGCATCACCGACAGCGAGCACCTCATCGACCACCAAAATTTGCGGTTCGAGATGGGCAGCCACAGCAAACGCCAGGCGGAGATACATGCCGCTTGAATAGCGCTTTACCGGCGTGTCGATGAATTTTTCGATGCCGGAAAATTCGACAATCTCATCAAATTTCTTTTGGATCTCGGCCCGCTTCATTCCCAAAATAGCCCCGTTCAGGTAGATATTCTCCCGCCCGGTCAATTCGGGATGAAAGCCGGTGCCGACTTCTAGTAAAGCCCCAACCCGCCCATGAATTTCGGCGTATCCTTCGCTGGGTTCGGTCACCCGCGAAAGAATTTTCAGCAGGGTGCTTTTGCCGGCCCCATTTCTGCCGATGACGCCGAGCACCTCCCCTTGTTTAACCTCAAAGGAAATATTGCGCAGTGCCCAGATCGTCTCATGCTGAGAGGGAATGCCATAGCGCAGGACGCGAAACGGGTAGAGAGCCGCTTGCGTAATGGCATCTCGCAAGGTGGGGTAATAGTCGTTTTGGACGCCAATGCGGTATTGTTTGCCAAGATTCTCGACGCGAATAGCGATGTCACTCATAAAACCCTTGCTTCCTACACCATGTCCGCGAAGGTGCGTTCCATGCGGCGGAAGTAATACATCCCGCTAATCAGCACGACGACAGAAATGGCGCTCGAAACCGACAAAGTCAGGGCATCGGGCGGCCGTGCCCCTAACAACGCCCAACGAAAACCCTCCACAACTCCAACCATCGGATTGAGAGCATAGAAAAATTGGTATTCAGACGGGACAACTTTTGCCGAATAAGCAACCGGTGTAACCAACATCCAAATCTGGGTTAGGAAAGGCAAAATATAACCTACATCGCGATAAAGCACATTGAGCGCCGAAAGCCATAAACCGAAGCCAAAGGCAGTGGCTAACGATAAGAGGACGAAAAACGGTAAACTC
Organism: Anaerolineae bacterium; assembly: GCA_003130835.1. Lineage (GTDB taxonomy): Bacteria > Chloroflexota > Anaerolineae > Anaerolineales > UBA4823 > NAK19. The sequence goes on along the minus strand of QEXX01000067.1, from coordinate 3,375 downwards.
CACACCGCTCCGGATGGAGGAATACGAAAATACAACATCATGGCTAACAAGATAACAAATTGGATAACGAAATCCACTAAACCCCCCAGCACTGAAGAAAGCGGGATGATCAGACGGGGGAAATAGACTTTGGTGATCATACTGCGATTGGTGAGCATCGAGCGGCCAGCATCTGCCAAGGCTTTGCTGAACAACCCCCATGGCAGCAGTGCCGTAAAGGTGAAGATCGGGCGCGGGATGTTATCGGTAGAGAGCTTTGCCAAATTGCCGAAGATAAAGCTCAAGACAACCATATTGATCAGGGGCTGCAGGATTGCCCAGGCTGCCCCCAGCACGGTCTGTTTATAGCGCACTTTAATGTCCCGCCAAGTAAGAAAATAGATCAACTCGCGGAAAGCCCATAGTTCACGCAAGTTGAGCGGAATCCAACCGCGCGAAGGGCGCAAGAGGACAACTTCAGAGGGTATTTTTGAAGTCAACGAGGTTTGCTGTGCCATTACACCTTTCCTTGTGCACGCTGAGCTTTATACCATTCAATCGTGCGACGCAAGCCTTCTTCAAAGGGCATCTGAGCGCGGAATCCGAAAAAGCGTTCGGCGCGGGAGGTATCCAGAGCGCGGCGCGGCTGTCCATTGGGTTTGCTGGTATCCCAAACGATTTTGCCCTCAAAGCCGGTCAAGCGAGCAATTAACTCGGCTAAGTCCTTGATGCGGATTTCCATTCCCGAGCCGAGGTTGAACGGTTCCGGACCATCGTAGCGTTCGGCGGCTAACAGAATACCTTCGGCGGCATCTTCGACATAGAGAAACTCGCGTGTCGGTGATCCATCCCCCCACAATACAATCTCCTTATCCCCGCGCTCTTTTGCTTCGACACATTTGCGGATAATCGCCGGGATGACGTGCGATGTCTCCAAGTCAAAGTTATCCCGCGGGCCATAGAGATTAACCGGCAAAGGATAAATGGCGTTAAATCCATATTGTTCCCGATAAGCTTGTGCCTGCACCAGCAACATTTTCTTTGCCAAGCCATAAGGGGCGTTGGTCTCTTCGGGATAGCCATCCCACAAGTGCTCTTCTTTAAACGGCAGCGGGGTATATTTGGGATAGGCGCAAATCGTTCCGATGGCAACGAATTTATCCACGCCGCGTTTCCAAGATTCGTGCATTAATTGCACCCCCATCATCAAATTGATGTAGAAGAAATCCGCCGGACGGGCGCGATTGGCGCCAATGCCGCCTGCCAGAGCAGCCAAGTGAATGACCATGACATTGGAGGGGCGTGGCACCGGGTTTGGGCCCATGACATCGTCCAAAAGACGAGTGATGTCTTGAATTTTGACCAGATCGTACTGCTCAATGCGCGGCACAATAATCTCAGCCGCGCCGCGCTCCCGAAGCTTTTCCACCACAAAAGAGCCTAAAAAGCCTGCCCCTCCAGTGACAATGACGCGTTTCTGGCCCCAAAACTCCCGTGAGGGCGGTGGAAAGGTATGAGTTTCAGCCATCAATGGATCATCCTCCAAAGTTCTTTCATTGCACAATGAACTGCGCATTGCGATAGCGGCTATCCAGCGGGTCACGAAAGATGCCTGCTTGTAAGGCATGTAAGACTTCGCGGATGCCATCGTCCACGGTATAAAGCGCTTGAAAGCCCAGTTGCCGCTCAATCTTCTCAAAAGAAACGGAGATATCACGCATATCCCCACCAAAGGTCATGTCTTTGTAAGAGAGGCGCGTTTCTGGCAACCGCTTAAGAATCAGGGCGACGATTTGGTCTTTGGTGTAGTTGCCCTGATCCGAACCGAGATTGTAAACCTGACCTTGGATGCGCTCTAGCGGGCTTTGCAGACCTAGGAGTATACCGCGAATCGCATCTTGCAGATGGACAAAAGAGCGTGAATACCCGCGTTGATAGATGAGTAACTCGCGCTTATAGTAAGCCTCGAGGACAAATTGATTAATGATCAGATCGAAACGCATGCGAGGGGATAAGCCGTAGAGGGTTGCCAAACGCAAGATCAGGGGGGCACAATGTCCATTTGCCCTAAGCAAAAAGCGTTCAGAGGCGATTTTGGTCTCGGCGTAAAGCGATTGTGGATTCAGGGGGCTTTCTTCGGTAACCGGTTTGCCATGCGGCGCTAAACCATAATTGCTATAAGTTGAGGCGTAAACAAAGCGTTCAACCCCCATTTCCTCAGCTTGTTCGTAGACGCGCTGGGTAGCTTCGACATTGTAACGCCAAGCTACCTGTCGCCCAACGGCTTGACAAGCGGGGAAACCAGCCAAAGCCGCCAAATGAACCACCGCAAACGGCTTTTGCCAGTCTCGGCGCAGGTTATCCTTGACGGCGCGTGCCTCCCAAACGTTGGCTTTGGCGAAATGAAAATTGGGATGCGGCAGGTAGCTCAACAAAGACTCGCCGCCGTACAATAATTCATCTAATACGGTAACTTGATAGCCTTGGCGTAAAAGTTCACCGCACAAAGCCGAACCGATATAACCGGCGCCGCCGGTGATCAAAATATGCTTAGTTTCCTGCATGAGCCTTCTCATCCATCCGTAAGCGAACCTTAGTGCCGTCGATTTGGAGCACCGGGTATGCCCCATCCTCGCTAATCGCAATCCCCTGTTCTAGACAGGTCAAACGGCAGACTTCAGCGATATCCCCTTGCCCGTCGATGCGCACACAGCGATAGCCTGCCTTTTGGACTTCTGCCAGCAATTCAAGCACACGCTGACGGGTGCGCCGATAGAGACGCATGGACTGCTCGATGTAGTTCATCGTTAAGCGGGCGCGAAAAGCAATCCCTTCGGGCGTAATGATGTAGCGCAACTTGCGCCGCTGAGCGCGTTTCACTTTGACATAGCCCTTCTCGATTAGACGGCGCAGATGCCAATTGACCGTCCCAACCGCTACGCCGAGCAGATCGGCAAGCGAGGCTTGGGTGACATCGGGGTCATCTTCGATTTTTTCGAGCAGCAGGATTTCCCGCGCTGCATCGGTTTGCACTTCAGATTCCATCGGCGATCCTTCCAAAATTCAGTCGTTGAATTATAACATGGAAAATAGAGGAATCATTGCACGAAATGCTTATCCAAAAAGTTTTCTAGGGATTCTTCCACCCTGTTACCTCCCCGAATGCACCCTTAAAGAAGAGCTGATCATTCCCCACAATTTGCAGTCTGAATCGATTGGCGCAATCCGCTCCGCCTCGAGCTGTACTGTCCGACCTGCAATGAGCCTTACCCGTAGCTCTTTAACTCACCTTACGCAGTAGCACGAGATTTATCTCGTGGATTTAGGCGACATGAATGTCGCGGCACGAATGATTTATCTCGTGGATTCAGGCGACATGAATGTCGCTTACGCGGT